>JAJZBH010000086.1 GCA_021799015.1 Pseudomonadota bacterium
CACTCACCAAGATCCTGGCTTTCTGGACGTTGTCGCCAACAAAAGTCCGGAGGTGGTGCGTATCTATCTCCCGCCTGATGCCAACTGCCTCCTGTCTGTTGCAGATCATTGCCTGCGAAGCGAAAACTACGTCAACGTTATTGTTTCGGATAAACAGACGCATCTTCAATATCTAAACATGGACGCAGCAATTGCCCACTGCACAAAAGGAATTGGAATCTGGGACTGGGCCAGCAACGATCAGGGAGCAGAACCAGACGTCGTTATGGCTAGTTGTGGCGATGTTCCAACTGGAGAATCTCTTGCTGCCACGGAAATTCTTCGTCGCCATCTAAAGGGCATACGAATTCGGTTTGTGAATGTCGTGGACCTGTTCAGACTGGTGCCGAATACTGAACATCCACATGGTATGACTGATGGCGAATTCGAATCGGTGTTTACGAGCGACAAGCCAGTGATTTTCAATTTTCATTCATATCCTTGGCTGATTCATCGTCTCACTTATCGCAGGCCAGGCCAACATCGTATCCACGTCCGCGGATATAAAGAAAAAGGTAACATAAATACGCCTTTGGAGTTGGCGATCCGTAATCAGACTGACCGCTTCAGCTTGGCAATTGACGCAATCGATCGGATGCCAAGGTTTCAGGAGACGGGGGCAAATGTTCGTGACAACTTGTTAGATCAGCAAATTGAGTGCATTCATCATGCGTGTGAGTACGGCGTGGATCCGAAAAAGCTCGCCAACTGGACATGGGATGGTGATTATCGCACGCGTACGGCGCCGGTTTGAGGGAGCGTCATTCTATTGACGTGTTGCAAGCACTCGGAGGCACAGGAGTCTTTTGAGTATCTGATATGTGGCTGGTGTAGCAGCCAACTTTAACGAGTTGGTTGCGTAGCAGGTACGGAGCCAGACGTTGTCGAGGCGCGTGGCAAAATAGGACGTCCGGCTAATTCTGCAGTTGGAACCTGCACGGCGAGAGCAATTTCCTTTAGGGCATCTGCCCCCAACGTTTCTTTAGAAAGAAGATCCGCCGCAGCGCGTTCAAGCAGCGGACGATTGAGTTCGAGGATCACTCGTGCCCTACCAAATGCGTCTTCGAGCAATGCGCGTACAGCCTCATCGATTTGGTCGGCCGTGTGTTCGCCGTAGCGGCGCGGCTGGATGTCCAAGGCGTGCGCGGTTCCAAGGAAGCTCGGACCTTCTGGTTCGTACGAGACAACGCCTAGCGCGTCGTCCATGCCGTAACGCATCACCATATTGCGCGCAATTTCTGTTGCCTTAGAGAAATCATCGGCGGCACCTGTAGAAACTTCGTCGAATATTACCGCCTCTGCAGCACGCCCTGCTAACAGAACGGCCATTCGGTTGCGCAATTCACGCCGATCCATTAAATAACGGTCTTCCAGAGGACGCTGCATGGTATATCCGAGCGCCGCGACGCCATGGGGAATGATGGTGATCTTTTGCACGGGATCGAGCCCCGGCAGGGCCATGGCTACGAGTGCGTGGCCCATTTCGTGATGCGCGACGATTTCGCGTTCGTGGGGGTTGATGAGGCGGTTACGCTTCTCAAGTCCGGCGACGATTCTTTCGATCGCCTGATTGAAATCTTCGAGGGTGACCCAGTTTCCGTGTCGCCGCGTTGCCAGCAATGCTGCCTCGTTGACTAGGTTGGCGAGATCGGCGCCTGTGAAACCTGGTGTCATTGCTGCGACCTGTTCCAAGGCAACCGAGGCATCCAGTTGTATTTTTGCAGCATGAATACGCAAGATTGAAAGACGTCCGGTTTTGTCAGGGCGGTCTACGAGGACTTGACGATCGAATCGACCCGCTCGTAACAGAGCAGGGTCGAGAATTTCTGGCCGATTGGTGGCAGCTAGAAGGACAACGCCCGCGCTACTATCAAAGCCGTCGAGTTCAGACAGCAGCTGATTAAGTGTTTGTTCCTTTTCATCGTGGCCGCCACCCGTGAACACCCCCCCGCGCGCGCGACCGAGTGCATCCAGTTCGTCGATGAAAACGATCGCTGGTGCCATCTTGCGTGCCTGTTCGAACAAGTCGCGGACACGTGCAGCGCCGACACCGACGAACATCTCAACGAACTCAGATCCGGAAATTGAGAAGAAATTGACGCCAGCCTCGCCAGCGACCGCGCGAGCGAGCAGTGTCTTCCCCGTTCCCGGTGGCCCTACGAGTAATATTCCCTTCGGAGCTCGTGCACCAAGTCTTCCATACTCACCAGGGTTCTTCAGGAAATCAACGACCTCTCGTAATTCTGCCTTGGCTTCGTCGACCCCGGCCACGTCGGCAAATGTGACCTTGACGGATTTTTCGACGTAGATCTTGGCCCTGCTTTTTCCGACGGACATCAAGCCACCAAGCCCGGAGCCGCCCAGACCTTGGCCGCCTACCATCGGCCGGATCAGGTATAACCAGAGTAAGAGGAAAGGCAGTACGGGCAACATCCATGAGAGGAAATTCTCGAAAAGGCTGGGTCCGGGAGTGCCGGCGAAATCGATCTTTGAATTTGAAAGTGTGGCCGCGAGAGCTGGATCGACCCGGATCGTCTCGAAATTCGGTACCTTCTTGTCTTCGGGCTGAGTAAATTTTCCGGTGATTTCACTTGGCCCGATTTTTACATCTGTGACTTTTCCTTGCTGTACCAGCTCAAGAAACTGGCTGTACGGAATGGTTTTCGTATCGGTCGGTCTCAACAGCAGGCTTTGGATCAGCAACACGCCGGTTATGGCGATTACGACGTACCAGAGATTTACGTGGTGTTCGCGTTTAAGGTCCATGATCTTTTTTGCTCCGACATCACGATAACGATCCCGTTCAGCGAAAGGCAAGCTGAATGTTTGAGAGTGAGGCGGGCTCAACCCTAGATACGGGATTCTTCGGTCAGTGGGGTCACCGCTGCACCGAGCTGTGTGACCACGGGGGCTCGCAGTGGCGGAAGGCCTGCCAGGCCATGCGAAGAAGCACATTAGATTCGGCGACACTATGTGCGGACCATCCAACAACGGCGCCAGCGGCTTGCCATATTGCCGGGGTGTTCCAACGGTCGTTACCAAGTGCTTCAATGAGTTGGCGGGTAGTGGCCATGTCGTTGGCGTACCCTAGCTGGGTTTGTAATCGTGAGAGCGCACGGAAATAACGGCGTGTTCGCTTTTGCTTGCGGGTTACATCTCCCATCATCGAGCCCAGACCGTCCGCGATATACCGGAGATTTTTTGCGGCGACTCTTAGCCGGTGAAGAGCCTGTGGAGAAAGACGACGGAAGTGCTCTCCGCGCTTGTGTACACGACGATGGCTGTCGATGAGAACAGCAGTTGCGAAGGAGGTGGCAGGGCCGCTAAGGCTGGGACTGGCCATCGCACAGGTCTGCCATTCTGCGCCCCCAATCCACATGCCTAGAGCTAGGTGGAACCGAACGTAGGGTTCGGCGCTGAGCATATGTCGGACGGAGTTGTAGGCCTCGCCGCGCTGTCTTTCAGCTGCTAGCTGCAAGGAGCCGAAGTCGCCGAAGTTTTCGCATCCATCGACAATTTTTGGCAACGTTTCCGTCAGAAAGACATCCCAGTTTCGCGCTGCGCTGCAGGCGTTTGCGGCAGATCGGGCATCTTGACGAAGGCCACCCAAGATCTCAGGCGGCATGATGCCACGCAATAACCGGAGTGCCGAGCGCAGACGTCTTAGCCCAACCCGCAACTGATGCACGCCTTCAGGGTTGCGTCCATCGGCGGCTGCGTCGTGGTTAGCCAGCACATGATTCTGAAAGCCGCGCAGAATCCGAATTATTGCGCTGTCCCCACTGTCTTGCCGGTCCAACGTGAGGGGTACGAATTTGGAGAATTCTGGAGGCTGGCCGATCGCGAGGGAAAAACCTCGCATGGCTTGACTCATGGTCGACAAAGTAAAACGATGGCTCTTAAAGATGCACGCAGCTGCTTCATAGACTGTATGGGGCTGGCCGCTGGCCAAGGTCAGTTTCACTTCGCTCACAGGGCGTGCGTGTACTCCAGATGCAATTGTTCCCTGATCTATGACTACATCGACGGTCGATGCGCCGATCTTAAGCCGGCATTCTCGACGCCGAACCTTAATAACGAAGGCAGGTTCGATTGCCAGCTCCTTGAGGGACAGGTCCCACTGAGTGGCTAAAACTTGCTCATGTTCCATCAAATCAGGCATGAACGCTCGGACTTCCCGGCACCATTCGATGGCACGTTCGGGTTCGCGAGGCGGAGTGCTTGACAGTGTCTGGATAAAGCGTTTCCCCCGCCTCCTTACCAACAACATTGCGCCGGCACGGTGCAACGCGAAATCTGCAGTATCGAAGTATCCGATGTATATCCGGCGCGTGATAAAAGCAGGGTTGCATCCGGCAATGGCCGCTATACAATTCTCCAAGTCTTCCAAACCCTGATTGGCGAATTGCAGGATCAGACCGGCCTCGTCGGAAATCGTCTCCTTAATCGTTGCCACGCCAGTGTTCATTCGCTTGTCGGCTTTCACGATCCCACCGCGTGTGTTTCGGCGTTCGAGTACACAAAACGTCTAGTGGTCAACGATACGGCGTTGTGCGGCGGAAGAAAAGCCAGATTCTGAACGCGATAATGGCGCACAAAACTCTCGAATTGACCACGCGTGCTGCAACATCAAGGACGAGGTATGAACGTGACGCTTCGCGCCTTCAATGGGGTGTTCCTGAACGAGGATGCCGCGCGGGCGTGGTTCGAGAAAGCGCGATGGCCGAGCGGCCCCGAATGCTACCACTGTGGCGCGATCAGCAAAGCGATCTACATGCCAAAAGCCAAGTTCTGGCACTGCAAGGCGTGCAAGAAGCAGTTCATGGTCATGGCCGGAACGCCGATGTACTGAACCCAGTGGCCGTTGCTGACATGGGCTCATGCGATTTATCTGACCGTGTCGTCGACGGCAACCCGGCCATGGATCTCAGCGAGATTCTTGGCGTGTCCTGTTCGGCTTTGTGGCATCTCGGCCATCGGGTCCGTTTCATGATGGCGGAGGCGAACCCGATTCTTTTCTGGTGTGCTCACGATCGACGAGATTTATGCAGGCGTCCCGCCCTGGAAGGGGGGTAAATCTTCTCGCACCCCCGATTACAATGATCCGCCGCCACACAGCGACTACCCAGAGTTCCTGGCGGCGCATTGCCGACGATGCGGCGTCAGAAGCAATCCTGCGACGCCAGCAGTCTCATGCACGTAACCAATGGCTCACAGGCCCGTTCCGCCGACGGTCAAGCCGGAGATCTTTATTGTTGGTTGTCCGACGCCCACGGGCACGCCTTGGCCGTTTTTGCCGCACGTGCCGATACCTGGATCGAGTTGGAGATCGGATCCGACCATCTCAACCTTGGTTAAAGCGTCCGGCCCGTTGCCAATCAGCGTCGCACCCTTGAGGGGGGGGCCAATTCGCCCGTCTTCGATCAAGTACGCTTCGGATGCAGAGAAAACGAATTTCCCCGATGTAATGTCGACTTGGCCGCCACCGAAGTTTGCAGCATAGATCCCCCGCTTGACCGAATGGATCATGTCTTCGCATGAGGCCGTACCCGCAAGCATGATCGTGTTGGTCATCCGCGGCATCGGCAGATGTGCGTAGGATTGTCTGCGGCCATTGCCTGTCGCACGCATGTTCATCAGCCGCGCGTTTTGCCGATCCTGAAGGTAACCGACGAGGATCCCATCGTCGATCAGCACCGTGCGTTGTGTCGGTGTACCTTCGTCATCCACGGTAAGAGAGCCGCGCCGACCGGGGATCGTCCCATCATCAATGACGGTGACACCTTTTGAAGCGATTCGACTGCCCATCAGACCAGAAAACGCCGATGTCTTTTTACGGTTGAAATCGCCTTCCAACCCATGGCCGATGGCTTCATGTAAAAGGATTCCAGGCCAGCCGTGACCGAGTACCACCGGCATTTCGCCTGCCGGCGCCGCAATGCTGACAAGGTTAAGCTCGGCTTTACGAATGGCTTCGTCGACCGCTGCACGCCAGAATTCCGGTGCGGTGATGCTTGTGTAAGTCTCTCGACCACCGGCGCCGTGGCTCCCAACCTCGCGTCGGCCATTGTGCTCCATCACCACGGAGACATGCAGTACGACAAGCGGCCTGACGTCAGCTGTGCGGGTGCCGTCGGGCCGGAGGATCTCCACTACCTGCCATTCACCCGAAAGATTCGCCATGACCTGTACTACGCGCGGATCCTTGCTCCGCGCGTACGCGTCAATGGCACCAAGCAGAAGAGCACGTCTTTCAAACGTTTGCTCCGCGAGAGGGTTGCGACTCGTGTAGAGCGGCGTTGGTGCCGACGCTGGGGCAACTGAGATCGTACCAGCGTCCCCAAGCCGAGCCTCACGCATCACGTCAAGGGCGCGCTTGAGAGCGGCATGTGAAAGTTCGCCAGCATGCGAATACAGTGATGCCTCCCCACTGACCGAACGGAGACCAAAGCCGCGATGCGAATCGAAGCTCGCGTTGCGGATCCGCCCGTCATCCATGCTGATGAGTTCGGATTCACGGTATTCCATGAACAACTCTCCATCATCAGCCTTATCGAGCACCGACGCTATGGCCCGTGCTGCCTCCATGGGATCAATGCCGTCGTTGCCGTGAAACAAGCGATCGGCTGTTGCCAGTGTATCAGATTTCATTCAGCCGCCTTCGTGACTAAGTATCGAATGATTGGGTTTGTGCCGCGCACCGTATGCCGGCATGCGATACACGCGGCGAGAACTAAAACCGCGTTCAGCTCATGACTATAGCCGATCGAGTTCATTCCCGAGATAAGAGCCGTCATTCCCAGTATATATTGCAGTGATACCGACATCGCTAGGAGCAGAAAAAGATCGCGCACCCTAGTGCTTGTCGGTATGCGCAAACCCTGAACCGCGGCAATCAAGACTACTACGGTGGTTATCGTGGCGAGCACCCGGTGTTCAAACTGCACAGTTCCCTGATTGGCCAAGAGATTCAACCAGACTGGGTGCAATGCCCAAGCATTTTTGGGCATGACATGGCCGTTCATCAGCGGAAATGTATTGTAAACGCGGTTTGCCCCTGTTGCCGCGACTAAGCTTCCAGTAAGCATGGTGGCGATAATGAGCACGATGGCAGCCGTTAACCATGGGCGGAGGTGAGCGCTTCCTTCAACGAGTACCGGTACAGGATTTCGGACGCTGAGGGCCGTCCACAGCACCGCGCAGAAAACCATCATCGCCAGGACGAAATGAGGAGCAAGCCAAAGAGGGGATGGGGACAGATTGCCAGGTGACATGGCAGAACGAACCATGTACCAACCAATCGTTGCTTCAGCGGCGCCAGCCAAGAAAATAAACAAAAGCCATATCGTCATCCTATCTGAAATTCTGCGCTGCCACCGAAAGACGGCGAGTGGTACAATGAATGCTATTCCCATCAGGCGACCCCAGTCACGATCCAGGATGTTTGGCCAGGCCATTGCCTTGAACTGGGTTAGCGTCATGGCCGGATGCAATGCCTGAAATTGGGAAGTTTTCTGGTATAGCGCAAAAAGATACTTCCAGCCAGCATCGCTAGCTGGGGGAAGAAAGCCAAAGACCGGCTTCCATATTTGCACCGCAAAGCCGGCGCCAATAGTGCGGACGTGTCCGCCACCCACTACCATTCCGAAAATCATCGCCGCAATTACAAGAAGCCAGTTTCCGACGAGATGGTCGCCAGTTTTTGGGGTCATGCTCGGCGCTGGCCACGCAGTTCGAACCAGGCCCAGATTGCGGCAGCCAGCAGCAGCACAGCGTTCATCTGATGCACGACGCCAATATCGAGAATCCTCGATACGAGGGTTGTAACGCCAAGAATGTACTGCAAAATTAATAATCCGCCCGTGACGAGGAAGGCATCCCGGGCGCGTGGCGGCACATTAGCACGGATGGCTATTACGACCGACGAGATCACGACGACCGCCGCAGCCGTTCCGGCGACGCGGTGGTTCCATTGTGCTGCTACCTTGTTCTCAAACCAGTTGCGCCAGAACGGATGCAGGCTGGCATAACCGGTGGGCATCCATTTTCCATTCATCAATGGAAATGTATTGTCGACGTTATATGCATGGAGGCCCGAGAGAAAGGTGCCAGCGAATATCGCAATGCAGATTGCTATAATGGAGGCAATGGCAAAGCCACGTGCCACCCGATACCGCGCTGCCTCGGGCGGAGCCAGCCATTCGGAAGGTGGTTTCAGTACAACGAGAGCAGTGACAAAAACAGCGATCGCCAACGCAGTCGCAAAGCAATAATGAATTGAAAGGCGCCAGACAGCCACTTCCGTGAGGCCAGGCTGAAATCCCGAGGCCACCATCCACCAACCGATCACACCCTGCACCAGTCCCAATACGAGGAGCAGCAAGAGCCACGGTCGTAACCGCCGCTCCAATCGGCCTGTCCACCAGAACCAGAACAAAGGGATTCCGAAATCAAGACCCAGTAAGCGTCCCCACAGCCGGTGGATCCATTCTGGCCAGAAAATTGCCTTAAAGCCGACGAGAGTCATATGCGTGTTTAGCAGCCGGTACTGTGGAATGGTTTTGTAGAGCGCGAACATGCGTTCCCATTCATGGTGGGTCAAAGGTGGAATTATACCAGAGACCGGCTGCCAAGCCATGATTGACAGTCCGGCGTTGTCGTTCTGCACATAAGCGCCGATAGCGAACATCTCGACAATCATCGAAAATGTGAAGAACAGCCAAGTCGCAACAGCCTTCCGGTTAGCTTTGCTTGCTGCCAGCTCGTCTAAGCTGTGCCGTGCATCGACGCCGACAATAGATTGCGATGCCATGGCTTGGTCCTTTGGCATGGGAGTGTACATCCCGGAATTCGCACCTGACCTGGCATTTGTAAAGCTGTGCTGCATTCTGCTATTGTTAATGGAATGAGTGCAACATTCGATACCCTGCTATCGCACTATTCGGAGCGTCACCAAGGTCGGCGCGCTGAAGTGGTTCAGTGCATCTGCATTCCCGCAGTTGTGTTTGGTGTAATTGGCCTGATTCAGGCATTGAGTCTCGGCCTTGTTCTGATTTCGATTGCTGTAGCGTCCATCTACTATTACCGGCTTGATGCCGCGATGGCGCTGAAAATGGCCGTCGTGATGATCTTCATGCTGGTGGTATGGGTCACATTGCTTCCGGAGCACGGAGCCGCGTGGCTCGCGATCCTGTTCGTGCTTTTTGGCTGGCTCGGCGTTTTTGTTGGTCACCACCTCGATGGGCACCGGTCGTTGTTCTTCGAGGATCTGCGTTACGTGATGATCGGGCCACTTTTTGTTCTCTCCGTGCTCGGAGGGACGCGACCGGCTTCGGGGGATGCTTCAGCGCCTTAATTGCCGGAAGGCCGGCAGGAACGCATATTTTTGGCTTGCAGAATCGCGTTGTCCGAAGATGAGAGGCAGTGCCATCAAAACCCGATAGTGGGGCAAAGTCTAGATTGGAGGGATAAGCTATGGCTAGGAGTTTACGGCTTGGGGTCACAGTGCTCCTCCTAGGGGCGGCAGTGGCCCTCGCGGGGTGCACCAACCCTTATAACCCTGGGCAGCGGGCATTGGGCGGAGCGGCAATCGGCGCCGGCGCTGGGGCAGCCCTTGGCGCGGCCACCGGTGGAAGCGCTGCGACAGGCGCTTTAATTGGAGGGGCAGTAGGCGCTCTAGGGGGGGCAATGACAACGCCGCAACAATCCGCCCCGCCGCCGCAAGGATATTACGGGAGTCAACCGCCGCCGCCACCACCCGGCTATTGAACAGAGGGCAGGCCGTCACGGGGTGATAATATGAGGTAACCCTTGCTGGGGAGGGCCGATATGAATGACGTAGGGGTCTGTTTGACTCGGCAAGCCTTCTTCTTGTCGTGGCGTATGGTCCCAGACGGCGATTACATGCTGTGCGTAACGCTCCCCATGCGACGGATCATCAGAATGGTAGGCGGCAATCGCCGCGGGCCAGGAGCCGAACTGTGCGTGGAGTCGGAGTAAAAATTTGGCCGCGTAGGTTGCATTGCTTGTCGGATCGAAAGCCTGGAGCAGCGAGGTAAACGCGTTTGGGTGGTACTCGATGTCTATTTGAAAGCACCCGACGTCGACGAAACGCGCCCCATTGCCCAGCGCGGACTGGACGAACCGGGCTGCGGCCATGGCACTGCCAAACCAGTAGCCAGCACCATCCACGTCGACGGCATAAGGCCAAGGAGTTCGACGAAACCAAGCCGGATCAAGCCATCCAGATTCCACGAGGCCAATGGCATGCAGCAGACCTGCCGGTATTCCAACCTTTTTGCTGACACTTCGGGCGGCGTTTATGCAAGCCTCGCCGGGATCTACCGATCCTTGTGACGTGGCGCCAGCAGCCGCCTGGGGGAACGCGGTCACAAGACAGAGTCCCAGAATCACACTCGTAATGGGGAAGCTAACGATCGGCGTCTTCCGAGGGATCATGCGTTATAGCGTGTCATTCTGACAGAGTTTGATATCGGTCCCATACGCGGTCAAATAACCT
>JAJZBH010000087.1 GCA_021799015.1 Pseudomonadota bacterium
GCGCACCTGCTCCAGGTACGCCCAACACGCATCATCATCCGGAAATTGCCCGAGAAACGCCCCGATCGACATAAGAGAACAATACAAGAACATCCCACGAAGGTCAATAGGTCCGCGCGCGCCTAATACTCGCTGAACTCGTTCATCGTGTCCGAGTTCAGTGCCACCCGCCGCTGGCTGAGGTTGATACTCCACGACGCCAGGTCAGCCTGCGTACGCGGAAGTCTCAGGCGCCGCAGTATCGAAGGTAGCGAGTAGAAGCTCCGCTGCATCATCTTCACCTGCGTAACCAGTTCATCGCCTGTCATCCGCGTTGGCAGGAAGTGGCACTTCACGCCGGCCCAACGCTCCATATTGGCTTCGTCAATGATGCGCCCTTCCTGCTTCATGCGGTCGTACAGCGGTGTACCGCGCAATGGCACCATGACGTTAAAATAGGCGGCCGGCACGTTATGCCGCTGAAGGAACTCCAGCGTCGCGGCAAACACGCTGTCGTCATCGCCGTCGCTGCCCAGCACGAAATTGAACGAATAGCTGATGTTCCGCTCATTCAGGTTCCGGATCATATCATCGTAGCTGTTCGACTTGTTGAAGCCCTTGTGCATGGATTGCAGCGTATCCTGGGATATGCTTTCGATGCCCATATTGATGTGCAACAGCCCGGACCGCTTCGCCAGGTCGAGAAACTTTGCGTCCAATACGAACCGCGGTGAAAACAGCGCCGACCAGCGGATCCGAAGCGGGATCAGAGCTTCCAGCAGCTCCATCGTCCGTGGCTTGTGACCAACGAACTGGCTTGCAGCGAAAAAAACATGGCGACCGCCGCATCTCTTTATTTCCTCGACTACTTCCTCTGCCGGGCGGTCGCGGTAGCCGAAATCGCCATTTAGCCGCCGCTCAGCGCAAAAGTCGCAGGAATAGGGGCAACCACGCGACTGCTGGATCACGAATGGCTTGTAAAAGACATAATGCTTTGGATTCAGAAGATCCCAGCGAGGGGTCGGTATGCCCTTCATGCTGGCAACGGTGTCGCGCCGGTAGAATTTTTCCAAGCGGCCGGCAGCTGCGTCCTCCAGCATGCGGGGAAAGATGTCCTCGCCCTCACCGACGCAGACTGCATCAGCGTGTTCGGCCATCTCATCGCTATGGAAGGTGGCATGGGGCCCACCAAGCAGCACGATGAGGCCCCTTGCGCGGAATCGGTCGGCAACTTCATAGGCACGCAGCGATGTTACCGTACGCATGGTGATGGCAACAACATCCGCGGCAACATTGTAGTCCGGCTCGTCGATTTCGTCGTCGAGCACGCTGACCTCCCAGTCTGACGGGGCAAGCGCGGCGAGGTATGGAAGCACGGCACCGACAAGCCTGCGTTTGCGAATGCGCAATGGGCGTTTGTCCTCACGCGAACGATACGCGGCGGCCTGGATGATGAGAAGCTTGGGCATGGGATCGCCGGCAAGAGCGGGGCTGCAGGAATTGGCTGGCCGTGACATTGCAGCCTGCGGCCAGCGTAGACCTTGATCTGGATCAAGGTGTCGCTGGTGCGGTGATTGCGGCTATCGGATGAAGCGCCCAGTTTTCCGCGGCTGTGGAAAAGCAGACCAGTGTGGCGATTTAAAAACCGGCATCGACATTGGGATGGCCGTCAGCACCTTTCTTTACAATTTCTTTACACTCGGAAACGAATTTCATCTGGAATCTTTACTTTTTTTCCAGGCATTATTTTTTCGGGTCGGGAGTGACCAAAAGGGCGCTCCGGAGACCAGGACACGTCCGGCGCTGGCGGTACCGGCCTCAGATTCGGGGTGGATTTATCATGGCTGACCTCCTTACCCTTCTTTTAGGCTGCGGAATCTTCGGCCTTTTTCTTCTGTATGTGAAAGCCTGCGAGAGAATCTAGATGATGTGGCCTCAGACTGTTATCGCTGACGCTGCTCCGGCCGGAGTTACAGATCAATGTTAGATATCGTGCTGGGTGGCACCGTCTCCGGACTGATCCTTGTGTATCTGGTATGGGCCCTGCTGCGACCGGAGGATTTCTGAATCCGATGTCGGAAGCTGCACAGATTGTGGAGCTAGTCGCGGATATATTGATCTGCCTGGGAAGCGCCATGGCAGTCGTGCTCATTGTCTGGTGGTTATGGCACGTTATCCGGCAGGTCGTTCGTTTGCGTTCGCCTAACTAATAGGCGCGTTTCGGGACAGGAAAGCATCATGACATTGCATGGTACAGGGTTCATCGTTCTTGCGCTTGCGCTCGTTTTTTGTGCTGCCTTTCCCATGGGCGCCTACCTGGCCCGGCTGTATCGCGGGCAACTTCGATTTCTTTCCGTGATTGAAGCGCCGATCTACCGGATCTGCGGTATCGACCCCGAGCGCCAGATGGGCTGGGCCGGGTATGCCGTCGGATTGCTCCTGCTGAGCCTGATTCATTTTCTGCTGCTGTATGCCATCCTGAGGCTACAGTATTACCTGCCGTTCAACCCGGAACATATCCGGGGCATGAGTCCGAAACTTGCCTTTAATACGGCTGCATCCTTCACGACCAACACGAACTGGCAGGCCTATGCCCCGGAAAGCCAGATTTCGTACGGGGCGCAGATGTTTGGACTGGCCGTGCATAATTTTCTCTCGGCAGCAGCCGGGATCGCCGCCGCTGGCGCTCTCATGCGCGCGTTTGCGGGTAGTGGTGTCCGCACCCTCGGCAATTTCTACGTCGATCTCGTCAGGATCACGCTGTATCTGCTTTTGCCGGTCGCGCTGCTGGCGGCGGTGTTTCTTCTTGCCTCCGGCGTACCCATGACGCTGGCTCCCTATGCCCACGTGCACACACTTGCGGGGGGCATCCAGACGATCGCGCGCGGGCCGGTGGCGCTGCAGGAGGCCATCAAGGAACTTGGTACCAATGGTGGCGGCTTCTTTAATGCCAATTCCGCCCATCCCTTCGAGAATCCGACCGGATGGACGAACCTGCTCGAGATCTGGCTGATTCTCGTTATCGGCTTTGCATTGCCCATCGCCTTTGGTCACATGGTCGGGCGCAAGCGCGATGGCATAGCCCTGTTTTCGGTCATGGCTCTGATCCTCGTTTGCGGCATGCTTGGAGCCTACGCTGCAGAAAGCGCGAACAATCCCATCCTGGTTCACGCGGGCATGGCCGCCCAACCCGGCAACATGGTTGGCAAGGAAGTGCGCTTCGGCATAGCGCAATCCACCACCTTCAATGTTGCGGCAACGGGAACGTCGACCGGGGCGGTAGATTCGTTCACGGACAGTTATCTTCCGCTGGGCGGCCTGGTCCCGCTGTTCATGATGCAGCTTGGCGAAATCGCACCAGGTGGCGTCGGCTCGGGACTTTACGGGATTGTCCTGTTTGCCCTGCTCGCTGTGTTCGTTGCCGGCCTCATGGTGGGGAGAACTCCAGAATATCTCGGGAAGAAGATCGAGGCGCGGGACATGAAGCTCGCGATGCTCGCCATCCTCGTACAGACACTGTTTATTCTCGCCGGAGCCGGCTTCTCCCTGCTTACGAAGTCGGGGCAGGCCTCGCTCGCCAATGCCGGCCCGCACGGGCTTTCGGAAATGCTCTATGCCTGGACGTCGGGGACAGAGAACAACGGCAGCGCCTTTGCCGGGCTTTCCGCGAACACGATGCTGCTGGATTACGGCATTGGCCTTGCGATGCTGTTCGGCCGGTTCGCCGTCATGATTCCCGTGCTCGCGATTGCCGGTTCGCTGGGAGCCAAACCCCGCCTGGCGCATTCGGAAGGTACGTTTCCGACCGATGGGCCGCTGTTTGTCGGGCTGCTGACCGGCGTGATCATCATCCTGGTCGGGCTCCAGTTCATGCCAGCCGATCTGCTTGGGCCCATAGCCGAACATTACATGCTGCTTGCCGGCAAGACGTTCTGAGGAGCATCACCATGTCCCGCAAAGTCGAGGCCATCGGACTGTTCGATCGAGACATTCTCGTTCGTGCCGCACGCGATGCATTCATCAAAATGGACCCACGCGTCCTGATCCGCAATCCGGTGATCTTTGTGACCGAGGTCATCGCGCTGCTGGCGACTTTCGCCGGAGGGCACGAGATCTTCATCGGCAAACCCTGGGCCTTTTCGGGGGTGATTGCCGGATGGCTGTGGATCACGGTCCTGTTCGCGACGTTCGCCGAGGCTGTGGCTGAGGGACGCGGCCGGGTCCGGGCAGAGAGTCTGCGGCGCGCCCGCAGCGACACGATGGCAAAGCTGGTTGCCGATCCGTTGAATCGCGGTTCGTTCACGCCCACGCCGGCCCCGCAGTTGAGGAAGGATGACCTTGTGCTGGTCGAGGCGGGCGACCTCATTCCGGCGGACGGCGAGATTGTCGAGGGCATCGCCAGTGTCAACGAGAGTGCGGTGACGGGCGAGTCGGCGCCGGTGATTCGCGAGGCTGGTGGCGACCGTTCAGCGGTTACTGGCGGGACGGAAGTGGTCTCGGACTGGCTTGTGGTCCGGGTCACGTCGGAATCAGGCTCGAGCTTTCTTGATCGCATGATCGCTCTTGTCGAGGGCGCGGCGCGGCGCAAGACGCCGAACGAGATTGCGCTCGACATTCTGCTTGCCGGCCTCACGATTGTGTTTCTGATCGTCGTGGTCACGCTTCCCGGCTTCGCGTCCTATTCCCACACGACGCTGGGGATTGCAGAGCTTGCAGCTCTTTTTGTGTGCCTGATCCCAACCACGATCGGCGGGTTGCTGTCCGCCATCGGTATTGCCGGCATGGACCGGCTCGTGCGCTTCAATGTGATCGCAACGTCCGGACGCGCGGTCGAGGCGTCCGGCGATGTCGACACGCTGCTGCTCGACAAGACGGGGACGATCACGTTTGGCAATCGTATGGCGTCGGCGTTCTATCCGGTGCCGGGAGTCGACACCCGCGCGGTGGCGGAGGCCGCGGCCTTTGCGTCGCTGGGGGACGAGACGGCTGAAGGCCGGTCGATCATTCGCCTCGCCCGGGAGTCTTTCGACATCAGCCCCAGCCTGCCGGAGGGTGCGACGATGGTGCCCTTCAGTGCAAATACCCGGCTTTCCGGGCTCGATGCCGGTGACCGTCAGTGGCGAAAGGGAGCTGTGGATTCGATCCTGAAGCTGGTAGGGGGGGGCCCGCCCGAGGCTTTCAACGCCGCGGTGGATCGTATTTCACGCGCCGGCAGCACGCCGCTGGGTGTTATGGTCGATGGTGGCCTGCTCGGCGCGATTGAGCTGAAGGATATCGTCAAGCCGGGAATCAAGGAGCGGTTCCAGGCCCTGCGGCGGATCGGCATCCGTACCGTCATGGTGACAGGCGACAACCGCGTGACCGCAACCGTGATCGCTGCCGAAGCAGGTGTGGATGACGTGATTGCGCAAGCGACCCCCGAGGACAAGCTCAGCTATATCAGGCGGGCCCAGGCCGAAGGCAGGCTTGTCGCCATGTGTGGTGACGGCACGAATGACGCGCCGGCACTTGCGCAAGCCGATGTCGGCGTCGCGATGCAGACGGGAACGCAGGCTGCGCGCGAGGCAGGCAACATGGTCGATCTCGACAGCGATCCGACGAAGCTGATCGAGATTGTGCAGATCGGCAAGCAGTTGCTGATTACCCGCGGCGCATTAACCACGTTCTCGATCGCGAACGACGTGGCGAAGTATTTCGCGATCCTGCCGGCCATCTTCGTTGGCACCTACCCGCAGCTTGCCGCGCTCAACGTCATGGGGCTCACATCACCGAAAAGCGCAATCCTGTCAGCCGTGATCTTCAATGCGCTGATCATCGTTGCCCTGGTACCGCTGGCCTTACGCGGAGTGACTTTCCGGCCGATGGGGGCTGCCGCGCTGCTACGCCGCAACCTCCTGATCTACGGTGTGGGGGGGCTGATCACGCCGTTCATCGGCATCAAGGCCATCGACCTGATCCTTGGTGCTTTTCATGTATTCAGCTGATCAAGGGAGCCCGTCCATGCTGCGCGAACTCCGTCCGGCTTTTTCCGTTGTCGTCCTGTTCAGCTTGCTTCTCGGACTGGTCGTACCGCTTGCGTTCACCGGTTTTGCCCAGCTCGTCTTTCCGTTCCAGGCGAACGGCAGCCTCATTCGCCTTCATGGCCAGTCCGTCGGGTCGGCGCTGATCGGCCAGAACTTCCGGGGCAAGGAATGGTTCCACGGCCGGCCATCGGCGCTGACAGTGACGAACGCAAAGGGGCAGACTGTGCCGGCGCCCTATGACGCTGCTGAATCCGGCGCTTCCAATCTCGGGCCGACCAGCAAGGCGCTTGTCAGCCATGTCACGGCGCGGATCGCGGCCTATCGCAAGGCTTATGGTCCTGGCCCGGTTCCTGACGATGCGGTCACCTCATCGGGTTCAGGCCTTGATCCCGATATTTCGCTCGAAAATGCGCTTCGTCAGGCACCAGCGATTGCCGCGGCGAGGAAGGTACCGCTCTCTGTTGTCGAGCAGCTCATCCGGCGCCTGGCAACCGCGCCGGTGCTGGGCGTTGTCGGAACGGCGCATGTCAACGTTCTCAGGCTCAATCTCGAATTGGCCGAAGGTCATGCAGCGTAACGCATGGCCCCGAATGGATCGCCGGGACGGCAGCGTTTTCGCGGGCCACTTGCGCGCGCAGTTGCGGCGCATCAGGACCATGCTGCTCGCTGCCTGGCGGGAATCGCGCCACCCGCTATGATCCTTCTGGGACCCCGCTCCGGCGCCGGACGCAAAGGGGAACGGAGGCGTCGTACCAACGCACCAGAGCAAACACATCGATCGCGGTGATCATCAAGGCCTTGGCCTTTCGCGCCTCCCCTGTATCGGTCGCCGCGATGGATTTTGCGCAGGGACTAAGGTGCCCGGCACACGCGCCGCACAGACGTTCCCGGAGCGTGCGGCGGAGGTACCGTGACGCAAGAATGTGCGCGTTTGAGCTTGCGCATATGCCCGTGATGGCGTGATCATCAAGGATGGGCTCCGCTTCGCCAGAGAACCGACCTGACCCTGACGCCCTGCTTGTGCAGGCGAACAGCGGCCGCCGGGGACAGCTGAAGATCTTCCTCGGTGCTGCGCCCGGCGTGGGCAAGACGTGGGAGATGCTGGCGGCGGCCAGGCGCCGCCATGAGTCCGGCATGGACGTCGTTGTTGGCCTTGTTGAAACGCATGGCCGGGCGGAGACGATGGAGCAGCTCGGCGAGTTGCCGGTATTACCACGGCGGATCATCTCATATCGTGGTCGGTTTCTTGAAGAGTTCGATCTTGATGCGGCGCTTGAGCGTCGCCCGGCCCTGTTGCTGCTCGACGAACTGGCACACACCAACGCGCCCGGCTTGCGTCATGCCAAGCGATGGCAGGATGTCCTGACGCTGCTTGACGCTGGCATCAATGTCTGGACTACCCTCAACGTTCAGCATCTGGAAAGCCTGAACGATCAGGTCGCCCGGATTACCGGTATTCGTGTTGCGGAGACGCTGCCCGACACGGTGCTCGGTCTCGCCGACGACATCGAATTGATCGATCTGCCGCCGGAGGAATTACGCACACGTCTCACACAGGGACTGGTCTACCGCCCGGATGTGGCCCGTCGGGCGCTCAACGGCTTTTTCCGCGCCGGGAATCTCGCGGCGCTCCGGGAGATGGCACTGCGGCGAGTGGCCCAGCATGTCGATCGTGATATTGCGACCTACATGCGCGCGCAGGCTATCGCCGGCCCATGGCCGGCGGCAGAGCGCGTCATGGCCGTTGTGGAAGCCGGTGAAACTGCGGAACAGGTCGTCCGGCACGCCGCACGTCTCGCGGAGGCATTGCGAGCGCCTTTTTTTGCCTTCCATGCTGAACAGGCGCTGACTGGGGTGGCCGTGCAGCCGGCGCTTGATCTGGTGATCCAGCTTGGCGGTACCGTCGAGACGACCACAAATGCGGATGTGCTGGCGGCCTTGCTCGATGCGGCCGCCCGCCAGAACGTGGCGCACATCGTGATCGCGCGTAATCGCCAGAAGTGGCGATGGCGCCGCAGCCTCTCCGGGCGGTTGGCACGCGCCGCACGAGCTTATGCGTTGCACGTGGTCCCGGACCCGGTCGCAAGCCCGCGGGCACCGCCGCGGCCTGTCGCCCGGCCGAAGCTGCTGCCGTTCATTGTCAGCTTCGCGGTCACAAGCCTGACAACGGTCGCAGGTTTTGCCTTGGGCCGTGCGCTGCCGTCCGAAGCGATGGGGTATGTTTTCACTGCTATCGTCGTCGCAATGGCGAGCCTCTACGGGCGAAGCGTCGGCATCTTTGCCGCGCTCACGAGCTTCGTGCTGTGGAATTTCTTTTTTCTCCCGCCTATCTACACGCTCTCCGTTGCCAACCCGCGCGATGTGACCGCTCTCTTCGCCTTCCTTGTTGTTGGCGTGTTGACCGGGTCGCTTGCGGGCCGGGTACGGGCCGAGGCAGAAGCGGCGCGCACGAGGATCGACGCGCTTCGGCGCATTACGCTGTTCGGGCGGGCACTTGCCCAGGTATCTGACGAGGCCGGGCTGGCCACGGTGGTCGAAGCCGAGGCACGGGCGCTCGCCAGCGAAGCCGTTCTGCTTTTTGCCCGTGCAGAAGGGTTGCCACGCGTCCCGGCGTTCGATGACGTGGCTACCGCTGCGGCTGAATTCGCCTGGCACAACCGCGTTGCAACCGGCATGGGGACGACCACGCTTCCGGGATCGGCGTGGCGGTTCCTGCCGCTGGCCACCGAGGCAGGCGTCGTCGGCGTCCTGGGCGTGCGGCCCGTTGTTCCGCTGACCGAGCCCGTGCTTCAGGCCCTCAGAGCGCTGGCGGACCAGGCGGCACTCGCAGCGGAGCGGCTGCGGCTGGCCACGCGCGCGGCCGAAGCGCGGGCGCAGGAATCGACACAGCGCCTGCGCACGGCGCTTCTGTCTTCGCTGTCTCATGACCTGCGGACACCACTTACCGCGATCCGAGGCGCGGCCGAAACGCTGGCCGGATCTGACAGCGACCTGCCGGAAACGACCCGCCACGACCTGCTCGCGAGCATCGTTCAGGATGTCGGGCGCATGACGCGCTTTCTCGCCAACATTACCGGGATGGCGCGGATCGAGACGGGGGAAATCATGGCACGACACGAGCCCGTGGATCTTGAGCCTCTCGTCGAGCAGGCCGTTTCACGCGTTCCCGACGCCTTCCGTACCGCGGTCAATATTCCCGAAGATGCCGCAACGGTGCGCGCAGACCCGGCGCTCCTGGAACAGGTTCTGGTCAATCTTCTCGAGAATGCCGTCAAGTACGGACCTGAGGGCGGCGCTATCTCGGTATTCTCCCGGCGCGAGGGAGAGCATGTAACGCTGTCGGTCGCAGATGAAGGGGTTGGTATTCCACCTGAGGATCTGCCCCATGTTTTCGACAGCTTCTTCCGGGTCGTGCGCGGCGACCGGGTTGCCCCTGGGACAGGGCTCGGCCTCGCGATCGCGCGGGCGTTCGTCGAGGCCATGGGCGGGGCAATCCGCGCGGAAAGCCCGCGCCGCGATCTTCCGGCGGATGGGTTGCCCGGGACTGTCATCCGGGTGGAACTGCCTTTGCCATGACCGGAACAAAACGGATCGAAACCAGCCGGGTACTGGTGGTAGACGACGAGCCCCAGATTCACCGGTTTCTGCGGCCGGCGCTCGAGGCGGCTGGATACACGGTGTTGCGGGCCGATAGTGGTGCCGAGGCGCTGCGTCTTGCCGCGACGCTCGTGCCGGACGTGATCCTGCTCGACCTCGGTCTGCCCGACATGGATGGTCAGGATGTTCTTGTGAAATTGCGCGAGTTTTCTGAAACGCCGGTGATCGTCTTGTCGGCGCGCGACCGGGAGTCGCAGAAGATTGCGGCGTTCGATGCAGGCGCCAATGACTATGTCGAAAAGCCATTCGGTCTTGGCGAACTTCTGGCCCGTATCCGGAACGCGTTCCGCCTGATCACAACGGGGCAGGGCCTGCCGACGGATGTGATCGAGTTCGATGGCCTGCGCATTGATGAAGCAGCGCGCCGTGTCAGCCTTGATGGAGCCGAGATCCATTTCACGAAGACGGAATTCCGGATCCTCGTGATCCTGGCCCGCCATCCCGGCAAGCTTGTCACGCATGACGACATACTGCGCGCAGGCTGGGGTGGTACTCATGTGTATGATCGTACACATGTCCGTATTTATATTCGAAACATCAGACAGAAACTGGGCGGTTTTGCGGAAAGACATCTGAGAACACGGCCGGGGCTCGGATATATTTTCGAGTAACGAGACTGGTGCGCTTTTGTCGGCGTGGTTCTTCTTCGCCGACGTCGAGCGGTACGACTATTGATCCGTCCCGTGGTCCCAAGGCTCAAGATGCCGGCGAAGAACTGGCCGGCGATGGCTGGTGACGAAATGGTATCGCGCCTGGCGGCGCAGCCTTGCTGCCAAGTGGCACAGGACAGGGCGGACGCTGGTTCTGCGGCCGGCCGCAGAACCAGC
>JAJZBH010000088.1 GCA_021799015.1 Pseudomonadota bacterium
GATGGTCCGATAGCCCGAACAGTCCCCGCTGGCGCATCCCGTCATCCTTGCCTCACCGACAACAGGGAACGTATGGCCCGCTTTGGCGATAGGTAAATGGAGCCGCCCATCTTATTGGCCAGAGCAATCGCCGCGACCTTGCGCGCCCCCTCCCAGCTCAGGGAAGATGGCACCGATGACGGCTCCGACCGTTCTGCCGGGGCTAGCCCCGGCAGAATGGTCAGCAAAAATCGCCAACCAGGGAATTTTTAATGCCCACTTTCAGGGAGAATTGCAGGACCAATGACAGCAGCTACGTGGACAAACGCAATCGCCGCAGCCAGAGCCGCTTCACCTGCCTCTGGTGCGGCCACATCGAGTCCACCAGCCTCAATGCGGCACCCGACATCGGCCAGCGCCGTGCGCTGGCTACCGGTTCAGTGTTCCAGATGAAGGATGCCGTCCTTGCCAAAGTCGTGCGCGCCTTCGGGGAGCGACGTGTTCGGTCCATGCGGCTTGGCATAACCAGAAAAAGGGGCGCCCCGCCGATCCTCGGACGACGAACCCTTACTTTCGGGACGGTGCCGTTGGCCGTGGTGAGGTCATCCGAGCGCCGCGAGGTGCCCGTGAAATCAGGAACGACATCAGCCCTGGTGGCTGCGCGAGCTAACCCGATAGTGCCCTTTGGCAGCCATGACACCAAAAACCAAGCCGCTTTCTCTCGTTGGCGGAGACATCCCTAGAGATATCTCCGCCGCTTCGTTGAAGAATCGGTCGCTCACTAATGATGCGTCCTTGCTCAGGATTGCTGGCGGCGGAGGAACGCGGGTATCTCGAGACCGATATCCTCTGTCTGGCCGACCTTCACGCTCGCGCGCGCTTCTGCGGCAGGCTCAAACCGCGCCACGCCTAATCCCGCGTTTGGCTGTCCATTACTTAGATCTTCTCCACCGGGAATGCCACGCCCCTCGTGCCGAGGCTGCATATAGACACCAATCGTTGGCTCCACATGAGGCGCCCCGGGGACAAGCGGCGGAGCCGACCGAAAACCATGCGTCATCCGCGAAAACAGGCTCGGTTTACGTCCAGGATCAGGTGGCGCTACCGGGCGCGACACCCCCGCTCCCACGTCTCTTTGAAGAACGGGTGTGGGTGCGGCGGGCGGCATGCGCACCGGCGCAGGCTGTTGCCATTGCGGCGGTGCTACGCCCGCAACAACGGCTATCGGCTCTGCCACGCCTGTTTCCTGCGCCCCTAGCCTATTCTGCATCTGGGCGTTCGGTGGTGCCGCCATTATTGGCGCCTCAGACGCCGCCAGCACAGGCCCGCCGGCCCGTAGTACCCCACCGTGAGCGGCCACCGCGTCAACCATGACGTTGCCGCCCCCAACCGACACTAGGCGCGGCTTTTCGACCTGGCCCGGTGCTGCACTGTCAATGCCCGTTGCCACAACCGAAATTCGTACCCGACCGCCGAGCCCTTCATCGAGGGCCATTCCCACCATAATATTTGCGTCTTCGTCGACTTCTTCGCGGATCCGATTCGCGGCCTGATCAAGTTCGAACAGCGTCAGGTCAGAGCCACCGGTAATATTGATTAGAAGTCCGCGTGCGCCCTTCATATTGGTATCTTCGAGAAGTGGGTTAGATATAGCCGCCTCTGCTGCCCGAATTGCTCTGTCTTCGCCATCTGCCTCGCCGGTTCCCATCATGGCCTTGCCCATCTCGAGCATCACCGAACGGATGTCGGCGTAATCCAGGTTGATCATGCCAGGCACCACCATCAGATCGGTGACCCCCCGCACGCCCATATATAGAACGTGGTCCGCCATCTCGAAGGCTTCTTTCCAGCCGGTTCGCTCGTTAGCGACCTTAAATAGATTCTGGTTCGGGATAACAATAAGTGTGTCAACAAATTGCTGCAATTCGGCGATGCCTTCCTCAGCAGCGCGCAGGCGACGACGCCCCTCGAAGGCAAATGGTTTCGTCACAACGCCAACCGTTAGAATGTTACGTTCCCGAGCCATCCGAGCAATCACCGGAGCCGCTCCGGTACCTGTGCCACCACCCATCCCGGCAGTGATGAACACCATGTGCGCTCCATCAAGATGTCTTGCCAATTCGTCTGCAGCTTCCTCCGCAGAGGCTCGACCCACTTCGGGCCGTCCTCCAGCACCATTCCCTTGTGTAATGTGTGGCCCAAGCTGGATGCGCCGCTCCGCCCGGGACAAAAGCAATTGCTGCGCATCTGTATTGGCAACAACAAATTCCACTCCGGGCAGGTTGAGCGCGATCATGTTGTTAACCGCATTGGTACCACCTCCTCCCACCCCAAATACCGTAATCCGCGGGGTGAAATCGGTATGGCTCGTTTTTTGCGCGATCAGGTTGAGCGTCATGAAAGATACTCCTTGCGGATGAATGAAGAGTTTTTCTCAGGTTCGTTAGTTAGGGACCGGGGCATCACAGCCTCTCCCTCAGGAAGGCCGAGAGCCGGGCAAACAGCCCGTGCGGTGGTTCGGCCGAAAGATCCAGATCATGCATCGTCTGACCGTCACCAGTGGCGAAGGCAAGCAAGCCAATCATCGTTGCAAAGTTTGGCCCACTAGCCGCATCGGGAAGGCCAACCACCCCAAACGGCCGACCAAGACGTACCTGCCGATTCAGAATCTGCGCCGCCAGTTCACGCACACCGACGAGTTGAGCGGCACCGCCGGTCAGCACGACACGCGTGCCCGCCGCGCGACCAACTCCGGAGGTCTCGATCCGATCTCGTGCCAATTCGAAAATTTCCTCCATACGGGGCCTAATAATCGAAACCAACGCACTTCTTGGTACTTTGGCGATTTGATGCTCGGCCTCACCGACCATCGGCACTGGAAGTAGCTCCCGGACATCATCCGGGCTGCTTTGGCACGTACCGTATAAGGATTTTAATCGCTCGGCATGAGCCACATGTGTTGACAAAAGCCTTGCCACATCGTTGGTTACGTGCTGACCACCAACAGGCAACATGGCTGTGTGAACGACCTGTCCTTCGGCAAACACTGCGATCGTCGTTGTACCGCCGCCCATGTCGATCACGGTAGCACCTAGTTCTCGTTCGTCTGAAACTAACGTAGCCAGTCCTGACGCAAACGGTGCCGAAACCATCGCGGATATGCCCAGCTCACAGCGTTCAAGGCAAGCCGCGAGACTCCTGATAGCCGTCGTAGCCGCATCGATGACATGCAGTCGCGCCGTCAGCGTATCGCAATACAACCCGCGCGGATCACCGACTCCCTCGGTCTCATCGGTTGAAAAGCCAAGTGGAAGCGCGTGAATCGTACCACGCCCTTCAGCCGCGGCGCGCGCCCGAGCCTCCCGAACGACCCGCCGTATGTCATCATCCACTATTGCCCGACCGTCAATTGGCCATTGCACATTGAACAAACGGCTTTCGGGTTGCCCGCAGGAAAGGTTAACCACCACCGTTTTTAACCTTATGTCAGCCATGTCCTCAGCAGCGCCAACCGCAGCCCGGATTGCCCGCTCCGCTTCGTCGAGGTCAACAACTCCTCCCGATTTGACGCCTCGTCCCTTTTGCCACCCGAATCCCAACGCCCGCAACTTTCCGTCGCTTTCGCCGCGCCCGATCATGCATGCGATCTTGGTCGAGCCCACGTCCAACACCCCGAACGGCCCGGACCTCGCTGGCCGAGGGCGGCTCTCTGCTGGGCGATGCGGTGCCGTCAAAGCATCTCCGCGATAGGAAAGATCGTTCATCGCCAATGGCCTTTCATAAATGACCTGCCTGACCCGACGTCGGATCAACGGCAGGCGGCACAGTCGCATAAGGTAACACGATAAGCCGATCCGGCAGTCGTAAGTCGATTGTTTGAACCGGACGATTCAGTAACGCGATACGCGTTTGCGCCGTCTCCAGTATTTTCAGCGCCGCATTAACATGCCGCGCTGGCAAGCGCACCACGGTATGGTTTTTTAAAATGAGGTTCCAGCGTAGGCCATCGATCCATTCCGCCGCAATAACAAATTTGCGGATGTCTGGGTACTCATCTAACTTTTCTAGAAGTGCTTTTGTCTGCTCCGGCGCTCCGTGCCCTACAACCATCAGGAGCTGCGGATCGCGCGTGTAGGCAGCTATGCCACCACGATCAAGAATGATCGTACCATTCGTACCTATTAGCGCAAAGTGGTGATCGGGACGCTGCCAAATAGCAATCGGCGTCCGTTCATCGATCGTAATTCTGATCGTATTCGGCAGCAGTCGCTCAACAACCGCAGCCTCCACCACCCCCGATTGCTTCAGTTTCGCCGCTACGGCCCGCGGCGACACGGCGAAGATCGGCATCCCGGGGTGCACATGTGTCATCGCCTCAATGACCGTTTTGGGTGTTTGAATCATCCCGCTGACCGCGACATGACGTACCCGAAAGCCAATGTCAGCCATCCAAACCGTTCCCGTCGAGCGGGCAGTCGCAACAGCGGTACGCACAAGGACCCGCCCCAATAGGGCCGCGCCAAAAATGAACAAGGCAAACAATGCGGCCAATCCGAAAGGCCTCAGCGCGCGCCGGGCACGGCGTAGCAGTAGCGTTTGCAGGCTCGGTCGATCCTGCATCCTTTTCCTGTTAGATCGGCGCGGAGTTGGCTTTACACGCGGCATGCAGCACGCTCCACCATCCAGGCGCAGAGTGACCGAAAATCTATGCCACATAATGCTGCCTGCTCCGGCAGCAACGAGGTTGGAGTCATCCCCGGCTGGCTATTAACCTCCAGGAGAACCAGCCGATTACGGAGATCGTCGTACCGGAAGTCCGCTCTCGTGGCCCCGCGGCAGCCAAGCGCACGATGCGCCGCGACTGCAAATTGCTTGATCTGCTCCGTTAAGGACGGCTCAAGCTGAGCAGGCAACTGATGACGCGACGCGCCAGCGGTATATTTTGCATGATAGTCATAAAAATCGACCGCCAGAATCTCCGTCACTGCAAGCGCTCGGTCTTCCAGCACTGACACTGTCAGCTCCCGGCCAGGCACATACTCTTCAGCCATCACTAGGCCGCCAAAAGACCAGTTGCGCGCAATCTCCGCCCTGCGGTTATCACCTTGTCTAACTATGTAGACGCCCACCGAGGAGCCTTCGTTCGTCGGCTTAACGACGTAAGGCAGAGGCAACGGATCATGCTCGGCGAGCTCGCGAACCGGGATTACCCGATGAGGCGCAATTGGCAATCCCGCAGCGGCAAATGCAGCTTTTGCCGCGGCCTTGTCCATGGCAAGCGACGACGCCCGCACCCCTGAATGAGTATAGGGGATTCCCATATAATCCAGTACACCCTGAATAGTACCGTCCTCTCCAAAGCGACCATGCAAGGCATTGAATACGGCGTCGGGTGCCGGAGTAAGCGCCGCAATTACCGCCCCAAGGTCAGGTCCGACGTCAATGATATCCACCTTGTATCCTGCTTCCCGCAATGCGTCGCCCACGAGTGCACCGCTTGCAAGGCTAACCTCTCTTTCTGCCGATACCCCGCCCATCAGAACCGCGATTCGCTTCATCGTATGCCCACCCTGCGAATTTCCCATTCCAGGTCGACGCCAAACGTGTCACGAACCTTTCCTCGAACATCTTCACCAAGTGTCTCTAAATCCGCGGCCGTCGCAGCGCCGAGATTAATCATAAAATTGCAGTGCTTTTCCGAAATCTGCGCACCTCCTAATCGCATTCCGCGACAACCTGCGGCATCAATCAACCGCCACGCCTTTTCGCCGTCGGGATTCCGAAAAGTCGAGCCACCCGTGCGCGCTCGCACCGGTTGTGCCGCCTCACGACTCGCGCGGATCTCCTCGATCCGCGCGGCGATCATTGCTGGATCTCCACTGCGGGCACGCAATCGCCCCCGCACAACGATCCCGCCTCCCGGGAGCACAGCATGCCGATAACGGAGCGTAAGTTCGCTGACGTCGTATCGCGCGAGCGTCCCATCCGGGCCAACAACGTCGACCCAATCGAGCACGTCTTTGATTTCGCTGCCATACGCTCCGGCATTCATCGCTATAGCGCCACCAAGTGATCCCGGAATCCCGGAACAGAACTCCAATCCGGTTAACCCAGCAGCCGCGGCGTATTGTGCAATAGTGATATCAAGTGCCGCCGCTCCAGCAACAATCCCGTCGCTTTCAATAGCGATATCGCCGAAACCTCTGCCTAATTTGACGACAACACCGCGAATCCCACCATCTCGGACGATCAGATTAGATGCCGCTCCAATAACCGTGACAGGGCATGCCGGGGGAAGATGCCAGAGGAATTGGCCCAAATCACCCACATCCAGGGGCCGGAAAAGCACTTCTGCCGGGCCACCAACCCGAAACCACGTCAACGGCGCAAGCGGCACGTCAAAGGCTATTCGTCCGCGCGGCTTCGGCAACGACGCGCGCCAGTCACCATTGTGCGCGACAATCATCGGGCATCTCCAGCAGTGCGATGAACACCTTCTGTTAAGGCCCGAAGTTGCTCGGGCAGCGATTGCGCCCACTGACTGATGGTGCCGGCTCCCAAACACACAACATAATCGCCGGGCCGCGCAATTGCATTGACCATTTCTGCCAGGTAGTCCGGACTCGCCAGCGGCACCACTGAACGATGGCCACATGCCCGCAAGCCCTCGATTAAGGCATCCCGGTTTACACCTGGGATCGGTTCTTCACCCGCGGGGTACACCTCTGCCACAATCACGGTCCCCGCATCGTTCATGCAGGTACAGAAGTCGTCAAAAAGCCGGGCCAAGCGCGAGTATCGGTGGGGCTGCACCACTGCGATCACCTCCCTCGCGCCAGCCTGTCTTGCAGCCTTCAGCACAGCCGCAATCTCCACCGGATGATGACCGTAATCATCAATGATAGTGATGCCCTTGACTTCTCCAATCTTCGTGAATCTCCTTTTAACACCACGAAAATTTGCAAGCGCCGTACGAAGATCAAGCTCCGGCACAGCCATCTCGACTCCAATTGCCACCGCCGCCAGCGCATTTTGAACGTTGTGATTGCCAAGCATTGGCAACCGAAAGGGCCCCATGCGCCTGACTTTTCCAGCGACCCGATCCGAAAGTCGGACTTCGAAAGTCGCGCCGTTACGATCCGACATAATACGCTCCGCACGCACATCTGCCTGCGGTGAAAATCCATAAGTTATCAGCCGATGATCCGAAAGATCCGGAATCATCTGCTGCACTGCCGGATGATCTATGCAAAGGACTGCGAAACCAT
The DNA here is from genome assembly GCA_021799015.1 of Pseudomonadota bacterium. Taxonomy (GTDB): domain Bacteria; phylum Pseudomonadota; class Alphaproteobacteria; order Acetobacterales; family Acetobacteraceae; genus Acidiphilium. The sequence goes on from JAJZBH010000088.1 coordinate 7,248, forward strand.
AAAACGGCACGTTAGAAACAAACTGCAGATACCCCGCCTCCATCGCCTCACGCGTTCCCCAGTGATCCAAATGTTCGGGATCCATGTTTGTCACGACAGCGATCACCGCCGGCAGCCGCAGAAAAGTGCCATCACTTTCATCGGCCTCGACAACCATCCAGTCACCCTGTCCGAGCCTTGTATTCGTGCCATAAGCGTTGATGATGCCACCATTGATCACGGTCGGATCGATCTGCGCCTGTTCCAGGACGGCGGCGACAAGACTGGTCGTCGTGGTCTTGCCATGCGTGCCGCCGACGGCGATCGACCACCGTAACCGCATCAGCTCGCCAAGCATTTCGGCCCGACGCACGATAGGTATCAGCCGTTCGCGCGCGCCCTGAATCTCCGGGTTATCCCGTGGTACAGCAGTCGAAATCACGACGACCTGCGCATCACCAAGATTTTTTGCGTCATGCCCTATCGTCACGGGGATTCCAATGCTGCGCAATCGTGCGACGTTTCCACTATCCGCAACATCCGACCCCTGAACAGTATAGCCAAGATTATGCAAAACCTCGGCAATTCCTGACATTCCGATTCCGCCAATTCCGACGAAGTGGATCGTCCCTATATTTAGCGGCATCGCCCTCATGACGCAGTCCTTTCAGACACGGCGTCGAGCACTAACGCCGCCAGCCGATCCGCCCCATCCGCGATTCCGCACGTTGCCGCCGCAGCAGCCATGGTCCGCAAACGTTCTCTATCAGTCAGAAGGTTTTGTAACTCTCTGGCCAGGCGGTCTGCAGTAAGCCCCACCTCATCGAGACGGATCGCGCCACCAGCTCGGACCAACACGTCGGCGTTGGCGCACTGATCCGGATTGATGGCCAGAGGCACGAAGAGCGCGGGCCGGCCAATTACGGCTATTTCCGCAACCGTTGATCCGCCAGCCCGTGCGACAACCAGATGAGCCGACTCCAGGCGGGCATCAACATCTTGAAAAAATGGCGCGACATCGCCTCGCACACCGATTTCGACCAATCGACGTTGGACGCCCTCGATCAGGTCTGCTGGGCATTGCATCGTCAGTTCGACATGTTGTCTCAGTCCTTGGGGAAGTTTTGAAAGAGCATCGGGCACAATACTCGCGAGGATGCGTGCCCCCAAAGATCCGCCCAGCACGAGAAGCTGAACACTGCCGACAGGAACAGAAAAACGTGCCGAGCGGCGTACAGCAATCGTCGATCGCACTGGATTGCCTGTCACGCACGTCACAGAACCTCTCGGCACGCCTGCAACCTCCGAGAAACTCAAAGCGAGCCGGTCAGCGCATTTTGCGAGCACACGATTTGCACGACCGAGAACTGCGTTCTGATCATGCAAAACAATCACTGGTCGTTGGCGCATGATGCAAGCCGCCAGAACGGGTGCAACTGACGGATAGCCACCAAATCCAATCACTGCGCGTGGCGCAATTCGCCCGAGAATTAACCGAGCTTTTATCAAACCTCGGGAAATCTGCACTATCCCAAATCCGGCACGTATCAGTCCACGCCCGGCTATGCCCGCACTGGGAATAACGAAGCGTTCAGATTTTCCAAATATCATGGATGTCTCGGCCTTTGATCGCGCGTCAGTCATCAGTACGACATGAGCCCCCCGACACATCAGCTTCTCAGCTAATGCTTCGGCGGGGAACAAATGTCCTCCGGTGCCACCGGCAGCGATTACGAACGGCCCCAACAACATGTCTCCTTTATGCCGTGCGGCGCATGGTTGTTACCTCATCAATCAATGGATTCCTTACAGAAGAACCCTGCCGCTTTCGCATCAGTGCCAGAAGGAATCCAGTATGAAGTCCCATGGCAAGCACCGCGGAACCACCGTACGATATGAATGGGAGCGTCATCCCTTTGGTTGGGATAAGCGACAGAGACGAGGCCATGTTAACGAACGCCTGCAAGCCGAAACTTACAAGCAAGCCGGATGCTGCCAGTGCGACAAACAGGTCGTTCTCACCGCGAATGCGTATCAAACCACGCAGGACGATCATGGCAAACAAGGCTATGATAATTAAGCACAGAATCAGTCCAAATTCCTCTCCCGCGACTGCAAATACGAAATCTGCTCGGGCATCAGGCAGAAAATGTTTGACCTGCCCCTCGCCAGGCCCTCTCCCCCACAACCCCCCATTGCCGAAGGCCGAAAGGGCTGTTAGCGCTTGATATGCCTTATCCTTCGTGGGATGAAGAAATAATACTAGCCGATGATGGACATGCGCAATGAACTCAAAGGCCGCAGCCAATGTACCCAGAAGCGCTAGAAAGCCGACGACTACCCAACGCCACTTGATACCGTCGAGAACAAGTTGGGCAAAAAAAGTCGCTCCGACAAGAAGCATGGAGCCGATGTCCGGCTGAAGGTACAAGAGAAACAGTACCAAGCCATTCAATCCAAATGCAGCAATCATACCTGGGAAATCAACCCAGCGGCGGCGCTGGGTGAGCAGCCACGCAGTCACAACAATCAGAGCAGGTTTAAGAAACTCGACTGGTTGAATGGTTGCCCCCGGTAACGCAATCCAACGTCGCCCACCATCAATTGTTACCCCGTGGACGATCGTAAAACCGGTCAATAGCAGAAATACGATACCGACACCGAGTGCTGCCAATGTGACCTGCCGACGATCAAACATCGAGACCGCGATCATCATGATTGCAGCAATTGCGAGGTACGCGATCTGCTTAAGCATCACTAGGGTGCGCGGGTCAGTCAATGCAAGACGATTGGCCGGCGTTGCAGCTAAAGCCATGACATAGCCGATCACAATAACCGACATCAGGGCGGCAAGCATTGTCCGATCAACGCTCCACCACCAGCGCCCAACGGTCGACGTG
>JAJZBH010000089.1 GCA_021799015.1 Pseudomonadota bacterium
TCGCGAGGGAGCATAGTTATGCGGAGTGAAAGCCTCCTCTCCGGCTATCTATGTACCTGTAAGAACACCTTAATCTATCCATCAGAAACGCCAACTCCGCATAATCATGGTCGCCGCATAATTCCGCTTATGCAGTGCACTGCATAAGCGGAAGGGTTTTGATACGCTGGCGGCGCAGGTCCAGACCATGCTGAAGTTCGACCCGCATAGCGGGGCGCTCTATGCGTTTCGGGGACGACGCGGCGACCTGCTCAAGATTCTTTGGTGGGATGGGCAGGGTCTGTGCCTGTTCTGCAAGCGGCTGGAGCGCGGCAGATTCGTATGGCCCCAGGCCAAGGATGGGTCAGTGTCGCTCACTGCGGCACAGCTTTCGATGTTGCTTGAGGGGATCGATTGGCGGGCACCGGTGCGGACCTGGACGCCGGAAGCCGCGTGCTGAATCCTTCAGAAAATATGGCTATTATTTTATAGAATATCGTGCGTTCAGCAACGAGTTTTGCTAGAATCACTGGCGATGGATGCCGCCGCCGAGATTGCCGATCTGCGTGCCTGCCTCGCCGAACGCGAGGCCGAACTGGCGATGGCCCAGCGTCTCATCGAGCAGTACAAGGCACAGCTGCACAAGCTGCGCCGGATGCGGTTCGGCCGCTCATCGGAGGTGCTCGATGCGCAGATCCATCAACTCGAACTCCGGCTTGAAGACCTTGAGGAAGGCGAGGCCGCCCGCATCGCGGCGGCAAAGGATGCGTTGCCCGGCAAAGCTCGGCCGGAGCGGCGGCGGCCGGTTCGTCGGCCGCTGCCAGAGCATCTGCCGCGCGAGGAGATCATCCATGCGCCGGGTGAGGTTTGCCCCGGCTGCGGTGGCACGCATTTCTCGAAGCTCGGCGAGGATGTCACCGAGGTGCTGGAGAAGATTCCGGCCCGGCACAAGGTGATCCGGCATATCCGGCCGAAACTCTCCTGCCGGGCCTGTGAGATGATCATCCAGGCGCCATCCCCCGATCTGCCGATCGAGAAGGGGCGGCCTGGTCCTGGCCTTCTGGCCGACGTCGTCGTGTCAAAATATCTCGACGGCCTGCCGCTCTATCGCCAATCGGCGATCCTGGCACGCGAAGGCATCGAGATCGAGCGGGCAACCCTTGCCGATTGGGTCGGGCATGCTGCCTGGTGGCTGTCGCCGCTGGCGCGGATGATCGGCGCTCACGTGATGGCGGCGCCGGTGATCCACACCGACGACACGCCAATCGCGATGTTGGCGCCGGGCCATGGCAAGACCCGGACCGGGCGAATTTGGACCTATCTTGTCGATGAACGCCCTTGGCTGGGCCCGAGAGCCCCGGCCGCCTATTACCGCTTCAGCCCCGACCGCAAGGGCGAACAACGGCCACGTGACCATCTCGCCGCGTGCCCACGGTGTGATCCAGGCGGACGCGTTCAGCGGTTACGAGGCGCTGGTCCGACCGACGGGGCCGCCGGGTCCGAATGCGCCGCGCATCATGCATGCCGCCTGCTGGGCCCATGCCCGACGCAAGCTGTTCGATGAGGTCGAGCGGACTAAATCACCGATCGCCGAAGAGGCACTGCGGCGGATCGGTGAACTCTACGCGATCGAGGCAGGGATCGTCGGCCACGACCCGGAGCTTCGCCATCGGGCCCGGCAGGAGAATGCCGTCCCCATCCTCGCCGACCTTAAGGTCTGGTTCGGCGAGCAGCGCCGGCGCCTGTCATCGAAGACCGGCCTGGCCAAGGCATTGCGATATGCCCTGACGCGATGGGATGCGCTGACACTGTACACCAGCGACGGCCGCATCGGCATCGACAACAATCCGGCCGAGCGATCGCTCCGCGGCATCGCGAAGGGTGTTTCATTGTGCAGCTCTTTGTTATGTGTTTGTAAACATTGGAAGCGTGTCCGCATCAGTGACGCGACACGGGCGGCCTTTCCGGGCCACCGCCGTTTTCATCAGCTCCGTCATGAGATCTGCGGCCCGTATCTGATGCGGCGCCCCGGGAACCACCTGTACGGCGGCAAGCACGCCGGTCTTGATCAGGCGCCGTATCGAATGGCTTGTGACGCCCAAAAGCTTCGCTGCGTCCTTCATGGTGAGCCATTCGCCATCTTTTTCCGCGGATCGATAGGCATGGATGCCGCGCACGCGTCGAACCGAAGCCACGCGATGCGCCGTCCAGGTCTTACCTTGGCCCGTGGGCATACCCATTCGATTGAGCGACGCGGCAATATGTTCGTCGGACCAGCAACCCGCCATGCTGCGCATGACCGCCAGCGCGTCTTCGGTCGTGGCGCAACCATGTTCGCCAGTTCGCGGCTTGCGGACACGTAACTCGGAATGTTGGCCGCCGCGCCAATGAATCGTGAGGACGACATCCCGTGCATCATCGTCGACATCGACGAAAATGTCGGCGATCAGGGTCCGCATCAGTTGCTGGCGCGCGCGCATCGTGACGTTCGGGGCATGCCAGGCCGCCGACAAATTTTCCGCCAGCGAGCTGAACGCAGTAGGCTCCACCTTGATATCTGCGGGTTGTTCAGTCGCTTGGCGCATCTCCAGGTCTCGGACACGCCGGAGCGCGTTTTCCCAGCTCTTTTCAAGCTGAGCGGCAATGAGACGATTGTCAGGATCGCAGGCGGCGTATCGGCGCTCGGCCAAGCTGGCATCGTAACGAGCCTGCTGGATTTCCATGTCCAGGATGCGTTGCTGGCCTTCCTGTCGTTCTCGGTGCATTCGCTCCGCCTCAAGCGCTGCGTCGATCGCCAACGGCTCCACCGCCTGTAATAACTCCCGCGCAACCGCGGCGTCGACCCGCGGTCCGCCGAAAGTCATACACCTTGGCAGCCCCATCATAAGGTTTGGCTTGTCGCAGCGATATACCGGCCGGCCCGGCGGGCTGCCGGTATATGCGACGCTCAGTCGCCGCCCGCATCGCCGACAGGTCATCATGCCGGACAACAGCGCCCTGCCACCCCTGCCGGACTTCACGCCTCCAGCGTGACCGTAGGTGTTAAGAGCGAGCTGCCGCTGATTGCGCTCATATTCCTCCCAGCCGATATACCCTTCGTGGTGGTCCCTGATCATCACCTCCCAGGTTCCGATCGGCTTGCCGTGCCCATAGCTTCGTCGCGCTCTCCCATCCACGATCATGGTGCGCTTCTCGCTTTTCCCGTAAACGTAAACCCCTGCGTAGAAGGGGTTTTTTAGAACCGCGATCACGTTGCGGTAGCGGATTGGCATCCAGGTGAAACTGGTCATGCGGCCTTCGTCGGACGGCCGTGGAAAATGGATCCGATCGGCGCGCATCGAAAGAAGAACCTGCCGCGCGCTGCCCAGTTCATGGAAGCGCACGAAGATCAGGCGAATAACTTCTTGTAAGCGTATATCTGGATCGAGGCCGAGCCCGGCTTCCCGATGCCAAATGTAGCCGAACGGCACCGATAGTCGCAGTTCGCCGCGACCGGCCTTCGATCGGGCGGCGTCGAGCATTCTCGCTCGGAGCACGCCGAGTTCGAATTCGCTGATGCTGCCCTTCATTCCGAGGAGCAATTGATCATTCGGCCGACAAGGATTGTAGACGCCGTCGTGATCTATGACGCGTGCCTCAACGAGTCCGCACAATTCGAGAAGGTGATGCCAGTCGCGACCTTTTCGCGCGAGCCTGGACGCATCGAAGCACACGACAGCGCCGACCTTGCCGGCGCACAACCACGCCACGAGACGGTCGAAACCCGGGCGCGCCACCGATCCGCTCGCCGACTTGCCGAGATCGTCGTCAATGACTTCGACGTCGATGAAGCCATGTTGGCGGGCGACGTCAACCAGATCATATTGACGCCGCTTGCTTTCCAGGTTGGTAATCACCTGGGATTGCGAGGACTGGCGCACATAGACGACGGCCTTCTTCTTGAGAAGAACCGCCGGAATCGTCTCAGCGCTTGTCATCGTCAAGCTCCTCGACGCTCAGGCCGGCCGCCTGCATGAGGATCTGCGCCAGCGCCAAAATGATCTTGTCGCGCTCGGCGGGCGTCAACCCGTCCAGCTTGATGTTGTCGAACAGCAGCCGCATCTGACGGCTCGCCGTCGGCACTGGTGCTTTGTGAACCGGCATTGCTTTCCTCCCGAGCGACCCCATCATCGCTCCGCGAGTTTGCGGGCTTGACCGCACCTTTCAACAGCCGGTCCAATTCAATGAGAGCAGCCAAATCCACCGCCGGCGTGCCAACGGCCATCCCGGCACAGATAACGGGATCGAGCATCCAACTGGCCATCGAAATCACGACGCCAGCCGGCCCAAGGACCTTGAGAAAATGGCCAGTTGCCCGCTGCTCTACTCGGCGGACCTCGACTTTACGGCCGAAATACGGATGCCATTTGTAATGAACTTCAGCCACTTACCCGACATGGGCAGAATGAACGGGGCTTTGCCCTGAGCCGGAAGAACGCATTGTTTGCCGGCAGCGATGACGGCGCCGCAAACTGGGCTGCGGTGGCTTCACTGATCGAAACCTGCAAGCTGAACGCCGTCGATCCACAGTGTTATCTCGCAGAAACCATCACCCGCCTCGTCAACGGCTGGCGAAACTCCCGCATCGACGAACTCATGCCCTGGGAAACCAAGTCCAAATATCAGGCCGCCTGAACGTCAAGAACCCAATACAAGGGCCTCGCGACTTCGCTTACGACCAATCTTGCAATGCTGCACAAGATCGTTCAGGCGGCCATGGGCTGGCTCGACTATCATCTCTGGGAATTCACCGTCGACGGCATGATCTATGGCCGGCCAGATCCCGACGACGCCAGTTGGGGGCGCGAAGTCAAATCCGCCAGCGCCATCAGACTGGCAAAATTGCTCAACAGTGGCGCTACGACATTCGGCTATGTCTACGACATGGGCGACAACTGGGAACACAGAATCCTCGTCGAGCGCACCGAGGCCGCTCAACCGGATGAATCCTACCCCGAATTCCTGGGCGGCGAACGACGCTGCCCACCCGAAGATTGCGGCGGCATGCCAGGCTACTACGACTTCCTTGACACCATCGCAGGACCCGACAGAGGCAAAGGCAGTAAAAGGAAAAAGGAAGCCCTCGACTGGTATGGCTGTCCTTATGATGCCGACGATATCGATGAAACACAGATCAAGACTGCCTTGACGCGCATCGCCAGAACTGCAAAGCCGAAAAAGCCGAAATCCGCCTCCCCATAATCCGCGCCGCTCAGCTGACGCTTACGTTTCAAGTACAAACAATATGAAATCACGCCATATTTTGCAGAGTCACATCTTTATTATTAGCAATGAAGAGGCCGGAATTAATGATCAACTAAATACTCTTCAACCTGCGAAGGTCGGCGGTTATGGAGATCGGTTAACGGTCGTGGTGATTAAGCTTTCACGGTAAGGCGGTTCACTACACTGTCAACGCCAAAGACGTACCAGGCATCATTTTCGGCGAAATCGTGCTCGGCGTCATTCGAGACGGTTCCATCGAGGTAAACAGTTGATCCGCGCGTATTAACAATAATACTTTCTGCATTGATGAGATGGTCTTTTTCAAGAATCTGCCGCACCGTGTCCGTTGTTGCAGCTTCGCTTTCTTGTTCTGGGGGCGTAACTCCTAGCCCGTTGATCACGTCGCGGCTTCCCGGTACCCACCATGCGAGAACGCCTGCAAACCGCTTTTGCCCAATTCCTGCGACATCGCCGTCGAGCGTAACAATACCGTCACTGACGCGGACGTGAATTATGCCTGTCGCGCCCGGAGGATCACGCACCGTCTCTAATTGCCCTTTTACCTCTTCTCGAATGGTGCATTCCGAGAGAATTGGCTCCTCGAGCAATGCATTGCGCACATGAACCCTGATTTCTCCGTCGCTCATTTGTGTGGCAGCGCGCACATGAAACCGATCAATGATCGATGTTACCTCGGGCAGTCGCGCAGCGGACTCTAAGGCCAGCTTTTTTCCGATGACGTTTGAGACCTCACCCTCCATCGTTAAGACCCCATCGGCGAATGCTAGCTTGATGGGGCGTGTCACGTGGATCCGGGCGTCGCGTCTCAGGGCGCTGCGAACTCGCCGGACGATATCGTATTCATTTATCACATCACCAATTCTCCGCAATTATGATGGCGCCCATGGCTCGCGAGGCGGCAGGGAGTCCTCGTGTACTTCCGCACTGGGCTGTGGCGAAATGCGGCAGAACGGGAACACCAAGCTAGGGGATCCAGCGCCAAGCACCAATCGAGGGGGCTGAACTGGTACGACAGGGCAAATCGGGTCTTGCCCGTGTATGTTTCATAGGGGCACACTGCACGTATACTCCTCGTGCTTGATGAAGGCGACTTGTACATTTGATCGCATACAATGGGCTGGCTTTCATTGACCTGAATCAGGTTAACGATGACGCGAACCTCGTCTGATTCCATCTCCATCGGTAATATAGTGGAATAAGGTCTGGCGCGAAGAGAGTGTAGCCAGAACTGTGGCCGGGTATTGTTTCCTTTGAATTTCGACCTTTCTGAAAAGCAAGAACATGGACGGTGCCCGGGCGGCATGGCCCCCTCAGACCGCCATCACAAGAGCATTCACATGTAAAGCCAAATTCTGTTTGGGGACAGTCTGCACGACGGCCGCAAACCCACGCCGGATGAAGCCGAGGCGCGCATTGACTTCTGATTTATCAGAGAGGCAGTCGATCTCCGACCAGCATTCATTTCTTGCGCTCTTGCGCCAAGGCGGCGTGTTAGGCTCCATCGCGGCTTGCACTAATGGCGCGAGCGATTGCTTCGCTGATATCCAATATAATCAGGCGTCGCTCAGCAACGGGCGGCAAGACCCGGAAGGGGGGCACTGTGCTAGTCACCATGATTCCGTCGATAGCGGTAGAGTCAAACAGTTCGCTCGCACCTCCGACAAATAGGCCATGCGCTGCCACGGTGAGCACTTCAACTGCACCCGCCATTCGGCATGCAGCCGCTGCGCGAACCAGAGTACCACCTGAACTGATCAGATCGTCTACGATCACGGCAACCCTTCCGTTTACGTCACCAGCAAGGAGCTTTCCCGTAACTACCCCCTCGCTTCGGAATTTCTCGACGTACGCGCTCGAAACATCTTCCTTCGTTAACTGCTCGAACGTCTGTCGGAATAACTCTGCGCGCTTTGTGCCCCCTGCGTCCGGCGATACTGCAGCTACTCGCCGACCGCGGAGGACGGCAGCCAAGTGCGCTGCGAATAATGGAGCGCTATCGATGTGGATTGTTGGGCACCGAAAGGCATTCTCAAAGGCAGAGATATTATGGACCTCAACGGCAATGACTTGCGTGACGCCTACCGCTTCCACCATCGCTGCCAGATACCGTGTCGTAATCGGATCATTCAGCTTGGTTCGACGGTCCTTGCGAGCATAGCACAGATATGGGATAACGGCCGTCACACGGGCGGCACCCGCATCGCGGAGCGCGCCACAAAAAAACAAGAGTCGACAAAATTTATCATTGCTGCTCTGGCGGTCGTCGCCGTAGAGTGCATGCAACACGAAAACATCATGTCCGCGGACGTCGCGAAGTGGTCGTGTTTTGTGTTCTCCGTCTTCGAATACTCGCTCTTCGTGAGGCGCGAGTGCAATTTCGAGGCGGTTCGCAACGTTTTCAGCGAGATCACGACTCCCGTCCAGAGCAAAAAGCAGAAAGGGACTGCGGTTCATCCGCAGGGGAGCGCTTTCATCATGGTTTTTCCCCAGTCACACGGTAACAGCGTATGAATACGGGTTGGTAGGCCCTCGGATTTTCTGAGCGTAATGTAGCTTCGAGATAGGCATGAAGCTACAGGCGAGGCAGCAGGGAAACCCTTGCTCTGAGAGTTGACCACTATACGGCAAAGTGATCGGATCGGCCAAGAAGCTAGGTTTCGACTCAAATACGGTACCGACCTGTGTCGTCCTCTTCTTAGATCAATAAGATCCACCTAGATCTCCCATACAAATTTAATTTATTGATCATCGACTATCGCGGGCATGGAGGCATTGATCAGTGTCAAATGCGCCCGATGCGGAGCCTGCCAAAAATTGTACTGCGGCGCACATGTGGGATTGGGCGAACACGGCAAGGCGTGCGGCCTCCATGGCCCTTCTTCGTCGCCTCGCTGCATTGGCGAGGGCATAGGCTCGTGTTGCCGCCCTCAGAGATAAAAATAGCTGCATGGCAGGAACGCCGTCCCATTCCGGCGCTTGTTTCAGATAGGCGTCTAGTGTCGCCCTGGCGAGGTCGTCGCGATCACGCAGTTTCAGATCCATAAGCAGGAAGGCGAGATCATAAAGGACATCGATACAGCTGATGTCGTCGCTGAACTCTATGCAGTCAAACAAGGTCGGTCGCCCGTTCCACAGGCAGATATTCGCTAGGCGGAGATCGCCATGACAGCGGCGAACTTTGCCGTCCTCACGCCTCCGATCGAGGAGAGGCCCAAGCCTGGTCAATGCAGCGCGCGCGAGGTTGCCCCAGGAACTAATCGGGGTATTTCCCAGCAGGGGTGCGGCCTGATTAAGCTCACGCTCGTTGTCGACGATTACCCTGGCGATCGCTTCACTCCCGCCGAATTTTGGCGTTTGTTGCGCCCCGACGTGAAATTGCGCAACCATCTCGCCCACTTCTCGCATAAGGCCTGCGGTAAGCCCACCTTTCCTTTCCATCGCATCAAACAGCCCGGTTTGGTCAAATCTCCGCATCACTACGACGTAGTCGAGCGCCGGCCCGGTTCCGTCGAACGTGACTCGCCCGTCGTCCCCATGGCTAATGGTACGGGTAGCAAGATACAGGTCTGGGGCGGTACGTCGGTTGAGGATAAGCTCGGCTTGAACTGCTGCCTTGCGCGCCTCGATCGTCGTGTAGTCAAGGGAGGCAAAGCGTATCGCACGTTTAAGCTTGTACGCGTAATCGCCGGCAAGAAAGACAATGGAACAGTGAGTGTCAACGCGCTCCACGGTGTCCCTGATAAGCCCATAGCTTGCGGGCTTCGACAGGAAATCAATAGCCGTGTTTTGGTTTAAGCTCTGCTGGGAAGTCATGGTAAAGCGAGTTCATTGTTAAGTGTCATGAGGATAAACGAAAATGCCATGCTTCCCGGCGGCAGGCAGGATGGCGGCGCATCCGTCCATTGCTGTAGATATTGAAGGTAGGAGGACGTCGCAAAAGTTGGACCGCACTCTTTCCTGTTTCTGCGAGCGTACGCTGCGGCCGATAACACGCGTTTCCGCTACCGGTGTGGTGTTTAACGATGGACAGCCATCAGGTAAAAGTGTCTTCGCCATATCCATGATATAGCTGTCCCGAAGCGTTATGACTGGCAACACCATATTTCTGTATCATTTCGTTTCCAGTTCGCAAAATGCTGTCAAACTTGTTGCGGCGGTATCTTTGCCTATGTCCAATTAGTCGCGTAACTGATTGAAAGAATGCGTGAGCCGTTATAGACCCATTATCATCCATACGTCCAAGCTTGTTTTCATGGCTCGCAATGGAACGTACGTTGCTCATGGTGATGCGTTCGCAGATGGTTTGCCGGCACATGACGGTGCACCATTTGTAAGGTGGTGTTCGCGCTTGTAGGTTTTTGGCTACTTCTACACTGGATGAGCCCTATCATAAACCGATCTGAAGCCTCGGTAAGAGTCCCCGGTCTTGGAGCGTCATCAAAACCCCTTCGAATAAGCTCCTTCCTGAATTGCGCAAGCATCGAGCGCTGGATGGCCTCGAAGCCGCATTGAATACCCGGTACGAAACGTCATCGCATTTGAGACAAAACATGACTAACCTCCAACGTGACAGCGGAAGAAATGACCAAAGGTATACAGGAGAAAAAAATGGAATAGAGAACGCATATTCTGGTCGGAAAGATGGGTTCTGTCCAGTTAAAGAAGATGCTGGTGCAATTTTGTTGCGATGGGCTGGCATGGGTGAGGAGTTGTTTTAACTTCGGTCTGTAAATTATTTTGGCATTCATCTGTGTGATGATGAGTTTTATTCTCCCCTTTTCGGGGCTTTTGCCAAGGTATTAATGCGAACATGTTTGTGTACC
>JAJZBH010000090.1 GCA_021799015.1 Pseudomonadota bacterium
CAAGCATGACAATCGCCACTGCCATGACCAGCACAGTCGCCATACAGGCCAATCACCACCACCAATCAAAAATACTACATCTCAGTGCCCAAAAGGTAACACGCACACAGGTCTCATTAGATGGCAACGTGCTGTATCTGACTTATGCTCGCTGCCAGCCGGTTCCGGCTCTGCCCCGCACCTGATCAGACACAGCGGTTGTTTCCATCTTTCCATCCTCCAGGACCTGCTCGGCCTGCGGTTGGCGGCGCGCTAAGAGATGCCCTTGTCCGTTGGGGCGCCCGTTACTGCTGGTGGTAGTGGATCAGTCAGTCAGCGCAAGCGCCTCGATGCCACTGGTGCTGCTCCGGTCCAGCGAAGCCAGAAGTCCCCGCCTCTGGTGTGTTCACGTCAAGCGGTTAAAGCAACTGGCTCTGTACGGGCGCGCTTAAACAGAAGCTTATTGAGAGCATGGACGTATGCCCGCGCCGCCGCCACAATCGTGTCCGTATCAGCCCCTTGCCCATCTACTAGCTTGCCCCCTTCTTCCAAGCGGACTCCACAGCGAGCTTGGGCATCGGTTCCTTCAGTAACAGCACCAACGGTAAACAAACGCAATTCCGCGTCATGCGGGAAAATGGTATGTATGGCGTTGAACGTTGCGTCCACCGGACCGTCACCATGAGCTTCCGCCGCTTTCACCACGCCATCGACCTCGAGTTCTAGTTTGGCGCGTGGCTGGATTTGGGAGCCTGACCTAACTTCAAGCGATACGAACTTGATACGACTCTGATCACGGACAACCTCATCATCGACCAAAGCAATGATGTCATCGTCGTAAACCAATTTCTTGCGGTCGGCGAGATCCTTGAAACGTCGAAAAGCATCATTCAATTGGTTGTCTCCGATTTCACCGTAGCCTAGGACACGCAGCTTGTCTCGAAAGGCAGCACGACCGGAATGCTTGCCCATCACCAAGCTTGTTTTCTGCCAGCCGACGCTCTCAGGCGTCATAATTTCATACGTAGCAGCATTTTTCAGAACACCGTCCTGGTGAATCCCCGACTCATGAGCAAATGCATTACGACCGACAATAGCTTTGTTAGGCTGCACATCAAACCCAGTAATAGTTGCAAGGAGTTTCGATGTCCGTAGAATGTTTGGAGTCTTGATCTCGTTAGTATGCCCGATCTGGTCCTGTCGGGTACGAATTGCCATTACGACTTCCTCAAGCGCTGCGTTGCCCGCACGCTCGCCAATACCGTTAATCGTACATTCGATCTGGCGCGCCCCTCCTCGCACAGCAGCCAGAGTGTTGGCAACAGCCAGACCAAGATCGTTATGACAATGCGTAGAAAGGATCACGCTGTCGGCACCTGGAACACGCTCAAGCAACATCGTGAAGATTCGATTAATGTCCTCGGGCAGCGCATAACCGACCGTGTCAGGAATATTGATGGTCGTGGCGCCAGCTAAGATCGCCGCCTCTACGCAACGACACAGAAAATCGGGTTCAGTGCGGCTGCCATCTTCGGCAGACCATTCCACGTCATCCGTGTAGCCCCGAGCAAACGTAACGGAGCGAGAAACGGCTTCGAGAACAGCCTCCGGCTCCATTCGCAGTTTATATTTCATATGCAACGGCGATGTTGAGATAAATGTATGAATGCGTTTGCGCTCAGCCGCGCGGATCGCTTCACCAGCCCGCGCAATATCCTCTCTTCCTGAGCGCGCGAGACCGGCAATGACCGGTCCCTTGATCGTTTCCGCTATCCGCTGGACACTTTGAAAATCACCCTGACTGGCGATGGGGAATCCAGCCTCGATGACATCCACGCCCAAGTCTGCCAAGGCTTCAGCCATCCGCAGCTTCTCGTCAAGGTTCATCGAGAAGCCTGGCGATTGCTCGCCGTCACGCAAAGTGGTGTCGAATATAAAGACGCGGTCTTCAGCAACTGCGCCAAAGTTCGGATGATTTATTGCCATCGGATGTCTCGCTAGATTCGGTGACTAAAAGGGGAAGACTACAAGCCCCTGAGCGCACATAGGCGCCAAACAGTCAGCGCCCCAACTTTGCACTCAGGGGACCCTAAGTCGACGCGCCACACCACCCGCCAGAATGTCCCGGCCACGCAAAGAGGAGAAACGCAGGAAGGCAAAACACAACATTTCAATTTTTATAGCATTTGTCGGAAATAGCCGCAAGCAAAACCATTTTCACTCCGCGCCGCATTCTTTGTGCAGGCCATAGCTTTGTGTTCCTCATCACAACGCGATTCAGGCCAATCCCAAATAAGCAGTGCTTTCGGACGCTGCTTTCATCCACCACGAGCTTCGGCATGTAGTATTCATTACCGCACGGTTTCCGGTGCCAGGACCCTATTCGCTGCCCCTCATGCGTTTCGCTTATCCGAGAGAGTTGCTCAGGAACCAATTTTATTTGGCTGTTTGACGCAAAAGTTTATCCTCTTTACGTTTGTAGCCGACCGACTGAACGAGCTCTCCCAACGCTGTTGAACAGCGCAGACAAATGCGCAACGACTGGAACACTGGGCTATTATGCATCAGCGGAGGCACAAATGGCCGATGTAATTGGTAGGAAAACACAGCCTCACTTGTTCCGAACAAAGGTCGTTCGCCACATAGCTGGGGTAATGTCGAAGCATTACCCCAACGCTGAAACAATGCAGGCCCGGAAATTTCTGGAACGTTACGTTAACGGACTTACGGGCGAAGCCCTGGCCACGCAACCAATCACGCAAATTGCCGAGGCTGCTCTCTCACTATGGTCATTCATTCAGCAACGTACCGTGGGGCATACAAAAATCCGGATGTCTAGCCCCGGAAAACATGACGCCGGTTGCGCAAAACCGCCCGCCGTTGTTGAAATCCTGAGCGACAATATCCCGTTTCTTGTCGACTCAGCGCTCGGTCTCCTACAGACGTTCAATAGACCTGTACAGAACCTGGTACACTCTGTTCTCCCGATGGTGCGTGACCATGAAGGTAGGCTCCTCCAGGTAGGTCCGGAAACAGATCCGACCGCTCTCCGAGAATCAGCGATTCAAATCGCTTTTGAAGCCGACAGCGACCCTGTATCACAGGAAAAAATTACGGCCGCCCTCAAACTGGCTATGGCAGACGCCCGCGCCGCCGCTCTCGATGCGACGGCAATGCATCACTCGCTGATCGCGGCGATGCAACTGCTGCCAAGTGGATCGCCGCGTGAGTTTCTGGGCTGGGCAGCCTCGTCCAATTTCATTCTCCTTGGAGTCCAAGAAGTTAAGTTCCTAGCCGGGGGCCTAATTTTGGCGCCTAACAACGGTCCCTCGCTGGGTGTGTTGCGACGCAGCAATCGCACACTGTTCGATGTTCTGCTCGATCCTGAACGCTGGAACGCAATCGGAGCGAGCGTCCTAGCACGGTTCGATGGAGTCGCAATCACCAAGGCCGACATTCGGAGCAGCGTATATCGGCCTCAGCTTTATGACGTTATCGCAATTAAACGGCGAAACCGCTTGGGGGCCGTAATTGGGCTCCTACTGTTGGCAGGGTTGTTCTCAGCCGATACGTACACTGGCGACCCTTATAACATCCCGCTTCTGGCAGAAAAAATAAAAACGATCCTTGACCTGGCTCACGTTGATCCAGACGGGTATGATGGTCGAGCATTGCGACAAATCCTCAACACTTGGCCGCGGGACGACCTCTTTCAGGGAACGGTTGAGGAAATACTGAGTGCTGCACAGCGGGTCATGCTGCTTCAACTTCGCCCCGCGTTGGCGTTGTTTCTCCGACATGACTTGTTGAGCAGGCATGTCTCAGCACTCCTGTTCGTACCACGCAACCGCTTCGACACGGATTTAAGACATAAACTCGCCGGTATGCTCACTCGCGCTCTCAAAGGCGAACTAGTAGGCTATGCGGTTGCGCTGGGTGACGGGCCGTTGGCACGCGGGCATTTCATTATCGCTTCTGATCCGATCCAAGCCAGGAAACTGGACCTGGCCCATCTCGAAGAAGAGATGGTTAAAACCACGCGTAGTTTCAAGGATAGGCTGCTAGAAGAACTCACAACTGAGCACGATACGCTTCATGCCGCGTCAATGAGGTTGGACTGGGCGGATGCGTTCCCAGTGGACTACACCGCACATCAAGCGACCAATACAGCTGTGGAAGATCTCGCAGCTGCCGAAGCGGCCCTTTACTCCGATGGATTCCAACTCACGCTGAAGCAGCCACCGACAATACCTCCCGATAGACTCATCCTGAAATTATTTCATGTGGGTGAACCTATTGCCCTTTCCGACATCGTACCATTAATTGAGAGTCTAGGCCTTAGGGTCATTGAAGAGGTGCCTTACCGCCTCACACCCCCCGGAAAAACAATCGCATTGCAGGAACTCACGCTCGAAACACCGAATCACATGGCCGTTGACTTTGCCACCGCTGGAGACAGGTTACACGACGCCATTTTAGCAGCGTGGTCGGGGGACTGCGAAATTGACGGTTTCAATCGCCTAGTTTTACACTGCGGACTAACATGGCGCGAAGCTTGGCTTTTCCGGGCAATGTTCCGCTGGTGTAGCCAGGTAAGATCGCCATTCAGCCAAACGGCAGTGGAAAATGCGCTTTCAGCAAATCCCCAAGCAACACGAGCGCTTATTTCTTTATTTAACCACCGCTTTAATCCGGTGCACCTTCAGACTCGATCGCCAGACACGGATCTAGTCCGCGCCTTTTTTGTGCTTCTCGACCGGGTAACCGACGCTGATGACGACCGTATCCTTCGTCGCTTCGAAACATTGCTCGCATCCGTTGTGCGTACTAACTTTTATTGCGCCTCAAGCCCCGTTATTGCACTCAAGCTCGATAGCTTCAACGCCGGCGACATCCCATCGCCGCGACCCATGACCGAGATTTTCGTCCACGGTCCGCGCATGGAAGGATGCCACTTGCGTGCTGGGCAAGTGGCACGAGGTGGAATCCGCTGGTCAGATCGGAAAGACGATTTCCGCACTGAAGTTCTCGATCTATTGAAGGCACAGATGCTAAAAAATGTCGTGATTGTGCCAGTCGGGGCAAAAGGGGGATTCATCGTAAAGAATCCACCAGCGCCAACCGGCAACCCCAAAACCGACCGCGAAGCCCTCGCGGTTGAGGGTCTCGCGTGCTACAAACTTATGATAAACGCAATGCTTGATATTACTGACACCATCTGCGCTGGCCAAGTTATTACACCGCCTGGAATTGTACGACGCGACGGAGATGACCCGTACCTAGTTGTCGCTGCAGACAAGGGAACAGCAAGCTTCAGCGACACCGCGAACGACATCGCAATAGCGCGCGGGTTCTGGTTGGGGGACGCGTTCGCATCGGGCGGATCGATCGGTTACGACCACAAAGCAATGGGAATTACTGCTCGAGGCGCGTGGATTAACATCTTTCACCACTTTTCACGCCTTGGAAAGGATATTCGGAGTACAGATTTCTCCTGCGCCGGCGTCGGCGATATGTCAGGAGATGTGTTTGGCAACGGATTGCTGATGAGTCGGCATACCAGGCTTTTAGCCGCATTTGATCATCGGCATATCTTTCTTGACCCTGATCCTGACCCCGAACTAAGCTACCTGGAGCGCAGGCGTTTGTTTGGGTTACCACAATCTTCCTGGGCTGATTACGACGGCGCCAAGATCAGCGTAGGTGGGGCTGTTTTTTCACGCCAAGCGAAGCACGTTTCTCTTTCCGACGAGTCCGCAGCGATGCTTGGACTCAG
The DNA here is from genome assembly GCA_021799015.1 of Pseudomonadota bacterium. Taxonomy (GTDB): domain Bacteria; phylum Pseudomonadota; class Alphaproteobacteria; order Acetobacterales; family Acetobacteraceae; genus Acidiphilium. The sequence continues at coordinate 5,756 of JAJZBH010000090.1, forward strand.
TGCTGAAGCGCTCGAGCCTGCCGCAGTGATCCGCGCGATCTTAATGATGAAAATCGATCTCCTTTATTTTGGAGGGATAGGCACCTACATAAAGGCTAGTACGGAGACTGACGCAGAAGTTGGCGACCGAACCAACGACTTTGTTCGCATCAATGGCAAAGAAGTCCGGGCACGTGTTATCGGTGAAGGCGCAAACTTGGCGCTTACCCAATCTGGCCGAATCGAAGCAGCACTTGCTGGTACAAAACTTAATACTGATTCACTTGACAATTCTGCCGGCGTCTCAACTTCTGATCATGAAGTTAATATAAAAATCGTTCTTTCTGATGCGATGGCATCCGGTCATCTCGATCCACATCAGAGAGTTGATCTCCTCGAAGAGATGACAGAATCGGTCGCCGAGCTAGTGCTTAGAGACAACTATCTACAGTCCACGGCTATCTCGCTTGACTAGTGGGGGGGTGTGTCGGATATGCTTGGACACGACGCTTGTATGCGGTTCCTTGAGGAAGACGGAATCCTTGACCGAGATGTCGCTAGCTTACCCGATGCAGCCGACATAAAGATCCGACGCGCATTGGGAAAAGCGCTTACCCGCCCGGAACTATGCACCCTTATGGCGCATGCCAAACTTCACCTGTCTGCCGTCTTGGATATTTCATCTCTTGTCGATGACGCTGCGCTAACTGGCATATTGATGGACTATTTCCCATTGCCTTTTCAGAAAATGTTTGGAGACGAGATCGGAAGGCATAGGTTGCGCCGTGGTTTGATCGCAACTGCATTAACAAACGATCTTGTTAACCGCATGGGAACCGCCGCGCTTGGCTGGTTGGCATACGATTCGCGCACAGACCTGGCTCAGATCGTACGCGCAGCGCTAATCACGAAAGAATCTTTTGATCTACCTTCAATTTACAGCTCGGTCGAGAAGCTTACTGCTGTTCCTGTTCCCGTGCTTTTGACAGTACTGCTGGCAGCGCGTCAACTTCTGGCGGCAGGAACTCGAATTCTTCTGAAGCAGTCAGCCAATTTTCCTGGACTCTACGTGGAAATTGCGACCTTGCGCCCTAATGTTTCTGCACTAGTAGACTTGGCAGTACAACAGACAAGCAACAGTACGGTTGCTCGCGCACTTGTCGCGGAAGGGGTGCCATCACGATTGGCCGGGTTTGTAGCAGCAGTACCTGAACTGAAAGACGCACTCATGGTTGCGCGTTTGACCGTGGACGCGAGAGCTACGATAGAGAAGGCAAAGTCTGTGTGGCGCGAGGTCGGCGCCGCTAGTGCGATTGAGACATTAAAGCTGGTTCTCGATCAGATCTCGCCCCAAGATAATTGGGAAGCTCGAGCGGCCGCAGGCATACATGATGAGCTGGATGCCCTGCAGATGAATATCGCCGTGCAAGTATTGAAGCAAAACAGGCTGCCAGACAATCTCGTGATTAACACGGACCCCCGGGCTTCACGCGCCATCGCGGTTGCGCGCGACGCTGCCATGCGGCCTAGCCTGGCAGCCATGACCGTCGCGGTACGGTTGCTGCGGCAAGCGCTGATGGCTCAACCCCTCTGCGAGCATTTGCGGTCCTGAGGCGAGAAATCTCGGCCATGCCCCACCTCTAGTGGGAGGCGACACCATACGCATCGGTAGCTTCATCGTGCTGATGATCGTTACAGCCATTTACCAGACACGCGACTCGATCTCTTGAATTCCTTGGCCGATGTCAAAAGTTCTTGGGCAAAAAGGCAGTTTGTCGAGCAGTGCAGCCTCAGGCTCCCGCCACGGTCATTCCTTCCACGCGGACGGTGGGCGAGTCAGTACCTCGTCGAAATTCCAAATCATTCGCCGGCGTGAGTTCCGCGTACATCTGGCGCAAATTTCCGGCTATTGTGATCTCAGCAACTGGTTCCGCAATAACGCCATTGCGGATCATAAAACCTGCCGCACCACGCGAATAGTCACCGGTAATACCGTTTACACCGTGACCTATCAACTCGATAATATAAAGTCCGAGACTAATGTCTGCGATAAGTTCGGCGGCTGATAGGACGCCCGGTTGAACATAGAGATTGCTGGCCGAAGGTGCCGGTGGAGTGGAACAATTTCGTGATGCATGGCCCGTCGTTGTCAGATTTAGTTGAGCAGCGCTGCGACTATCTAGGAGCCAGGTTGTGAGGACCCCATTCTCGATCAATACACGACGGCTGGTGGGCTGCCCCTCCCCATCAAACATGCGCGAGCGCGTTCCACGAGGACGGAGAGGATCGTCGATGATCGAGATGTTGGTACCGAAGACGCTTTTGCCGATACAATCTTTCAAAAAAGATGTACCACGCGCGATAGCAGCGCCATTGATCGCGGAGGAAAAATGGCCAATTAAGCCGCTGGCTACGCGGGGATGATACACAACTGGGAGTGATCCAGTCTTTGGACGCACAGGGTTTAACCGCCTCACAGCACGCTCGGCGGCTTGACGGCCTAGCGTCGCAGGATCTTCGAGGTCGGACGCGTGCGTTGTCGAGCACGTCTCATAATCGCGCTGCATTCCCACCCCTGCTCCGGCAACAGGCGCGACTGAGATCGAATGTTTTGAGCGTGTGTAAAAGCCTGAGAACCCGTGGGACGTAACGAGGCCCGTGGTGGTGCGGGACCAGGAAACCCCCGCCCCTTCAGAATTAGTCACGCCAGGAACCGCAAGCGCCGCTTCTTCAGCTGCTGCAGCGCGCTCCAAGAGAGCTTCAACTGTGGGCTCAACTGGATCAACAAGATCGAGGGTGGCGACGTCACCAGCAGGAGCCGCTTCCGGAATGGACGCAAACTGGTCTTCAGGAACCATTCGGGCCATTCCGACCGCTTGCTCGGCAAGACGATCAAACTCGGTGGAATCGATGTAACCTGAAGAAACAATCGCGCTACGCTGTCCTATAAACACGCGCAACCCGATGTTTTCTGATTCAGAACGTTCAATCTCTTCCACCTTACCAAGGCGGCGGCCCACAGAAATGGCAACACCAGAAGAAAGGACCGCATCCGCCTGATGTGCGCCGGCCCGTTTAGCAGCTACGAGCAGCGCTTCCAGGCGATCCATTTTGTCGGAAAAGCTCATGCTGCAAGGCTTCCCGTAATATAGTCAAACTTCGGCACACGGCCAATTGGCCCAAGCGCCGCTAATGTCGGCATACCCGCAAATAAGCGATTGGCAACATCAATGACCTCCTGCTCAGTCACGGCGTCAATCTTCGCCACAATCTCCTGCACCGGAACAATCCTACCAAAAACATGGAACTGGCGAGCAAGTTGCTCGCAACGGGAGCCAGTGCTTTCAAGTGACATCAACAGACCGGCCTTGACCTGTGCCCGTGCCCGTTTCAGTTCTGCCGTGGTGATTGACCGGCGCACATTTGCAAGCTCCCCTAACGTAACCGGCAGCAGTTCTGCCGCCTCCGCTTCGCCCGTGCCCGCATAGATGCCGAATAACCCGCAATCGCGGCTCGGTAACGTAAAGGTATAAATTGAATAAACGAGGCCCCGCTTTTCCCGAATCTCTTGAAATAAGCGCGACGACATTCCTCCGCCTAGCAAGGTAGACAGTAGCATGCCGGAATAGAAGTCTGGGTCGGCATATCCCACGCCCGGGAAGCCAAGCACCAAATGGGCTTGATCAAGTTCACGCGTCTCGCGGAATTCGCCACCGCGATACGAGGCCTTCAGTGGCACGCTTGGCTTGGCCTTCGGAAGGTCAGCAAAACTTTCAGCGACCAGATCAACAATGCGGTTATGCTGAAGTTTCCCAGCTGCGGCGATCACCATATTCGATGGCGCGTAATGTGCGTGCATGTAGTTTTTCAGCGTCACCGGCGTGAGCGCTCGGATTATAGTCTCGGTGCCGAGAACTGGCCAGCCCATCGGCTGATCCGGGTAGGCAGCAGACTGAAAATGGTCAAAGACGATATCATCCGGAGTATCGTTTGCCTGACCGATTTCCTGCAGGATAACGCCGCGTTCGCGATCGAATTCGTCGTCGGCGAAAGTGGAATGGCACAGGATGTCGCCTATCAAATCAATTCCAAGCGGAAGATCATCCGCAAGTAGTTTGACGTAATACGCCGTCTGATCGCGCGATGTGTAGGCGTTTATGTGGCCTCCGACGTCTTCCACGGCTTCTGCTATTTCAATA
>JAJZBH010000091.1 GCA_021799015.1 Pseudomonadota bacterium
CCGATCTTTTTTCCTGCCCGGACTATCCGTCCAAATCCGACGGCTACACGACCTTGAACGTTCAGGCTGGTGGTACTTGGTTATCTTGATCCCACTCATCGGCCCCATCCTGATCCTTATCTGGGACTGCAGGCGCGGTACTCGTGGTGACAATCTTTTCGGACCAGAAAACGGCATAGTTGAGAATGCAATCCCGATCTGATGCGTCCCAACTTGCGCACGCTGTGAGCTCTGACTAATCCAAAGGCGTACATTCGGAGCTGTGTCATGGCATTTAAGGTCGCGGTCGCCGGTGCAACCGGTGCAGTAGGGCGAGAGATCATCAAGACTCTGGCAGAGCGGAACTTTCCTGCTCGCGAAGTGGTGGCGCTCGCATCGTCGCGTTCTGCCGGCCAGCGGATCAGCTATGGCGACAACAAAACCCTTACGGTCCAGAGCCTAGACACCTTTGATTTTCGAGGGGTCGACTTCGGCTTGTTCTCCCCCGGCGCCGCTGTTTCCGCTATCCACGCGCCACGGGCTGCTGAAGCGGGCTGCATCGTCATTGACAACACGAGCCAGTTCCGGATGGACCAAGACGTTCCGCTTATCGTTCCGGAAGTAAATGGCCCCGTGCTGGATACCTTCGCGACGCGCAAGAGCTGGCGCCGGATCATAGCCAACCCAAATTGCTCGACTATCCAAATGGTCGTCGCTTTAAAGCCATTGCACGAGCGTTTTGGCGTCCAGCGCGTCGTGGTCGCAACCTACCAGTCCGTTTCTGGTGCTGGCGCGGAAGGCATGGACGAGCTCGAACGCATGACGAAGGCAAGTTACATTAACGATCCGTGCCACCCTGAGGTCTTCCAGAAGAGAATCGCGTTCAATGTGATCCCTCAAATCGATCGTTTCATGCCGGACGGCGCCACTAAAGAAGAGTGGAAAATGGCGGCCGAGACCAGAAAAATTCTTGATCCTGACATTGCCGTGATCGCCACCTGCGTACGAGTACCGGTGTTCATCGGCCATGCAGAAGCAGTCGTCGTCGAATTTGCCAACCCAGCGCCGTTGGACCAAGCGCGGGCAGCATTGCGCAATGCTCCCGGGGTACGACTGTTCGACGAGAGGGACGATGGCGGTTACGCCACACCGGCAGAAATTCAGGGCGAAGACGATGTCTATGTGTCTCGCCTGCGCGCGGATCCTACAGTGCCTCACGGCCTAGCATTCTGGTGTGTCGCTGACAATTTGCGCAAGGGCGCCGCGCTAAACGCAGTGCAGATCGCTGAAACCTTGATCACTCGCAACTTGATTGGCAGACAGGCGGCGTGAGCACGATCGAAGCTGTGGGACTGACGCCCCGACCGCGCCGTCGCTAGAACCGAACCCGCTTCGTCAGAACCGTGGTAGCTTCCCATCTAATGCGGGAAGTGCCGGGTTTTGAACTGCGCAGCATAGCCGTGAGACCTATCGCCTGTTGACCGCAGTTCATTAGGGGTGCCTTCCGACCTCGGAATGACACGCGCCTCCACCTAGACCCAAACGGATCATATCACTCAAAGCGTCAGGTTCACTGACTGGCAAAAAGCAAACGTTTACCGCGCCGACATGCTAAAATAGGTTAGGCCTAACGCTGAGCGGCCTATCCGATCACTTACGGTCTTTTAGTCGTTCAATAGCCTCGCGGACGTCGGGTTCCAGACCGCCCCCTCCCGCGGCAACATAGGCGAGAATTTTGCTCCGCATCCGTGGATCCCAAAATTTGCGGATATGATCTGCGATTCCCTCCACCGCTTGGTCATGCGGTTGACTGTGAAAAAACTTCCCGATCTGGTTTGCCATATACACCAGTTTAACTTCTTGACCTTCATGCGACATGAGTTTCAACTCCGACTCGGATCCGGCTTGGATGGGTAAATATTTCGAAGCCATCGTCACGCGCAACAGCGGCGACGGTAATTCCTGCGTTCTCAGCCACCCGCAGTGCATGCGCGGTAGGCACTGAAACAGCCACAATGATCGGGGAACCAAACAACGCGGTCTTTTGGATCAACTCTATGGAAACGCGGCTGGTTAGCAAGACAGCCCCTGAGCCCCCACCGCGATCGTTACCCGAGTAACCAGACTGGGCAACTGCCCCAATAATCTTGTCAAGGGCATTGTGCCGGCCAACATCTTCCCTGACGACGAGCGCGTGATCTTTAGGGTTAAAGAATCCTGCTGCATGCATACCGTGAGTTTGCCGATTGAGAATTTGCGTGGCCGCCATTTCCCGCATCGCCTGCGCCAAGGCGCTGGCGGAAACGCTAAGCACCGAATCAACTTGCGGAACCGAGCGTGTAGCTTCCGTGAGACTTTCCAGGCCACACAGCCCGCAACCCAAAGCGCCCGCGAGATGCCTTCGCCGCCTCGCTAGGCGTTCACCGAACAGAGGACCGAATTGCATCCGGCACTCAACACCCTGCTCCACCGCGATGACCTCGCACCCAGTGATGTCACCTGCTTCGTCGACAATTCCCTCTGAAAGAGAAAAGCCGATCGCGAAATCAACCAGATCTTTCGGTGTCGCCATCATAACGGCATAGCCGACCCTATTGTAACTGAGCGCCACCGCCATCTCCTCCGGAACTTTGCGCTCCCCGGTGCTGATGGCGCCATGGCGGAACCCCAGAACCGGGACGCGTACAATCGGCTCCGGAAGCGCCGGAGGAGGAGTAGAACCGGGATGGTTCATTCGGCGGCGACAGCCTCGATGCGGCGCGTACGACGCCCTAGTTCAGCATATTCACGCTGCGCGTCTGTGGGGCCGTTAGACGGCGACACCTGCACTGCCGTTACCTTGTATTCCGGGCAATTTGTCGCCCAATCACTGTAGTCGGTGGTAACGACGTTTGCCATCGTCATCGGATGGTGGAACGTTGTATAGACGACGCCAGGCGGAACGCGATCAGTAATTTTTGCCCGGAGCGAGGTTTCCCCTGCTCGACTAGCGAGTTTGACCCATGCACCGTCAACGACACCTCGCTCTTCCGCGTCGTGCGGGTGAATCTCGAGACGATCCTCCTCGTGCCATGCAGAGTTTTCGGTTCGCCTTGTCTGCGCCCCCACATTGTATTGGCTTAGGATGCGGCCGGTTGTGAGCAACAACGGGAACCGCGGCCCAGTTTTCTCGTCGGTTGCCACATATTCGGTGACAAAAAAGCGTCCCTCACCCCGAACAAAATGCTCGATATGCATCACCGGGGTTCCCAGCGGGGTGGCATCGTTGCAGGGCCACTGCACCGACTCGACGCGATCAAGCAAATCATAAGACACATTCGCAAAAGTCGGCGTCAGCCTTGCGATCTCGTCCATGATCTCAGAGGGATGGCGATAGTGCATATCGTAACCCAGCGCCTGCGCGATGAGCTGCGTAATTTCCCAATCCTCGTAACCGTTTTTCGGATGCATCACCTTCCGGACACGCTGAATCCGCCGCTCGGCATTGGTAAACGTGCCATCTTTTTCAAGGAAGCTTGAGCCAGGCAGGAATACATGAGCGAACTGTGCGGTCTCATTCAGGAACAGATCCTGAACAACAACACATTCCATTGCGGAAAGCCCCGCCGTAATATGTTTGATGTCCGGATCAGATTGGGCGATGTCTTCACCCTGGATATAGATCCCTTTAAATGTGCCATCGACTGCGGCATCAAGCATGTTCGGGATCCGAAGCCCGGGCTCAGGATCAAGAGAAACGCCCCAATCCATCTCAAAGAGATGCCTGACCTCCGATCCCGAAACGTGACGATATCCGGGCAGTTCGTGCGGGAAACTGCCCATGTCACAGCTACCCTGAACGTTATTCTGACCGCGCAACGGGTTCACGCCAACGCCTCGCCTCCCAATGTTACCCGTAGCCATGGCAAGATTAGCCATAGCCATCACAGCCGTTGTACCCTGACTGTGCTCGGTAACCCCGAGGCCATAATATATAGCAGAATTACCGCCGCTGGCGTATAAACGGGCCGCCGCCCGAATTTGCTCGGCGGCAACTCCGATCGTATCTGCGAGAGCTTCAGGGCTGTTCCGCAGGTCAGCAGCAAATTCTGCCCAACGCGCAAAAGACTCTGAATCACAGCGATCGCGCACGAAGTCGGTGTTGATGAGATTCTCTGTAACGATCACGTGAGCCAAGGCGCTCAGCACAGCGACGTTCGTACCGGGGCGTATTGCAAGGTGAACGTTGGCCTCAACGTGAGGGCTACGCACCAGGTCAATCCGCCGCGGATCAATAACGATGAGCCTCGCCCCTTCGCGCAAACGTTTTTTCATCCGCGATCCGAAAACTGGATGGCCGTCTGTCGGATTGGCACCAACCAAAAGAATAACGTCTGCGCTCTCAACGCTATCAAAGTCCTGCGTACCAGCCGACGTACCGAAGGTCTCTTTCAGCCCATAGCCCGTAGGCGAGTGACAAACACGGGCGCAGGTATCGACGTTGTTGTTGCCAAAGCCGGCGCGAACCAGTTTCTGGACTAAATACGTTTCCTCGTTGGTACAACGCGACGAGGTGATGCCACCCACGGACCCCTTCCCATACTTTCCTTGAATCCGCTTGAATTCGGACGCCGTATGAGCGATGGCCTCCTCCCAAGAAACCTCATGCCACGGATCTGTGATCTTCGCACGAATCATTGGCTTCAATATCCGATCCTTATGGGTTGCGTACCCCCACGCAAACCGGCCTTTAACGCATGAATGGCCATGATTAGCCTTACCGTCCTTGTACGGCACCATGCGAACAACTTCCTCGCCGCGCATTTCCGCCTTGAACGAACAACCAACACCGCAGTACGCACAGGTCGTAACAACTGAATGCTCCGGCTGGCCAATATCGTAAACGGACTTCTCTATCAGAGTCGCGGTGGGGCACGCCTGAACGCACGCGCCGCAAGAGACACATTCGGAATCGAAAAATTTCTCTTCCATGCCCGCGGAAACCTTTGAATCAAAGCCGCGGCCCGCAATGGTGAGCGCGAATGTACCTTGAACTTCCTCGCAGGCGCGCACACAGCGCGAACACACAATGCACTTCGACGGGTCAAACAGGAAATACGGATTCGAAACATCTTTGTCCGTACCCAGATGATTTTCACCAGCGTAGCCATAGCGAACATCACGTAGACCAACGGCACCCGCCATATCCTGCAGCTCGCAGTTACCATTGGCCGAACAGGTCAGGCAATCGAGTGGGTGATCAGAGATATAGAGCTCCATGACACCCCGGCGCATTTTGCCGAGGCGCTCATTCTGCGTATGGACCACCATGCCTTCCGCGACGGGTGTCGTGCATGAGGCCGGCGTGCCGGCACGGCCTTCGATTTCCACGAGACAGAGTCTGCAAGACCCAAAACTGTCGAGCATGTCGGTTGCGCAGAGCTTCGGAATCTGCGTACCAATCTCCATCGCGGCCCGCATCACAGACGTGCCCTCAGGAACACTGACAGCCACGCCATCAATTGTCAGGGAAACAAGCTTCTCAGCATTGCTGGGTTTGGTGCCATAGTCAATTTCATGGATGAGACCCATGGTGGTTCTCCTTCGTATTCTATCTATTCAGCAGCGCGGCGCACAGGAGCCGGCACGAAATCTTCGGGAAAATGGTTTAGAGCGCTGAGGACCGGGTAAGGGGTAAAGCCACCCAACGCGCAGAGCGAACCAAACTTCATGGTCTCGCAGAGATCACGGATCAATGCCTTATTCTTTTCAGGCTCAACACCTGCCGCAATCTTGTCAAAGGTCTCGGCGCCGCGCACGGCACCGATCCGGCATGGCGTACATTTCCCACAAGACTCGAGGGCGCAGAACTCCATCGCAAAACGCGCCATAGCAGCCATATTGGCAGTGTCATCAAATACGACAAGACCACCATGGCCAATTAACCCGTCCCGCTTCGCAAACTCTTCGTAATCGTACGGAGTATCAAACAGCGATGTTGGGAAATACGCTCCCAGAGGGCCACCGGCCTGAACCGCCCGAACCGCTCGACCGGACGCTGTGCCCCCACCAATGTCGTTAACCAGTTCCCCGAGGGTCACACCAAACGCGCACTCGAACAGTCCACCGTATTTTATATTGCCGGCCAGCTGCACCGGCATGGTGCCGCGCGAACGACCGTAACCGACGTCTGCATACGCCTTGCCCCCCTCAGCAAGAATAAAGGGAACACTGGCAAAACTGATCGTGTTGTTGATGACGGTTGGCTTCCCGAACAATCCGTGAATTGCCGGCAGCGGCGGTTTCGCCCGAACTTGGCCGCGCTTTCCTTCGAGACTCTCGAGCAGCGACGTTTCTTCACCGCACACATATGCGCCTGCACCCGTTCGAACCTCGAGGTCAAACTCGTACTTACTACCGCCAATTTCGCTTCCGAGGAGGCCAGCGTAGCGAGCAATAACGATCGCGCGCTCCATCACCTGAATGGCGAACGGGTATTCCGACCGAGTGTAGATATAGCCCTTTGTGGCACCCACGGCGATACCAGCAATCACCATCCCTTCGATCAGCATGAACGGATCCGCCTCCATGATCAGCCGGTCAGCGAATGTCCCCGAGTCGCCCTCGTCCGCATTGCACACGATATACTTCTGCGATGCTGCTGCCCGGGCAACGGTTTCCCATTTGATCCCCGTGGGGAAACCGGCTCCACCACGCCCGCGCAGACCACTTTCCTTGACCGCAGCAACAATGCCCGACGGGCCAAGCGACAATGCCGTTTCAAGGCCCTTCCCACCCCCGTGATGGCGATAGTCATCAAGCGAAAGCGGATCAATCAGACCTGCGCGAGCAAATGTGAAACGGGTTTGTTTTGCCAAATAGGGAATCTGATCAACATGACCCACACATTTGGGATGCGGACCTCCGTCAAAGAATCTCGATTCGAACAACGAAGGAACATCCGCCGGCGTAACGCAGCTGTATCCGATACGACCAGAGGCCGTCGCTACCTCAACCAAAGGTTCAAGCCAAAATAAGCCCCGCGAGCCATTCCGAACAATTGTAACTGGGATGTTGCGCGATTGCGCTTCAGCAGCGATAGCAGCAGCAACGCGATTGGCCCCAACAGCAATGGAAGCCATATCTTGCGGAACATAGATTTTCATCAGGCAGCGTCCATAGCAAGGGATTCTAGGGTACCAGCATCGAGACGACCGACCGGCTCACCGTCAAGCAAGGCGCTCGGGGCAGTCGCGCACAAACCGAGGCAATAAATCGCTTCAACGGTAATGCGACCATCTGGAGTGGTCTCGCCCCAGTTGAGACCAAGCTTATCAAGCAGGTGCCTCGCATTTGCTTCCCCGCCCATCGATTGGCACGCTTCGGCACGGCATATTTTTAATATATGCCTGCCGGCCGGCGCACGACGGAAATCGTGGTAAAAGCTCACGACACCGTGTATCTCTGCGCGAGTAAGGTTCAGCGCTTGGGCGAGTACCGGCTCGGCATCCTGCGGCACAAAGCCGAATTGCTCTTGAATCGCATGCAGAATGGGCAAAAGCGGGCCTTCGAGATGCTGATGATCCTCCGCGATTTTGGTCACAATTTGGCTGACCGAACCTTCGGTTTCGCTAGACATGATCTCCGTTCCAAAATTTTTCATTTTCGATCATGCGATATTCGTCGAGCGGATACCGGATGATTCGCAATTTTTGCATCGTATTAATCGGCCAAACAAGAGGCAATATCCGTCACTCGATAGGAATTTTCTATGAACGGCAGCCCCATTATGCGGAATTTTTATATCTCGTGATTTTTCTGACGTGCCACCTGGGCCAAGGCGGTAACGAGTGGCGAAAGCGGATCCCGATCAGGAAGAATCAAACCCACCGTAAACAGTTCCTCGGGCTCCACGATTGGAATCGTGCGGAGTTTTTCCGTCAACCCGAAAATCCGGGCTAATTTTTCGGGCAGGATACACGCCCAACGCCCGGTCTGCACGTGACTAACGAGCACCACGATAGAATTGCTTTCTAGGGTCGGCTGAATTTCTAAACCGGCGCTGTGGAGAAGCCGGTCAAGAATCCGGCGATTTTGCATGTCCGGCGTCAGCAGACACAATGGAATCTGACCGAGTTCGGCCCATCTTACCCGGTCTCTATGACCCAATGGTGCATCGGCCGAGGTGAGCAGGCGATAGCGCTCCTGGTAAAGGGGGATGATCCGGGCACGACCAACCGGTTCGTTGTCGACATAGGTAACACCAGCGTCGACTTCGAAATTGTCAAGTCGACGGAGCACTTCATTTGACGTGCATGACTGGATGGAAAAGCGCACGTCAGGGTGGCGAGCCCGATACGGGGTCGTAAGCTCGGTGAGCGTCGCCAGCGTAGTGGGTATTGCCGCGATGCGCAGCAGACCAGACAGCCCCCGTTTCAGTGCTCCGATATCAGCACGCATCGCGTGTACATCGCCAACAATACGACGTGCCCAGTCAAGTACGCGTTCGCCCTCTGGTGTAAAGCCTCGGAACCGAGATGAGCGCTCGACCAACGGCATGCCCAGCGCTTCTTCCAGACTACGGATCCCAGCTGAGAAGCTCGGCTGAGTAACACCACAGCTTTCCGCCGCACGACCGAAATTCTTCTCTCGGGCTAGAGCGAGCAAATATTCCAGCTTGTCAATCACTCTCGATATGTTCCGTATTGGTTGTTTCGAGCACCGCGCAGCCGAAAAAAGCTGGTATCCAGTCTGATGCCTGTCTTTGGGAAACTTAATGAAAAACCTGCTCTGGTCTTCAAATCTGTCATATTCCCGTTCTGAAAACCAGTCGGTTGTTCATGAGGTGAGCTGCGAACGTCATTCGAAACCGGGCACTGCCCCAAAACGATCATACCGCTGATGAGAATGAAATCCTAGGTTCGTTTTCGCAAATACCATCTCACCTTCCCTCTTCTTTCCCTCAGGCGACAGAAGTTATCTGATGACACCGCATGTAAGCACTCATCCGCTTGAAGGAGGGGACTTCTGCCTTCGCTGGACGGAGCAGCACGAGCGGCGCCGAGGCGCTTGCGCTGACTGACTGATCAACCATCAGTAGCAACGGGCGTCCCACGCGCCGCGCCTACTCGCAACCGGCTGCCCTTCTGCCTCCTCGCCCAGTTACCCTGCTTGCGTAGGAAATTTTCCTCCATCTGTCGCAGGTGATGCCGGTTCTGGACGTGGCTGCCGTCAATTGTTACCATGAAGTCGGTCAATCCCTCATCGATGCCGGTGAACCGCCCACCATTCCGGCATGATCGGGTCCGGTAGCAGCACGTCATCCTCAGTCAGCACGGACGCGTAGTCGTGACCGCAAGGTTCCTTGGATATGGTGATGGCCTTGACCCTGCCCGCCAGCGCACGGTGAATAACCACCTTCACCCAGCCAACCTTTGGCAGATAAGCACGCTTGCCCTCGCTCTTCACCCGCCTCGGATACTAGACAGTCGGCCACTCACGCTTACGCCTGAAGCGGGGATACCCCGACCGCTTGCGGAAAATGTTTCGAAGGAAGCAGCAACATTCTACAACGCCTGCTGCAACACCTGACCGTCGGCATCGCCGAACCATTCCATTTTTCTCTCGAGGGTAAACAGGCGATCCCACACGGCGCGGAACGTCACCCGCTTGCCGGGCCAGCACCAGCGCGTCATTCCAGACCCATCGCGCATGACCGAAGTGCACCGCAAGGCGCTGCGTCTGGTCAGGTGTGGGGCAGAGCCGGAACCGGCGGGCAGCGAGCATAAGTTCAGATACAGCACGTTGCCATCTAATTGAGAGCAAAAGAACGCCGTTGCGCGGGGCGCAGTCTAGCCCCCTGTGAAAAATTGAACTTTGCTGGTTTGATGCTGAATTTTTGATACGGGCAATATTGGGATTTGCAAGATGTAGGGGATGAAGGCGCAGAACCCTTGCAAAATTGTTGGA
>JAJZBH010000092.1 GCA_021799015.1 Pseudomonadota bacterium
CGCCGTCTTTAGGCCAGCGGCCCCCATTCCTAGGGTCGCCCGCAGTCCCGACCCACCTGCCCCAACTACTACAACGTCATAGGTATGATCGTGAATCGTGTACCCACCGTTCGACAGCCTTGAGCTTGCTTTCATACGGTCCATTCCTCTACGGTGGCAGCCTGCACAAAACCAGTCAGAGCGCTAGCTTCAAAATCGAGATCGTAGCAAGCAAGCCAAAGAAGGCGACACTCCCGCGCATCAAGAGTAGCAACAGAACCCGGCGCCCTTCATTATGGATGTAGTCCTCAATGACAACCTCCAAGCCGAGCTGTGCGTGATAAAAAAGACATACCGCCAGCCCAAGAAAAAGAACGGCATTCCAAGGTTCGTGCATATAGGCCCGTATAGCAACCTGATTCGCCCCTTTAAGTACCAAGATGGATATGACGAAATAAAAGGTCAGTGGCAGCAGAGCGATTGCCGTGAGTCGCTGCGCGCGCCAGTGGCGCAGACCAGATTTTGCCGGGCCGTATCCACGCACTTGGCCAAGAGCTGAACGCATTTTTCGTGTCGAATTGACGTCGTTCATCCGCACCCTTCATCCGTAAATGCTTCAGCCGATCGCAAAGCCGACGGCCCAAGCTACAGCGGTCAGGACAAGGGTTGCTCCGATCACGATGTAGCCAGTACGGTGCATCGTTGACAGATCAAATCCGTAACCCGCATCCCACAACAGGTGTCGGATGCCGTTGCAAAAGTGATAAAATAGCATGACCGTGAAGCCAAAGAGTACCATTAATCCCGCAAATGAGTCGACCAGTCGTTGAGCGACCAAGAAGGTGTGCGGCGATTCCGCAGCGGCAGCAAGCCAAAGAGCAAGCACCACCGCGCCCCCGGTAAGTGCAACGCCAGAAAGCCGGTGGAAAATTGACAAAACCGAAGAGATTTGCGGTTTGTATACTTGAAGGTGAGGAGACAATGGTCGGCGGACCGGCTGTCCATCCGAATTACGTCCCTGCATCAGGGTTTCGCGAACGTCCTGCATAACCACTGCCCCTCTGCGCCGCGACCGAAAGCCCGCCCAATGGCAATCGCGTGAACCACCGGCCGGAAATGCACCGTCTGCTTAATGCCCCGTTTGAGCAGGGTCAATGAATGACTAAGCCATGGAGGCGATTCAAAACTTCATGTTTAACGCGACAAGGATGCGGCACGGTCAAATGGCCAGCCCATCAAAGGGCTGCCGTTCACCGAACCAGGATGGCACTTGATATTTCCGTGTGATGGTTCCGCTACACATCGCTGACCGAACCAACGAAAACGTCAAGTACCATCAGGTTCCGCCAAAGGCACGGGAAACGAAAATTTTAGAAGCACCCCAAGTCTGTTCCCTCGACGGTGCGTTCTGCACTTGCCCAAAAAAGACACCACAAATCCATATTCCAATCTATTAGATTGCACTGGCCGGACTCTTTCTGGAGTAATTTTTCCGGAAGGCGAATGTGCCGATCAACACAACGAGCCCGGTCCAATGCCGGTCTACAGCACGAGCGTTCATACCACACAAAATGTCCCGAAACAGCCGCAAACCGGACACATTGCACGCCTCCAAACGCATTCAGGAACAATGCAACGCGCTTGGCCGGATATTGCCACACACGATCACTGGTCTAGCATTTTTGGGCGCGCCCCTGAACGCCTTTAGATCGTGCTCCGTGCAGGGTTAATCAACGTCCAAGCAAGATCGCAAAACCAATCAGAAGACCGACAGCGCGGTTGAGCTTGAAAAGACCAAGACAACGCTCTGGATTGTCAATGTCGAGCCGGATAACTTGCCAAAAAAGCAGAATCGCCGGAAGCGAGAGAGCCACAAACGCTAACGAGCCAAGTCGGGATAGTGCCGCAGCAAGAAGAAGAAGAGCGAGCGTTAGCGCGTAGCATAGGGCAAGGAAGGGTCTTGTCTGCCCGCCCAAAAGCAATGCCGTCGACTTGATTCCGACCATGGCATCATCCTCCCGGTCTTGATGGGCGTAGATCGTGTCATAGCCGAGGATCCAAAAAATCGACGCTGCATAAAGTGTAAGGGCAGCAGGCGTAAAACTTCCGGTTGCCGCCACGAATCCGAGTGGCACCCCCCAACCGAAAGTGAAGCCGAGAATGATTTGCGGCCACCAGGTGATCCGCTTAGCGACCGGGTAGAGAACCACAAGAACGAGCGACACAAAGCCTACCACCTGGGCGGGCCGATTGAGCTGCAGTAGAATTATCAGACCAATCAAAAGCAGGAGACCGAGAAGCGCCAACGCAGCTGGTACGGAGACTGCGCCAGCAGCCAATGGCCTTCCCGCAGTCCGGGTGACCGAGCGGTCCAATTCTCGATCCCATAGATCGTTAATGACACAACCAGCACCACGCATGACCACCGAACCAATCGCGAACAAGGTGATCAGCCACAGGCTGAACCAGACACCACGCCGCGCGAGCAAAATGCTCCAGAGGCCGGGCAAAAAAAGCAACCATGAACCAATCGGTCGATCCAGACGAGCGAGCAACGCATAGGGTTGCGTCCAGCGAGGTAGCCGCCGAATCCATCCATGATCCCGGATATCGGTAAAATCGTGATTTTCGGGTAGATGGTTTCTCATGGCTTCTCTCGTTCGTTTGTTTTGCCCCCAACCACTGGCATGCGGCAGTGTCGTTGCCATAGATCGGCGGCAAGCGCACTACCTCCAACATGTCATGCGCCGCGTCGCAGGCGACAGATTGCGGTTGTTTAACGGCGAAAGTGGTGAATTTACGGGTGAAATTGCGCGTTTCAACCGGCACGGCGGAGAGGTCTTGCTTGGTGAGCGTCTGCGAACCCCACTGCCAGAACAAACTTGCATTTTGTCTTTTGCTCTTGTGAAAAGGAGCGCGACCGACCTGATTGTCGAGAAGGCAACTGAGTTGGGAGCAACAGTTATCCAACCGGTAGTTACATCACACACCCAAGCTATTCGCGTGAATCTTGAACGGCTCAATGCCATTGCAACTGAAGCAACTGAACAATGTGAGCGACTTTCGGTTCCGGTAATACGTGACGTCGTGACGCTGGATTCGCTGCTCCAGTCGTGGCCAGAATCTAGGGCTCTATTCGTCGCCGCTGAGCGGGTCGATGCAAGTCCATTGGCTGCATATTCGCGCGACTGCGGCCTGTTGCTCGGGCCCGAAGGTGGCTTCACTTCGAGAGAGCTTGACGTTTTGAGCCGACACCCCTTTGTTACGCTCGTTTCACTTGGACCATGGATTCTCCGGGCTGAAACTGCCGCTATCGCCGGCCTAGCGAGACTTCTTGCTGGCCACAGGCCCAGCTGACCAGGAGCACCCACGTGTCGAACCCCGGAGAGGCCGACGTCACCCCAATCACCAGCCCTGACTCCGGCTTGCGGCAGCTTGCTGAATGGCTCGAGGCAGGCGCCAAGCCGCCACGCCAATTTCGTATTGGCACCGAACATGAAAGCTTTGGATTTCGGCACCATGGCTATGCCCCGATTCCTTATGAGCCGGATGGGATTCGCAAAGTACTTGAATTCCTCGCCCTCGAAGAGGGACTGCAGCCCATTCTCGATCAAGGAAACATAATAGGACTGGTCGGCGACAAATTTTCGCTCTCACTGGAACCCGGTGGACAATTCGAACTTTCGGGCGGCGCGCTTGATGACTTGCACGAAACCAAGGCAGAAATCGATACGCACATACGTCGTGCGCATCGCGTCGGTGCCGCATTTCGTATCGGATTTGCGCCTCTGGGCTTTCACCCAACAGCCCGTCGCGACGACATGCCGTGGATGCCCAAAAGCCGCTATGCAATCATGCGCAGGTACATGCCAAAGGTCGGCACGCGCGGGCTCGATATGATGTTGCGTACCTGCACCGTTCAGGCCAATCTTGACTTTTGCTCCGAGCAGGACATGGCACGAAAAATGCGCTTGGCGTATCGACTGCAGCCAATGACAACTGCGTTGTTTGCCAATTCTCCGTTCCGGGAAGGCAAGCCCACCGGACTGTTGTCGAATCGGGCCCACGCTTGGCTTGACACAGATGACGCTCGCACGGGCATTCTGCGATGCGTATTCGCAGAAGGTTTTGGCTTCGAGCGTTACGTCCAATATTTACTCGATGTTCCCATGTATTTCGTTTACCGAGACGGCAAATATATCGACGTCGCCGGGGGGTCTTTCCGCGATTTTATGGCTGGCAAGCTTGACGGCTTTCTCGGTCAGCGCCCAACCATCGGTGACTTCGCAGACCATGCAACCACCGTGTTTCCTGACGTGCGGCTGAAGCGCTTCATCGAGACCCGTGGCGCCGATGCCGGCAACCCGGCAATGCTGGTCGCCCAACCGGCGTTGTGGGCCGGGCTTTTCTACGATGATGCCGCGCTTGAGGCGGCCACGCAGTTGACCCAACATATCACTTACGAGGATGTCCTCCTCATGCGTCTCGCCGTACCCGAACGGGGACTCGAGACAGAAGTTAGCGGACGCTTGCTCCGCGACCTGGCGCGTGACATGATCGCCATAGCCGACGATGGGCTGCGCGCCCGCGCCCGGCTCAACCTCTCAGGCAAAGACGAAAGAATCTACCTCGAGCCACTTCGTGCTATCGCCGAAGGCGCACCAACTCAAGCCGAACATTGGCTGGGACGGTACGCAGGCGCGTGGCACGGCGATACCAGTAAAATTTTTAACGAAGCTGCCTTCTAACGTTTCTCCTAAACCTTAAAGTGTTATGATAAGACCTCCACAAAGGGAACTCTGCCGAGAAATAGCTTCTATCAGTAAGTCTGAATGCGATACCTCTCTATTCTTCCGGCTCGCAAGGGTATTGTCTGTTTAGCCCAGATAACGATCTCTCCCGGCAGCAATGCTTTTCTCGACTTCGGAGCAGTAAGCGGCGCTGAGTCCAAGATCATCTCATCAAGAGCACAACGAAGCATGTTTATGCATCTTTCCAAATTTTATGGAAAGCTCCAACGCCCAGCCTCCTGGTACTGGCCCCGCAAGGATGGCACTGCCTAGTACCACGAGACTGGCGCTTCATCACGCCGATCCGTAAAACGATTGGCGTGCTCAGCTAACTAGCAAGAGCAACAACCTTCAACCATCTACCAGATCACCCAATTTTTAGGGCGCTCTCTCATTGTGTACAAATCTTGCTCCTGGTCAATATAACCCGCGCCTTCGTTCCAGGCCGCGTCTTTTTTTGACTCCCTAACCGCCCGACAATACCTCCCTGATAGCGCGAGTGAGTTCCGACAACTCGTCAGATTGGATAGTGAGAGCCGGGGTCAGATAGATGATGTTACGAAGGGGCCTCACCCAAACACCACGCCTGATGAACTCCTTTTGCAATGCACCAACATCGTTGACCCTCTTTAGCTCGACAACGCCAATTGCACCCATGACACGGACGTCAACGACATCTGATATCTTCCGACACACACCGAGTTCAGATTTCATCTGTACGCCGATCTTGTTTGCTTGTCCTAGCCGATCTTCCGATTCGAACAGGTCCAGTGACGCATTGGCAGCCGCGCACCCTAACGGGTTAGCCATGAAAGTTGGTCCGTGCATAAACGCCTTTGCCGAATCTTCTGAAAGGAAGAGTCTGAATATCTCGTCACTAACAATTGTAGCTGCTAGTGGCGATGTTCCGCCAGTTAGCGCCTTTGACAACGTCATGATATCCGGCCGAACGCCAGCAAGCTGATGGGCAAACATAGCTGCAGTTCTTCCAAAGCCGGTAAAAATCTCATCAAATATCAGCGTTAGACCATATTGATCGGCATAGACACGAAGAAGGCGAAGAACTTCAGGATCATGAAATACCATTCCACCTGCCCCTTGAACCAGCGGCTCGACGATGATGCCGGCAAGATCTGACGCATTCGAATCCATAAGCTTCTCGAACTCGGATCGCGTTTCGGCGTTGCGTGGGAGGGGAGCAATGACATGCTCCATGAGTACGCCAGAAAACAGCGCATGCATGCCTTCTTCGGGGTCGCAGACTGCCATAGTCCCCATCGTATCGCCATGGTAACCGTCGCGAAAAGCCATGAACTTTGAGCGACGTTCGCCGCGGTTGAGCCACGCCTGAATCGCAATTTTCATCGCGACCTCGACCGCGACGGAGCCGGAGTCGGTGAAAAAGACGCGATCCAAGCCTTCTGGCGCGAGGTTCGCGAGCCTTGCTGCCAGACGGTAGGCTGGCGCATGGGCCAAGCCGCCGAACATCACGTGCGGCATCTCACGAAGCTGGGCGGCTACTGCGGCAGCGATATGCGGGTGATTATACCCATGGCACGCAGTCCACCATGACGCGACACCGTCAATAAGTTCCCGGCCATCGGCGAGAATGATTCGGCTGCCTGCCGTGCATGCCACCGGGAGCGGCATAGAAGCCGTCTGCATCTGCGCGTAAGGAAGCCAGATGTGGTTCCACCCTTTGTCGAGCCACTCAGGCACACTCATGCAACGCGGATGAGCCCCAGTTTTTCAAACAACTCGTCATCGCGTTCGACTGCTGGGTTTTTTGTTGTCAATAGAGTGTCACCGTAAAAAACTGAATTGGCTCCCGCAAGAAAGCACAACGCTTGGGCCTCGTCAGAAAGCGATTCGCGGCCCGCTGATAGCCGGACATACGAGGCGGGCATGGTTATTCGCGCCACTGCGATCATCCGGACGAAATCAAGCGGATCGAGCGGGGCTGCGTCTTCGAGCCTAGTGCCGCGCACCTTAACCAGCGCATTGATCGGAACTGATTCGGGATGCGGATCAAGATTGGCCAAAGTCTCGAGAAGCCCCGCACGGTCTTCCTGGCCCTCCCCCATGCCGATGATGCCACCGCAACATACGCTGATCCCAGCCTCGCGGACAGCCGCCAGTGTGTCAAGGCGGTCTTGGTATGTCCGAGTGCTAATAATATCGCCGTAAAATTCGGGCGAAGTATCAAGATTATGGTTGTAATAATCGAGACCAGCCATTTTGAGGCGCCTCGCTTGTTCGGGGCGCAACATGCCTAGCGTTACGCAGGTCTCAAGGCCAAGCGATTTGACACCCTCAACCATCTCCACGACCCGTTCAAGGTCGCGATCCTTGGGTGATCGCCAAGCTGCCCCCATACAAAACCGCCTGGCACCCGCATCTCTGGCGCGGATTGCTGCTTGCAAGACGGGTTCAATATCCATCAACTTAGAAGCAGAGACAGCGGTCTCAGCGCTCGCACTCTGAGGACAATATCCGCAATCCTCGGGACAGCCTCCCGTCTTGATTGAAAGCAAGGTTGAAATTTGGACAGCCGTTGGATCGAAATGGGTACGGTGTGCGACTTGCGCCTGGAAAATCAGTTCTGGCAAAGGCAGCGCAAGCAATGCTCCAACTTCATCTCGCGTCCAGTTATGGCGCAGGCCTGAAAAAGCCAGCGGCGAAACTACGGGTCGATCAACGGTCACAGACATGTACCCTCCAGATATCTCGTCTCCATGGTAGTCTCGCGTGATGCGAACGTGAAGTGGCCCGCGTCAGATGCTCGCGTTTTCTCACTCTCTTGGCGAAGCGACGTTGTGGGGGGGCGTGTCTGCTCACACCGTACCGCCATGGAATCGACGCGCAGCCTTATGATCTTGCTGCCGAGAAAAGCCGTGACGGCGCTCGGAGTAATGGGCCGGGCTAGCAATGGGGGAGAGTCTTGTGCACAACCTACGGGCCATGCACAGATGTTTCAAAAGATGTTCCAAAACCTCGAGCCTTTCACCCCGCCAAAAACGGCACGCCGAAACTTTTCAGCAGTTCAGTCAAGAAGAGCAAAACGGTCATTGAAGCCAACCCCCGACCAAATGTGCTACGGTCGTCCTAGTTCGCGTTCACAATCCGGGCAAGGTTCGGCGGACATGCTGCGCGTCCCAAGGAGAATCAAGCTGTGGCCGCGGAAGCTATGAGTAATTTTTTCATCACCGCAACCGGAACAGAAATCGGTAAAACTCATATTACCGCCGACGTCGTCCGACATTTGCGCGCGGCGGGTTCAATGGCACGCGCAATAAAACCCGTGGCAAGCGGCTATGATCCGACACACCCCCAGGCAAGCGATGCCGGCACGCTGTTGGCGGCGATGGGCGAACTACCGAGTGATCTGGCAATTGCGCGTATCTGTCCTTGGCGCTTTACCGCGCCACTCTCACCCCACATGGCCGCGGCACGCGAAGGGCGACGCATCGATTTTGACCAGCTCCTTCATTTTTGCCGGGACAACTTTGGGCAGGAATCCAAGCCTCTGTTCATTGAAGGCGTAGGTGGCGCAATGGTTCCGCTCGACAACAATCATACGGTGCGCGATTGGATAGCTGAACTGTCGGTTCCCGCCATCGTTGTTGCTGGTGCGTACCTCGGCGCGATCAGCCATACCCTGTGCACAATCGAAGCTCTTCGTGCCCGCGGCGTGACAATCCTAGCCGTTGTGGTCAACGGGCGAAGGCCAAGCCCTGTCCCGGTCTCGGAAACGATAGCGACCATCGAACGACACTGCGGCGATTCGCGGATCCAAGTGGCAGAATATGGCGCTACAAACTGGTGGAGTTTTGTAGGGAGGTAACCGGGCACCGACGCCGCAAGGCATAGCCCCACCCCACGGCGGAGGGCTTGCCGATCGGGCGCCGTGGTTCTATAGCCGGCGCCAGCATGGGGCCATAGCTCAGTTGGGAGAGCGCCTGAATGGCATTCAGGAGGTCGGCGGTTCGATTCCGCTTGGCTCCACCAATAAAACAATAGCTTGCAGGGATTCTATCTGACCAAAATCAGTTAAAAAATGAATTAGCTTTAGTGAGGGTAGCGTCATACGTTAGCCAAAAGGGATTTTTCGGGACCGTCTTTTTCGGATGACCGATTGCCGTATTGGCCATCGATCAAAATCCATATTCCTGTTTTGTTCTTGGCCGTGCACCACCGAGATCGAAGGATTTCGCGGATGCGCCAGCTTATTGTTTGCGGCCAGCTATTGTTTGGCGAAAACCGGCCACCGACACGCACCGGTTAAATACGAAGATAAGAAGCTCTGACGATTTCCAGCCTGGCGGGGAAGATGCAGCAAGCCGCAATGCTCCGAATGCGCCTGGTGACGACACGGTGTCGGTGTCGATATCTGACAGAATTTCTTTGTAAGAAGATTTGCCGGACTCTATTATCTGGCGGAAATTGACGGCTTGCTGAGCCATTTCTGTGCAGGATAATGCAATCGCCCTTGTCGATTGGCATCGAACCTCATCTGGAAAATTTCCGGGCTTGCCTGTGGGGCGGCCGTCCTCCGGCGCTCCCCTGCATGCATCTTTGACGATTCCTGCATAATCTTGCGCCATTGTGCTTAAGGAATTCTGGAAGGGGGCATTCACCGCACCAGCAATGTTGGATTGTGCAAAACCGACATTCGTAATACCGAAACAGAGCGCTACTAAACCACAGAAAGAACACACGGCCCTCAAAAGCGCTTTCATGAATCCCCCCCACCAAGCATCCCTATTGACGTTAAGCCCAAATCCAGTGCGATGCACATATGCCTGAATTTAGGCATATCATATCGGTTCCAGCCTTCGGCGGAAAAGACCCCAAAGGAAGCGACTGACGCCGATTTTATTTCGTACCGTGGCCAGGCAACCACCAAAACTGAAAGAAAAGCCCCGGAGCGATTCGGGGCTTTTCAGTTCGAGAAGATTATTGCCTCGGGGAACATAGTACAATTACTCGCTTTCTTGGCCGAAAAAATTCACATTGCCGTCATTTTGGTATCAAATGTTTAGAGGGGCCTGCATTCCTCAGTCAGAATACTATAACATATAGTACCCTAGACTATTGTTGACAGTTCATGATAGAAACAGCTAAATGACATTCCCCGCGCGAAGATCG
>JAJZBH010000093.1 GCA_021799015.1 Pseudomonadota bacterium
GTCCTCGGAGTTGACGATGGGGATGACGGTCTGTGCCATGCACACAGAATCTCACAAATCAGCCCCGTTGTGAATCCTCGGTTTGGTTCAAAGCACTAGCTGGACGCGGAGATGATCACGCCGGCCGATGTCATTTGCAGTGCCGTTTGACTGATGCAAACCTGCGTCAGAAATGGCGCGGGACACGGTCTTCGAAGTGCCTGCCGCATTAATTTTTTACTCTTTCTCTGATATCTTCGGAGAGCACGTGGCGTAATCTTTGACCCGCAGCGAGAAGATGCGCACGCATCGCGCTCGCGGCCCGCTCTCCATCGCCGAGGTCAATGGCGTTAAAGATGGTTTGATGCTCAGAAATGGTTAAACTTTTTGTTTCCGCGATATAATAGGTTTTAGGATACCAGATCCGCACGATGGATTGGATCGTCGAACCGATCGTTCCGAAAATGGGATTTCCCGCGGCATCGGCAATGGCTAGATGAAATCGCGCATCAGATTCGGTAAAGGCATCATGATCGGCTTGGCATACCGCCATTCGTTCGAGCGAGGCCGCAAGTCGCCCCAACAGCGACGCACTGCGATGCTCCGCGGCGCGGCGGGTGCATTCTACCTCAATGAGCGCGCGGACGTCGACGAAATCGTCAAGATTGCGTTCGCTGAGCAGCACGCCCCAACGAAACGCGCCGGAGAGTAGCTCGCTGGTTGGCGCCCGGACATATGACCCACCACCGGCTCGGGCCTCCAATACGCCGAGCACAGCCAAGCTCTTGACTGCCTCCCGGATCGTCGATCTGCCAACTTGGAAACGAGCCGCCAGCTCCTTTTCCGACGGAATAAGGTCGCCAGGCTTCCAGATTCCTTTCATGATCAGATCGGTTAATGCCTTCACAATTTCCTGCGGAAGCGTCGCGCGGTTGAGCGGCCGAATATCGGGGTAATGGTCGTTCATGGCTGCCGACTAAGCAGAATGATACCAACAGTCGACGTGAAGAGAAAACCGCGAATGAGTACGATCTGCGCGGAAAACGCAGATCGTACGCGTGCAAAATGACCCATGGCGTTCCATTTCTCCGGCCAGCGGTGGATCGAATCCAAAAGCGGGCTTGACAAGTGGTATCGATCGTTGAATCGTAATATCAGACATTCTGATGGACGAAAAGATAGGATTGGGAGGGGCTATGTTCAAGCAGGCGCTGGACCGTCGCGCGGAGCAAGGCAGACCGATCGCGGTTGGTTTCGTCGGCGCGGGTCGTATGGGAACGGGTGCAATCGCCCAGATCGGACTGATGCGCGGGATACGCAATGCCGTGATCGCCGACCTTGACACCGAGCGAGTGCTGCGGGCGTTTGGACTTTGTGGCATTCGCCGCGAAGATGTTGTTGTTACCAATCTGCGCTCGAAGGCTGCTGATGCGGTGCGCGCAGGTAAGCCTGTGGCGACGCAGGATGCCGATATGATCACTGAACTCGACATAGACGTTGTAGTGGAAGCGACCGGGAGTCCGGAGATCGGCGCGAAGGTGGCTATGCGATCGATTCTCGCACGGAAGCACACTGTGATGCTGAATGTTGAAACGGATGTCGTTGTCGGACCAATTCTCTATCGGATGGCGCAGGCGGCGGGCGTTGTCTACACTGTCTCGTCAGGCGACGAGCCTGGATTGATTGCAGAGTATTACGACCGCTACGCTGGGCTCGGATTCGAGATCATCGCGGTTGGTAAGGCTCCTTCGAGCATTGGTTTGTTCGATCGCTACGCAACTCCCGACAGCGTCGCTGAGGACGCGAGGCGGCTCGGAATCAATCCGCATTTTCTTGTTACCTTCCGCGACGCCACCAAAACGATGATAGAGATGGCCTGCATTTCGAACTACACAGGTCTGGTTCCCGACATTCGTGGCATGCACGGGCCGGTCGCTGGCGTCCACGAAATCCCACGACTATTCCGGCCGATACACGAAGGTGGTCTGCTGAATCGCCGAGGCGTGGTGGACTACGCGCGCCCTCTCAAGCATCCCGACGGTTCAATCGATTTCGACCGTAGCGTCACTCCCGGAGTATTCTTGTGCGTCTATACGGACAATGAGCAGATCCGAGAGGATATGAATTATCTCGACGTCACCGGCTCTGATGGCTACTACAATATGTATACGCCCTATCATCTCGTCACCAATGAAATCCCGCTATCGATTGTAAACGCCGTTGAGTTTAATCATCCGACCATCGTGCCGAAACTGGGCTTGGTGACGGAGGTGTTCGGCGCGGCAAAGCGAACGTTGAAGGCTGGCGAAATCATTGACGGTGCAGGTGGCTCTTCGGTTTACGCGCTGAACGATCTCTACGAAACGACGCGAGCCGAAAATCTCGTACCTCTCGGTCTGCTGACTGGCGCCAAGCTGCGCTGCGATGTGCCAACCGATGCGCCGATAACCGCTGATATGGTCGACCTGGTCAGTAACACGACGCTCTATCATCTTCGCGCCATGCAGGATGCGGGCGCTGTATCCCCCCAATAACGGATGCCACGACGGTTTTTGGACAATTTGGAAGGAGAAAGGTCGCCGCCTGACCGATAATCGTGAGGGAATACCGCATCGACCCTAACTGCCACGATCGATTATGTAAACGTGGCTAATTCAAAAAGCAGGAGGAAACATATGTCCGAGAGGTTTTTGCTACGCTTTTTTGGCAAGCGCGTTGCTCAACTTAGTATTGGTAGCGTTGTTTTGCTCGGCTCGCTTTCTGCCGCAGGGCTCGTGATGGCGGAGACCCGGTCAAACCCCTACCCGGCGTGGCCCGACCCGGTGATCAAACCGACACTTACGGTTGCCGAGGCGAAAGCGATCGTCGCTGAGCGCACCAAGCGGCAAACCGACTGGATGGGTCCGACGGAAGGGCCGCGCGCGCCGGCCGGTAGTTTTACGATTGCCTATGTGTCTCCTGACCAATCCTACACTCCGCACGTACTTTGGGGACGCGGCGTCGAAGAAGCAGCCCATGCGCTTGGCTGGAAGGTAATTACATTCAACGGCCAAGGTACGGTGAGCGGGACGCTGACGGCGATGCAGCAGGCCCTAGCAGCAAATCCAGCCGCTATCGTTACGCCGGCTGACGCCAACGCATTACAGAAGCCAATCAAAGACGCCGTCGCGCGCCACATCCCTGTAATCGGTATCCATGCGACGGCTTTTCCCGGCCCGCATCCCGATCTCGGTCTCTATATGAACATAGTATCCAATCCCGCCGAAATCGGTCAAACTGAAGCGGCTTATGTTATCGCGATGTCTGACGGGAAGGCGCGTGACATTCACATGGTGGATGACAGCTACGCGATCGCTCGTTTTAAGGCAAAAGCAACGACGACTCCGATCGCCAATTGCCCCGGCTGTAAGATGCTGGAGACAGTTAATATGCCGCTCGGCGACGCATCCGCGCGCATGTCATCGACGGTGTCCGGTCTACTCGCGCGGTACGGTGATAGTTGGTGGATGACCACGTGCTGTGACGGCTACTATACCAATGTCGCCGCCGCTTTGCGCGCCGCCGGCGCTTCGCCAGACAAGATTAAGCTCGTTGGCGCCGATGCCCCGCCGTCCGCCTATGATATGATACGTAAGGGTGGTTTTGAAGTCGCGAGCGTTCCCGAGCCAAGCTCTCTGTTCGGCTACGAGGCAATAGATGCGGTGATCCACGCCATGGCGGGTGAGGAGCCCGCGCATTTCATCCAGCCGACGTTCCTAATCGTAAAGCAAAATGTCGACAGCGAGGGCGGTGACAAAAACGAGTTCGTTCCCAGCAACCACTTCGCCTGCCATTATATGAATATCTGGAAAGGTACAAAGACTCCCTGTCAGTAGTGTTGCGATGTATAGGGTCGCTTCCGTTGCCGGCGCTGCCCGAAGCGACCCTATATTATTTTCCTCTTTATGCCAACTCATTGTTTCGCCGGAGCATAGAAGATGGCAACCGAAGCGCCAGCCGCAATTGAAATTCGTGGCCTTACAAAAAGATTCCTTGGTACGTTGGCTCTCGACCATGTCGATCTGAGTATTGCTCGCGGCGAAATTCACGCGCTCGTCGGTGAGAACGGCGCTGGTAAATCCACCCTAATAAAATTGCTTGCGGGCATTCATCAACCTGATCATGGCGAAATTCGTATCGACGGGAAGCTTGTGCGTCCACATGTCGAACCAGTGCCGATTTCGTTCGTGCATCAGGATCTTGGCCTTATCAACGATATGAGCATCGGGGAAAATATCGCGCTAGTTGCAGGATTCCCGCGCGCTGGCGGCTTAATCTCCTGGCGCCGAGTATGGGAGCAGGCTGAAAAAATCTACTTAACTGCCGGTCTTGACGCCCCAGATCCACGAGCACCAGCAGGCACGCTGGCGGCTTCGAACAGGGCAGTGCTAGCTATCGTTCGGGCGCTGTCGCGCGATGCGCGTATTATTGTTCTCGATGAGCCAACTGCGTCCTTGCCTGGCCCGGATGCCGAGCGCTTGTTCAACGTACTCCGACGCTTGCGTGGAGCCGGCGCAAGTATCCTTTATGTTAGTCATCGTCTACACGAACTTTTCGGGCTAGTAGATAATGTCACCACGCTACGCGATGGGCGTCGCGTACGAACATCAAAAATTGAGGAAATAAGTGCTGCCGATATAGTTCATGATATGCTCGGTCGGGACCTGGAACTGCCTTCTATCGGTGTCATTAAATCCGAAGAGCGTCACGCGTTGCTGGAAATTAGTGATCTACATGTCGGCAATCAAGGACCAATCAGCTTCACGCTTGCAGCAGGGGAAATCGTCGGCCTCGCGGGTCTGCGCGGTGCCGGGCATGAAACCATTGGTAGGTCGATTTTTGGAGACGTGCGACATAGCCGCGGTGTTATCCGACTAGACGGAAGGGAATTGCCCTCGGATCTCTCAGTCGCAGAGCGTATCGCGCGTGGCATAGCTCTTCTGCCTAGTGACCGACTTGGGGAAAGCGCCCTGGGCGGAATGACATTACGGGAGAACATGTTTCCAAATCTTGGCAATATTGGAAGTAGACTTTTTAGCCCGTTCTGGCGCGATGCCGAATATAAACGTCTCTGGCATATGCTAGATCTTCTCGATATTCGGCCACGTGATGATACCGCGCTAATTGAATGGCTCAGTGGCGGTAACCAGCAAAAAGTGTTTATCGGACGATGGCTTGCAACCAAGGCACATCTCTACATCTTGGAAGAGCCCACCGCCGGTGTCGATATTGGTGCAAAAGCACTGATACACCGCACTTTGCGCGATGTCGCTACGCAAGGTGCGATGGTTCTAGTAATATCCTCCGATTTTGAGGAGATTGTGACTTTGTGCGACCGTGCCCTTGTTATGGTGCGTGGGACCATCGTCGCCGATATGTCCGGCGATACGCTTACCCAGGATACTCTCATCGCCCGCTGCTCACTTGTGGCAACGGCCACGCCGTAGGTAGACGAAAAAATGGAAAACAATATGTCGGGATCAAATCCGGACTTAACGCACGTGCCGCAGGGTTCTGAGCGGCCACGCTTGATGCCAGAGACGGCATCGCATCTCGTTGCCACTTACGGCTTGCTTGTCGTTTTCGTTCTTGTGATCCTAATTTTTGGAGTGATTCGCCCCGAAAGTTTTCTTAGCGCTACAAATCTCGACTCAATTCTTGTGAGTCAATCGATCACCGCTCTTCTCGCGCTTGCGGAGATGATCCCCCTGGCGACACGGCAGTTTGATCTGTCGGTCGGCTATCATCTCGGCGTAGCACAAGTCCTTATCGTTGGACTCCAAGTTCGCGAAGGGATGGATTTTCTCGAAGCGGGGACGTTAATCTTAACGTTATCGCTTCTAATTGGTTACATGAACGGGATTCTCGTGACACGCTTTAAGATTGATTCTTTTATCGCCACCATGGGCACAGGAACGTTGCTATACGGCATTGCTAATTGGTACAGTAATGGCGAACAAATTGTTGGGATAAATCTTTCAGAGATCTTCACCGATATGACGCAGGTTTTGCATGGAATTCCATTGCCTGCACTTTACGTCGCGTTCGTTGCCATAATTTTGTGGATTGTCACCGAGCGTTTGCCTCTTGGGCGCAATCTTTATGTCATTGGCGCTAATCCGCGTGCCGCTGAGTTGCTTGGGATCAATATCAATAACCATGTTCTAGGCACCTTTGTTGCGTCTGGGTTGCTAAGCGGCATTGCGGGGCTATTGTTGGGAAGCATGCTGCAAACAGGAACCCCCAGTGTCGGGCCAGAATATTTGCTTCCGGCATTTGCGGCGACTTTGCTTGGTGCGACGTCGATCAAGCCAGGGCGGGTGAATGTCGTCGGTACACTTTTATCGGTTCTTGTGCTTGCATTTTCGTTCTCAGGAGTGCAACAGCTTGGTGCGCCATTTTATGTGCAGTATTTCTTCAACGGTAGTATCTTGATCATCGCTGTTGGGCTTTCTATCTACGCGGCGCGCAAACGTCAGGGTATGATTGCCAAAAATGCAACATAGTGATCGTAACAGAACGAACCGTTATCGTTACAACTCCACAGGGAGACCGGAAATGGAACCATTTGAAATTCTTGATCCTCGCTTCCGCCGCTATACCATCCCGATCGTTTTTCTTGAAAAATTGCATAGCGGAATGCGATGGTCAGAAGGTCCTGTATGGTTTGCCGATCATCGGTGTCTTATCTGGAGCGATCTTCCTAGCGATCGAATGCTACGTTGGGACGAATTCACTGGAGCGGTCACCACATTTCGTAGTCCTTCGAATTTCTCGAATGGCAATACTCGTGACCGTCAGGGGCGTTTGGTGACCTGCGAACATCGTGGGCGACGTGTAACAAGAACAGAGTTGAACGGCGAAATTACCGTTCTTGCCGATAGTTACCAGGGCAAACGACTCAATTCTCCCAATGATGTCGTAGTGCGATCCGATGGCACGATATGGTTTACCGATCCGACTTATGGTATCAGCGCTGAATATGAGGGGGGCAAAGCGGAGAGCGAGATTGGTACATGCAATGTTTATTGCCTCAATCCGCTTGACGGAAGCCTGCGAGTGGTGGCGGATGATTTTTCTCGCCCGAACGGGCTTGCCTTTTCGCCAGACGAGAAGCGTCTCTACATCGCCGACTCAGGCCTCTGGCCTGATCCCCAGGGGCCGCATCATATTCGCTGTTTTGACGTGAGTGATGAGGGAACTCTACGTAACGGCAGGGTTTTTGCCGAGGTATCACCGGGAATTCCTGACGGTTTTCGCGTTGACGTCGAAGAAAATATCTGGACCAGCGCGGGCGATGGTGTACAATGTTTCACTATGGGAGGTGATTTGATCGGAAAGATCCCTGTTCCGGAGAAGGTTGCCAATGTGTGTTTCGGTGGGCCTGCGCGCGATCGTCTTTTCATCTGCGGTCATACATCACTCTACGCAATTTATATCAACACGCGTGGCATACAAGTTCCTTGATAAGAGGATGGGATACGAAAAGCTCGCGAAATGGGGGGTCAGTTGGGTTACTCACCGGTTGCGAATTAAGGCCAGCACGGTCGCGATCATCCGTCCGTGTGGGGTGGCGAAGTCGAATGCCATGCCGTTGAGCGCGATTACCGACACGCGGCGTGCTTCAAGATCTTTCAGCGTCGCGAGCAGGTCCGTGGTGCTACGCCCCCAGCGCGACAATTCGGTCGCCAGCACCGCGTCAATCTGCCGGGCCTGGGCGAGCGCCATGACCTTTCGCCGCTCGACCCGATCCAGTTTTACACCCGAGCCGGTTTCCTTGAACGTTCCAACCACATCGTAGCCGGACCTCCCGGCGAACGCGGCCAGGTCCCGTTCCTCGCGCGCGCAGAACTAGTCGGCAGTCGAGACGCGGCAGCAGAGGGCGACGCGCTGTCCCAATTGAACTTATCCCGGCTAAACCGTCCCCTGCCCTGGAGACCACGGGGCGATAGCATCCGCACCAACGGGCCGCACCGTACGCCGCCGTTACAATTGCGCGACGACATCGTGCCCAAGGCACGGGCTGGCATCGGCCGCGGAGGCCTCAATCCCCAGCCAGCGCAGCCGTTACCCCAAGATGGCGCACCCGCGGCAGCACCTCTCGCTGCAGCATTTCCAAAGAGTTGCGCCAAGCGGCCGGGTTCTCGCTGTAATCGAACCCGAAGACGAGAAGCGACCCGAAGCCACCGACCTCGTGCTGAATTTCCTCGATCCGCCGCACTATCGTATCGGGTGAACCGACCAGCCAATTCCGACGCGCGCAATACTCCACGGTGACATCCGAATCGGCTACGTCCTCAGAATGTTTCAGGTAAGTGAGGAAGCCGAAATTGCCGAGCAATGGCAGAAAATACTCCCGCATCATGCGCCCCATCATGCCGCCGACCGAGAGCCGCCAGGCTTCTTCGTCGGTATCGGCAACGAACACTTCGCGCACCAAGCGCCAGTCGGAACGCTTCGGCGTGCGCCCGGTGCGCTCCGCGCCGATCGTGACCGATTCCCAATGGCTCGCGACATAGGCTGGGTTGAGGTTGAGGCTCAGCGGCAGAAAGCCACGCTCACCCGCGAGTTTGAGCGTGTCGGATCCCTTGGAGAGGCCGGCGACACCGATCGGCGGGTGCGGACGCTGGAGCGGAACGATATGCGGCTTCAGGACTCCAAACATCGTTCCTGGTTTGGTGACTTTCCAGTATTTTCCATCAAAGTCGAATGACTCCTCGCCATCCCAGAGGCGCAGAATTATGTCCAACGCCTCCCGGGTCATCTCGCGGTTTACGCCGGACATGCCGTCGACATGGAACATCGCCCAGTCGCTCGGGAGTCCCGACGCGGCAACCCCGAACATCAATCGGCCTTCAGACAGATGATCGAGCATGGCGACACGGTTGGCGAGCTCGGCCGGATGGTGATAGGGGAGCAGGAAACCCCCGGGGCCGATGCGCAGGCGCTTCGTCTGCAGTAGCCCCTGCGCGATTAGCAGATCGGGTGCGGGGTGCGGTTCCCACGGCGCGGTGTGATGCTCCCCGATCCATGCTTCGCTATAGCCGAGTTCATCGAGCCAGCGCAGAACCTGTAGATCCCAGTCATGACCCGCCTTCAATCCCCTTTCCGGTGGATGAGATGGCATCGTGAAATAGCCGAATTCCATCGCCGTTTCCCCATACTTTCATTGCTGTGGCATGCCGCCCCCGGATGGTGGCAGGCTAGCCCGGTTCCTGCGTCGCTGAAAAGCGGAATGACACGAAAGTGACTGTCAGCGCGCCATAATTACCACTTCGGCCATCTGGAAGGCGGCGTAGATAGCAGGTGCCGCTGAAGAACCCTTTGTCGGCGTGGCACCTTCCTCCTAGCTGTAGGAGGGGACCGGGCGCTTCGCTCCATGTCCAGCACCACCACGCCGCTCGGGCGATGGTCTACCGACCAACATCTGCATCGCTCTGATTTATATGCCATAATTAGGTCGTGTCATCAATGGGGGGGTTTGAATTTGGGGTATGGCTTGGGATTGAACTGAACCGCGGGGCGACAAGCGCTATGGGCGTTGTGTGACGCGCGTTGGCCCCCGAGAGAGGTGCTGGCGTGTCCGG
>JAJZBH010000094.1 GCA_021799015.1 Pseudomonadota bacterium
GCGTGCAATTTGTCTGGAACAACAGGGGCGCGATCCAATCCTTGCCCCGTTGCGCCATGATGAGATTGGTCCGTTTATGGTTGTTGCCGGTGATTTTACCAAAGACCTTGTTGCCTCGAGGTGCCCATGATCCCCAGTGCCTGGGCCCAATGGTGGTGGGCACCAGCACAGGCTTCCAGAGTGGCATCGGCCGGTGGCAATCTGGCAAAGGAGACTTCAACCCGCCGATGCCGAAGCTCGCGCCGGAGGATAACGCGATCCTGTTCATCGATGCCGTGTAACGTGAACATATGCTTCGACGTGTCAATCGATATGCGCTTATATTCCATGGGACGGCTCTTTCATGACGGTCTTTGAGCCACCTCATCTGGGCACATCCGATGCCGTGCGCCGTTCCGCCCCAACACTTCTCAACAGAAATCAACAATCTGACAAATGGGCGCACTTTTTGTTTTCAAGATGAGCCCGTAAGACGTGTGCAGCGCTGACCATATTGCTGAGAGCGGGGATTACCTCGTTCCACTGACGGGTTTTCAGGCCACAATCCGGATTCACCCAGAGTCGTTCGACTGGGATGCGCTCCGTGGCCTTTTTCATCAGCGTGACGATCTGGGTCTCGCTCGGGATGTTTGGGGAGTGAATGTCGTAGACGCCAGGGCCGATTTGGTTCGGATAGTTGAACGTCTGGAACGCATCAAGCAGCTCCATATCGGAACGCGAGGTCTCAATGGTGATTACGTCGGCGTCCATGTCGGCGATTGCCGCGAGGATGTCGTTGAACTCCGAATAACACATATGGGTATGGATCTGGGTTTCATCCTGCACGCCATTTGCCGTAACGCGGAATGATTCGACTGCCCAGCGCAGATAGTCGTGCCATTGGGATTTGCGCAGGGGTAGGCCCTCGCGTAGCGCGGCCTCGTCGATCTGGATGATACGTGCTCCAGCCTTTTCCAGATCCAGAACCTCTTCGCGAATGGCGAGCGCAAGCTGGTAACAGGAGACCGAGCGCGGCTGGTCGTCCCGCACGAAGGACCAGTTGAGAAGAGTCACGGGCCCGGTCAGCATGCCCTTCATGGGCTTGGCGGTAAGCGAGGCTGCATAACTGAACCATTCGACTGTCATGGCGTTCGGGCGACGTATATCACCGAACAGAATCGGTGGCTTTACGCAGCGCGAGCCGTAGGACTGCACCCAACCGCCCTGCGTGAGCACATAACCATCAAGCTGTTCCCCAAAATATTCGACCATGTCGTTGCGCTCGGCCTCGCCGTGCACGAGCACGTCCAGCCCGAGCTTTTCCTGCTCTCGTATGCTGTGCTCGATTTCGTGGCGCATCACTTTCTTGTAGGCTGCTTCGCTGATCTTGCCGGCCTTGAACTGGCCACGCACCTGCCGGATCTCCCTAGTTTGTGGAAATGAGCCGATTGTGGTGGTGGGGTAGAAAGGCAGGTGCAGGAGTGCCGCCTGCTTGGCCGAACGTATCGCGAAGGAGCTGTGGCGACAGCCGAGGTCAGGAGTGATGGCGGCGACCGCTGCTTTAACTGCCGGATTGTTCACACGCACCGAGGTGCGACGCGAGATGAGCGCGGAGCGGTTGGCAGCAAGTTCTTTTGCCACGGCCGCCCGGCCGTGATCCAGTGCCGTAGCAAGAAGCTGGACTTCTTCCAACTTTTGAATCGCGAAAGCGAGCCAGGAACGGACCTCGGCGTCTATCTTCTGTTCAATGGCCAGATCAATGGGCACGTGGAGCAATGAACAGGTTGGCGCCAGCCAGAGGCGATCGCCCAGCTGCACCGAGAGTGGTTCAAGCCAGTCAAGTGTTGCGTGAAGGTCAGTCTTCCAGATGTTTCGGCCATTAACGACGCCGAGCGAGATCACCCGTTCCGGCGGGCCGGCCGCGATCAATTGCGGAACCTCATCCCGGGCATTGATGGCATCAATATGAACGCCTTGTACCGGAAGCAGCCCAACCAGAGGCAGGTTTTCGCGTAATTGCCCGAAGTAGGTGGCAAGCAGGAGTTTGGGCGCTCCTCTGTTAAGGATCTGGTATGCATCCATGAAAGCCTGCTGCCAGACCGTGTCTAGCTCCGTGACAAGGATTGGTTCATCGACCTGCACCCACTCGACGCCTTGTTCGGCCAGGACCGAAAGCAGACTCGCGTAGACTGGCAGCAGGCGCGGCAAAAGAGCAAGCTTGTCGGAGCCATCCTTAGCCTTGCCGAGCGCGAGATAGGTGATCGGTCCGATGATCACTGGCTTGGCCGTGACGCCAGTAGTCCTTGCTTCCGCGAGCTGATCCACGAGACGCGAAGCATCAAGCTTGAATGCGGTCTGAGCATCAAATTCCGGCACGATATAATGGTAGTTGGTGTCGAACCATTTGGTCATCTCACCGGCGGCGATACTGCCGCAGCAGGAAGCCAGATCTTCCACGTGAGGAGTCGAGCGACCGCGCGCGACGCGGAAGTAATTATCCAGCGTATTGTCATGAAGACCCCGTACGCGGACAGGAAGGTTCCCTAATGTGAAGCTCATGTCGAGTACATGGTCGTAAAACGAGAAATCGCCCACCGGCACCAGATCGAGCACGGCTTGATTGCGCCAGCAGCACGCACGCAGCTCGGTGCCGACTTTCTGTAATTGCCTCTGTGAGGTCGCACCCTTCCAATAGGACTCAAGAGCGAACTTCAGCTCACGCCGCGCCCCGATGCGTGGAAAGCCAAGATTATGGGTCGTAACCATGGAATATACCTGCCCACGAGATGAGTAACAGTGGTATGGATAATAGGACAACAAATATATGAATAAAAATGATATATTTTCATAAATAGATGAGTAGAATTCATTATTCATTGAGGTGGCATGGCAAAACTCGAGCGTATCCATTTAGCAATCATGCACGAAATCGAGCGGCAAGGGTCACTGACAGCCGCGGCGAAGCGGCTAAGCCTGACTCAGTCGGCGCTTAGCCATGCAATCGGTAAGCTCGAGAGCGAAATTGGCGTGGAACTTTGGCGGCGCGAGGGGCGTAATCTGCAACCTACTCAGGCAGGGGAGTTTCTGCTTTCCGTAGCCGCGCGGTTGCTGCCGCAACTAGCTCATGCTGAAGATCGGATACGGCAATTTGCAAGTGGCGAGCGAGGTAAGTTGCGCATCGGTATGGAATGCCACCCTTGCTATCAATGGCTGCTGAAAGTTGTTGCGCCCTATCTTGATCTCTGGCCCAATGTGGATGTCGATGTTCTCCAGAAATTCCAATTCGGCGGTATTGGTGCGCTGTTCGGGCGCGAAATCGACATGTTGGTGACGCCTGATCCCCTGTTTAAGCCCGGGTTGCGCTTCAATCCCGTATTCGATTACGAACCGGTCCTGGTAGTGGGCCCTGAACATCCGCTGCGGGACGCCGATTTCGTGCTGGCGCATCAGCTGGCTGAGGAAACCCTGATCACTTACCCTGTGGCGATTGAACGGCTCGACATTTACAGTCAGTTCCTGATGCCTGCTGGCATTGCCCCCCGTCAACATAAGCTGATCGAGACGACTGACATCATGTTGCTCATGGTGGCGCACGGGCGTGGCGTGGCCGCCCTCCCACGCTGGCTGGTCGACGAGCATAGTTCCCGCTTTCAGGTTCACGCCTTGCGGCTGGGACAAGAAGGTGTCGCAAAGCAGATTTTTCTAGGAATACGGGAGGCTGATGCCACAATCGAGTACATGCGTGCCTTCATCGAGATGGCCGCAGATCAAAAAAAAGTGCCGGAACCACAAACTCCGTGAGGTCGTACATCGACATTCTGGGAGAAAGCTGCAAAGGGAGCATGAAGATTTCGATGCTTGGTCGAATCGCCCAGTCGTGAGATTTGCTTGTACCGACTGATAACATTCGTTTTGTGCTCTCCCGCACCCCTGCGCATCAAGCGACGGCGGGTCGTAGCACTGCAGATGGGAGCTTTTACCGTGAAGAGTTTTTGCCAACTGACAAACGCCCCCAGATGGCAAAGAGGGGCATTATGCATTCTTCCGAGGGCGTGCCGGCTCGCGGGTCTGATATAAACCTGCACCCACCTCTCGCAAATTAACGTTGATCTACGACTACCCTGGCGTCGTCGTCCGCGGATTAAGGCATCGAGAGAACCTGTTGGAGCGTGTCCGTTTGTCCGACTTTCAGCATTCACGCCAGATGCCGAATCTCCCGGCCAGTTTGATAACGGCCCGAGTCAAGGCTCGAATCGGGCCAACAAACCGATCAGTGTCTTTGTCATCCCGCATGACACGTCCTACGATAGATGACTACACCACTGTGTCATTCGCTAGTGCCGGCTCACCATCTCTTCAACGACGCCCCACATCATCTGTGAAAAAAACTGAGTTCAAAGGAAATGAAGCTCATTTTTTGCCGTAACGATTTTGCGTGCTGCGCCTGTTCCGATGGACCAAAACATCTCAGACACACGCGGACGCCGGAGAGACCACGGAGGCGGATTCCGTGAGTCAAGGTATAGTCAAGAGTTTTTTGTATTGTCTCGGCAATAACTATTTAATACCTGATCCATTCGAGCGAACCGGCAAGACGTTGACAAGCCTTGCCGGTTGACAGGCGAGATATTGATCGTACTATCGATCAGCGGCACTGGTTTGGACAGGCATGCTGGATAGCGGGACCATGAGTCCTGAAATTGTCAGTTGCGGATGTCCACGTGCTCGGCTGGTTCCTTTGCGACACCAGATCGTAATAAGGAACCTGATGAGGAAGCTGGTGATGATACTGCGGGTTCTCGGGTGGACGGTTTAGAGCGTAGGCAGGCGCTGACATAACAACAGCAAGCGTTGCAGCGGCGGCCGCGAGTCGAAGAAATTGCATTCTTATCTCCTTTGGTAAATTCTCTATCACACTAAGGCAGAAGAGCCGTGACACATGGATCAACGCCATCAGTGACTCTCTTCAGGAGACATAATAAATAGATACCGTAATTACATTGCTGCGCTATTTGCAATTTGTAACACGTTTTGCAGTGGTACTGACAAAGCAAAAGCGGTAAATGATAATCAAACAACTTCCGTTCAATCTAAGAATATTTCACATATAACGCGGCGGTGCGCTGAAGCCGACATATGGAACTCGACATTTGTATAAATACTGTTTTTGCCAGATCATTGGAAGCAATTCGTTTTGTCCCTCTTTCAGGTCGAACGTAGTGTCACCACAAAGGCAAAACGTCGGCGGTGTGCCATCGTCAGCGTACCTAGGGTGTCTCTTTCTGGTCGTCACGATAAACCGTACATCTGTACAGGTCGTGAAACAGACCGACTTTCATTTGGAAGCGTCCGGAACACGATCTGGATGCAGAGGCAAAATGCAAACGTGAATGTAGACTAGTCGGGTTACTAAATGATGAAAGGCAACTTTCGTTGAAGTGACTCCTCGATGGGCAGAGTGACAGCAGACAGTCTTGGGTGTGATCGTCGCTGACTAGCTGACCATCTGGCGGTTAGGGCGCGCACGCTACATGCACGACAAATACGCAAAAAGTCGAAATTCGGGAAAGTCGTAAATTCACAACAACGTTAAAGAAAGCGGGCGAAAAGGTCAAAAAAATGAGGACGAAGCAACGACGTAGATATATATAATAAATCGTCAGGAGTAATAGAGATGTTATAATTGCGTTATAGGGGCAGTCGGTCGAGGCAATGGTTCAATTGCCACTGAAAGACAACAAGGTTTTTGCAGCTCAAACGCAATCTTGTATCCCGCTAAGCAAGAACAAATATTCGATAGGATGAATTGTCACATAACGTACTACAAGCTGAACGAGGGGACGCCGGCGGTTGTTGCCGTCGAGAAAGCGCCTTTGGCTAGCGGCGTCGCGTGCTTCTCATCTTAACCGAGCTCGGCGAAAAGCGTCTGGCCAACATGTCACAAGCACATCTGGACGAACTCGACCAGATCGGGCTTGAACTGCGACTCTTGCTCAGCAGAATCCAACGCTATCGAACTCTCCAATGTACAACGTCCTCACTGCGCTTCTGCAATAGCAGCTGTCAGCGGCATATAAAGCTACACGTCCTTCTGGATTTACGACTGTTCTTAAGCTGCCACACGTCGCAACTATCGCGGTATCGTCTTGTGTTTCCGTGCCGGATGCTGCTACCGGTTGCGGTTTAGATGCAGTCCGACGAGGCGGGACAGCAAAAGTGCAGGAAACAGTTGCCCAACAATCGTTTCCGAGTCTGCTAGGCTGCGAGCAAACGGCGACGTGAGCACAACTTGGTTGTCTCCAATTGTGGTCAATGTCGTGAAACTAAGATGGAGCAATTCGGAAAACCGGGGAGGGCCGACGAGGTGGGACCACGTCATGCCACCAGGGTCGCTAAATCTTACGCCCGCGTAGCATATGGAAAACAAGAGAGCCGTGTTCAAATAAATGAAAACAGCCCCAGCAATACGATGCTTGTTCACTTCGCCTGGGCCAAATACGAGGCGGGCCATTGCCCATGTTACAAGTAGATTGTAAATGAAGATCACCGTCAACGCCGTCGCTTGAGGGAGTAAGCCGGGCAGAACTTGGATCGCCAGTGTGATGCCGAAGGTTGTTGCAAGGGTGAGTTTCAGCCACTTCACTCTTGCGATAACAGCGATGGCGGTTGCTGCGAGCACCAACTGTAGAAGAAGCAAAACGTCGTGGTCTTGTTTAAATGCCCCCAAAGCGGGAACGGCGACAAACAGGAATACGATCTCCATTAGCAACATGAAACTGCACTGCCATTCTGCTTCGTGGACGAAGAGGCGCGGATAGAGGTGCATGTGTGGGCGGTTGAAGTGGTGACCGGATAAACGGCGATGTAGCTGTTGCATCGCGTCGCTAAGCCATAGTTTGTAAAGAAAAGATACTTTCAAACATGTAATCGTTTGTTTTTACGGCGTAGGAGACTCACCTTCCCCGTCAGCTACTGCGTTCCCGCCAGCCGGAGTCCCGGATATTCAGCGGAGTCTGACCCTCCTGAACGGTCGCTTTTTGGGATGGTCGGCGCTTCGACCGGGCACATGGCCTGATGGCGAGATCTGTGGTCACCGTCTTTTGAGACGGCCGGCGGGATTGCCTAAAGCCTTCTGCGCCCAACCGAGATCGCCTCGTCCGTCATATTGACCGTAAGGACGTGGCGCCTCGATTGTTCTCGCGCGTCCCGCGGGTCATTGGCGGCCACTCACCGCCGTAGGAAACGCACATCACAAGCCTTTTACACAAAAATTGTTGAGCGCTGACAATGGCAATCGACAGAATAACACTATATCTAAAAATAGGTTTTCGGGCGACCGTGACCGCAGCATCGTCAAGCAAGCATGCTTGTGACGTTGCAAGAATATGTTTTTCTTCTACACAATTCTCGCTTGGTCATGGCGGTAATGATGTTCGGAATGTTCTAATCTAACTTACCGTGTCTGTAATGTTTTATCCTAGTCGGCTCATAAGTAATCATAAACATACATATTATACCGTGGGTGTTTGTCTGACGGCTCAGCCGAGAGCTAACGCCAAATGTCAGGTGGTTGACGGCGATCTCTGAAAGCGAAAGCGTTATCGCGCGCGTCGGCCGCCGCCTGCTGCGCGAGGTTTCGGTATAACTCGCCTACTGTCGAGGTGCCGCCGGATACCACCGCGTCTAGGGCGCCAGAGCGCAACAATTTAATCATTTGCGCTGGCTTTTTGGCTCGCGTTTGTTGGGCGTCATTCACGGAGAGTGTGCGGACGTTTCAGGGCGGACCTCACACGCGTGGCCCGGGGGTTTTTGGGACGCCTATGACATTGAAGAGCTCCTCTGTAACACGTTATGGCGAGATCGCGTTTGCGAACGAACAAGTAAAAACAACAAAGTACGGAATAAGCCAGATTGCCTGCCGGGACAAAACCAGACCGTTGTTTTTTTAAGGCTTTGCTCACGGCGCGGCTCAGGAATGAGACTATCTGGATTTATGCTTTAGCCGTACGGTCGCGACCGATTGTCGGCTTGTCGTATGGATACTCGTTCGTACATCCGGCCAATTTGTATCGTTGTCTGCGGGATGGGATTCCAGCAACGGAATCCCATCTGGCAGTTTGCCGTTCCCGCTGAGACACAAACCTCAACGTGCTGGCGGACCATCGGTCAAGACGACGCGCTTCCCATGGTGTGGCCAGACAGAGCTCCTGACGATCCATTCGGTCCTCTTGGACATCCTGTCGTGCACTGCGCGTTCAGGGCCGAAGCGCCTGATTAGCCTGCAGGGCGATGCCGCTGCTTTACGCGCGGTGTGTCGGCGGACCATATTCCCTGCAGCGTGTGACCAGCGATGGCCATCCAGCGCCGGACCGATGGTCGATGTAGTCTTGCTAGAATAGTCCGTGATTATCTGTCGGGTGCTGACGCCTGCCGCGGTACAATTCACATCAAAAAAAGCCTACACGCGCCCAAAGGTACTTATCATAGATCAGTCTAAGCCCGAAAAATTGGAAAGCAGCTCACTAGCAGTTGTCAAGTGCTTCATCACAACAAGCCATGCCGACGAGCGTGCGTGGCAGCAAACGGCGAAACTATCGGTACGCCGCACTCTCCGTAGTGCTTATGTGCGCGGCAGCGCGATTTATGGTCGTAATTTCATGGTCGGCACGCGGAAGAACAGGGGCGAGCGGACGTTGGGTTGGAGCGCCATTCGAGATGAGCGGGCACAGCAGACGTGTAGCTTCCAGTGACAGTTGGGAAACGGCAATATACTTTAGAGAGGTGAAAGCAGAGCCGGGCAGTCTGCACCGGCACTCAGGCATGCGAGATTTCTCCATCACGGAGCGGCGCTCGGCGGCCTTGCAGCATAATCAGAATGGCAAACCACGCGTTCTAACTTGATGATGAGGTCCGCCGCGGTACCGCGTCTCCAGAACGTTGCAACGAATTGGCTTCAGATCTGACCATGTACATCCTCATCTCATGCTACGATCTGGGTCAGGGTGAGACCTTCTAGGTGCGGTAGCCGGACGCCCGCAATCGGCGCGAAACGCCGGTACCACACAAGATGGTTGTGAGCCTGGGCGTTACACAGATGCGACCTTTATCCTACGAACCTGAGCAGCTTTGGCCTTGGGCAGTTCAAGCGAGAGCACGCCGTTGGCGCAGTTAGACGTTATGTTATCTCGATCAATTTCCTCGGAAAGAGTGAAACCGCGCTTGTAATCCCCGTCAGCGTATTCCGCATAAACTTGTCGATAACCTTCATGTGCGGCTTCTTGCGCACGACTGCGAATCGTTAGCACTCCTCTCTCAAGCATGATGTCGATATCGTCTGCCTTGACGCCGGGCATTTCAGTTAGGATGGTCACAGCCGCTTCAGTTTCGTATATGTCGGCGCGGGGAGTGAACACTGGCCGCGTCCTCGTTCGTTCGATGGCCGGAGATTGAGAGGCACCTCGCCGACCACGTGCTTTAGCGACTTCGTGTTTCATAGCAGTTCTCCT
>JAJZBH010000095.1 GCA_021799015.1 Pseudomonadota bacterium
CGGTGACGCGCTCTCTCGTTTATGGTGATCCACCGCTCGTGTCAGCCTTGATCAATACCGTGACCGAGGCGACGATAGACTACCTTTCGGACCAGATCCGGCACGGTGCTGATTGCGTCATGCTGTTTGATTCGTGGGCCGGGATTCTTCCGCCCGATCTGTTTCGGCAATATGTCGTGCAGCCGACGGCTAGAATAACGGAATCGATTTCTGCGCTTTATCCGGATATCCGTGTCATCGGCTTTCCACGTTTGGCTGGCCTTATGGCAATTCCTTACGCCGCGAAAACAGGTATTGCGGGTCTCGGAATGGACACGGCCGTAGATCCGGTAACTCTTGGTGCTCTTCTCGACCAGGCCAAGTTGAAGCGGCCGATTGCCTTGCAGGGAAATCTGGACCCCGTACTGTTACGGTCCGGAGGAGCATTGCTCGAAGATGCCATCGAGCAAATATGTCATGCGTGTGCCGGTCGACCTCATATTTTCAACCTTGGTCACGGGGTTTTGCCGGACACGCCACCAGAGCATGTCGAAATTCTCATTCGGGTGCTGCGGGAACTCGACCAACCCCTCGAGGTCGCGAGTTCCGCCGGGTGACTCCTTCCTTCTCCGTAACCGCCGAAAGGTTGAGAGATGGGCGCGGCC
This sequence comes from Pseudomonadota bacterium, assembly GCA_021799015.1. Classification (GTDB taxonomy): domain Bacteria; phylum Pseudomonadota; class Alphaproteobacteria; order Acetobacterales; family Acetobacteraceae; genus Acidiphilium. The sequence goes on from JAJZBH010000095.1 coordinate 645, forward strand.
AGCGCTCCGGCGAACCGCCTGAACGGGTGGCAGTCGTTCTCTTCAATCTTGGCGGTCCGGATGGACCGGAAGCAATCAAGCGCTTCCGGATCAATCTGTTTTCTGATCCGGCCATTCTGAGAGTCCCGATCTTCGTCCGCTTTTGGCTCGCGAGATTGATCGCCGCTTCAGCACAAAAAAAGGCCGAGCGAGGATATGCTCTGATCGGCGGAAGGTCGCCGCTTCTGGAACAAACCCAGCGTCAGGCGGCTGCGCTCGAGTCTGAGATTCCCGGCGCAAAATGTTTTATCGCGATGCGCTACTGGCATCCGTTTGCCGGAGATACGGCTCGAAGAATCCGGCAGTTTGCGCCGGATCGAATTCTTCTGCTGCCGCTATACCCGCAGTTCTCGACCACGACGACCGGCTCATCGCTTCACGACTGGCATGAGGCGGCTGCGCGTATTGGCCTCATTGCCCCTACGACCACCCTTTGCTGCTGGTTCGAGGACGCGGACTTCGCTGCGGCGATCGCTGCTCTGATCGTACCCGTCCTTAAGAGAGCGCGCGAAGAGATCCCGAAGGACACTGGACTCCGTCTGCTTTTTTCTGCCCATGGTTTACCCGAAAGCATCGTCAGGGCGGGCGATCCATACCAGGAACAGATTGCGCGTTCGACCGCGGCGGTTGTTGCCGCTCTGGCCAGGACGACGGGTACAACGGAAGACCACCAGATATGCTTTCAATCGCGTGCCACCCCGCAGAAATGGCTTGAACCGTCTACGGAGCAGGCTCTCGAACGTGCCGCGACCGATAACGTTGCAGTCATCGTGATACCCATTGCCTTCGTCTCCGAGCATATAGAAACGCTGGTCGAACTCGATATCGAGTACCGGGAAATCGCGCACAGGCTTCGTCTGCCGGGGTATTACCGTGTACCAACACCCAACGACGACCCGATTTTCACCGAGGCACTCGGGGCTATCGCTCGCAGAGCGCTCGCCCGTGGCGTGGGGCTCTGCTCGAATGAGGGCCACCGCGCCTGTTCCGAGCGCCATCACGGTTGTCCTTGGTCACGGTATCCCGAGCCCGCAGCACCATGAGTGAGCGGCCGTTCCTGGTTATTTTTGACTGTGATGGTGTCCTGATCGACAGCGAGGCCATAGCTTCGCGAGTCGTTGCCGGTCATCTTGCTGAACTGGGGTGGGAGATGACAGCGGAAGAGGCCAGATCATGCTTCATCGGCATGTCTCTTGCGCCGATGCTGGAACTCATCGAAGCGCGACTGGCGCGGCCCGTACCGGCAGCGTGGATGAATGCCCTTGTCGAAAAGCTGATTCTCGCCATGGACCGGGAAGCCGAGCCGATCGAAGGCGCGCGCAAGGTCCTGGAGGAGCTGAATGCGAGGGGTATCAACTGGCGAGTTGCTTCCAATTCTGCCGACCCCGAAATGGATGTGAAATTTGCCCGTACCGGTCTGGCCGATCTTGTGGCCGGACGGACGCACAGTGCGCCCCGCCTTGCCGCTCAAGGCGGACGGCCAAAACCCGCTCCGGATGTTTTTCTCGACGCTGCCCGCGCTGAAAAAATGGACCCGGAAGATTGTGTCGTTATCGAGGATTCAATTCCCGGGATCACGGGCGCGGTTGCCGCCGGGATGACCGTCTTTGCCCTTTCACAGCACGGGCCGGACGATATTCTCCTTGAAGCGGGTGCAAGCCATGTCCTGCGGCGCCTGGACGAGGTTCTTGACCTTCTTCCCGTTCCATTCGAAGCTCCGGCATGACCATCGCAGCGCTTGCACCCTTCTACCGTTGGGAACTTGCTTTTCACGTTATTTCCGTGATCGCGTGGATGGCCGCGCTCTTCTATCTTCCACGCCTCTACGTCTATCATTGCCAGGTGGCACCGGGGTCCGCGGAATCTGCCCGCTTCAAGGTGATGGAGCGTCGCCTGCTGAAGCAGATCGCAACGCCCGCAATGCTGTCATCCTGGTTTTTCGGCGTCCTGTTGATCCTGACACCGGGCGCGATTTCCTGGAGCAGCGCCTGGTGGGGTATCAAGTTCCTTTGTGTCATCCTCATGAGCGGGTTCCACGGCGCTCTCTCCAAATGGCGGAAGGATTTTCTCGACGACCGGAACACGAAGTCGGAGAGGTTTTACAGGATTGCCAATGAGATCCCGACTGTCCTAATGGTGATCATTGTCATCATGGTCATCGTCAAGCCGTAGTCAACAGCACAGGGGTGTACGTCATATCGATGAAGGACCGACCGAAGCGCCGTAGCGAATGGCTGCGCCTGTTCCGCGAGTTCGGTTCAGCTTCGGGAGCAAACATCCCTGCGTCCCCCTCGCATCGCGGTGGGAGGAAAAGTGGCCAGGCCCTGTTAAAGTCAAACGGTTTGAAAAAATGACGGAACCCCTCGAACCAGCTACCCTGAAACCCCGCTTTGAGGACCCTATGGACAGCTTTCCCGATAGTACTGAAACTCCTGAGGGAGAATTCCAGGATCGGCGTCAGGCCCCACGACGCGCCGTTATCGGTCGCGCCCGTCTGATTCTCGGCACGGCCGACAGCGGTGGCCAGCAGCATAGTTACGACTGCGTCGTTCTCGAATCGTCGGATCGTGGCTGTCGTATCGCCGCAGACTTTATTCCGCCCATCAAGGGCCTCTTCACGATCGAGTTCGCCGGGGGGGCACGAAGCCAGGCCGTTGTCCGTTGGGCGGAAACCAACGAACTCGGTCTCGAGCTCGTCGAGACTGATCGCCTGTCTCTGGCTTCTGACCCGGAATAAGCAGAAAGTTGCGAAGCCGCCGTGGCCGTTGGCGTTGTCATCCTCCCAAGGCCTGCGAGTGCAGGTGGGCGCCGGGTACCGAAACCACGATTCCGGCAGAGCCAGCTCCCTGAGAGAACTTATTGGCCCCGGGGATGTGCTGCCTGACGCACCGGGCAGCCTCGCAGCGTTTATTTAGGAGTTCTCGAGGTCCGCCGCAATCTCTTCGGCCCGTGCCGCCACTCGGCGCAGCCGCGCACGCCGCCGGTCAGCCTCGGAATCGATTTCTCCGGCCGACTTGGCACCGTCCTTCGTGCCGGCATTCAGCGCCAGCCTGGTGTCGTGGAGCTCGTCGGCGAGGAGCAGTGCCGACAGGGCGAGCAATCGTGCTTCGCCGGTCTGGTTGCCAAGAGCCTTGATGCTTGCGATCCGCCGATCCACTTCCGCAGCCATCTCGGTGAGATGCTGCTCCTGACCATCTTCGCAGCCAACCGGATAGCTGAAACCGTTGATGCGGATTGTAACCTGCGCCATGCCTACTGTCCTCCGTCCGGTTCGATCTCTGCCAAGGTGCGGCGCAGTCTTGCAATGGCCTGATCGAGGGTGGCTGCTATCCGCGTTGAGTCGAGGCGACTGTGTGCAGCGCCGCGGTGGGCCGCAATACTGGCCAGGGCGGTCTCGAGCCGTTCGAGCGTGTCGGCTTCGCTTTCGGATTCAGACATAGATACGTTATTAGGCATTTTTTTGCCGGATGGAAGTCTCGGAGTTGGCGGAACGCCTGTTCGTTTCCGTTGGACTGCAGTAGTTCCGTCTGGAAAACCGGGCGTTACCGTATCGCGACACATAGGAGCAACCACAACGAATGCACGCTATTTATGCCGATCTCGCCCCATGGATCGCGACCTATGGCAGTGCGCTGGTGTTTGTCGTCGTCATGCTGGAAGCCTTCGGTGTGCCGCTTCCGGGCGAGACAGCGCTGGTCTCGGCAGCGCTTTATGCGGTATCGACACATCGGATCGACATCTTTACCCTGCTGATCAGCGCCGCGGCTGGCGCCACGATCGGTGGCATGATCGGTTACTGGATCGGTCGCACGGCCGGTCATGCCGTCCTGCTCAAGTACGGAGCGCGCATCGGCCTCAGTGAGAGGCGCCTTGTCGCCGGTGAATATCTGTTCGCCCATCATGGTGGCAAGATCGTCTTCTTCGGGCGGTTCTTCGCGATTCTGCGCGCTGCCGCCGCTCTTCTGGCTGGTGCAAACATCATGCGATGGCGCCATTTTCTCGCCACCCAGATCCTTGCATCGATCGTGTGGTCGATCGTCTACGGGGGAGGCGCCTATGTGTTTGGAAAGGAGATCACCCATCTGAGTGGTCCCATTTCAACGGTCATCGTCGGCATCGGCATTCTGACGGGGATCGGTATCGTCCTGTTTGCTCACCGCCAGGGCAGGCGCATCGAACGTGTGGCGGCCATCCGGGCGCGACGTCCGCGTCCATGACGCGGCTCGTCATCGCTGGTCTTGGCTACACAGGCAGAGCCGCGGCCGTTGCCGCACTCCAGCTTGGCTGGTCGGTGACGGTTGTGACCCGTAATCCCGGGCAGGCGGCTATCCCGGGCGCAACGCTCGTAGCCTTCGACGAGGCTGCGGCGGCTCTGGCGGATGCCACTCACCTGTTACTTACCGCGCCGCCGCGGGGCGATGGTGATCCTGTTCTCCGGCGTTATCGCGACAGTGTTTTAGGGGTGCCTCGACGCTTGCGGTGGATCGGTTATCTCTCCACGACCGGGGTTTACGGAGATCGTGGCGGTGCCGAAGTTGACGAGAGCGCCGCACCGAATCCAGGCTCGGAGCGGACTCGCAACCGTGTCACAGCGGAGAACGCCTGGTGCGGATTTGCCGGTCATTGCGCCGTCGACCTGATCCGTCTTGCAGGCATCTACGGCCCCGGGCGCTCTGTCATCGATGATATCATGTCCGGTTCTGCGTCCCGGATCGAGAAGCCCGGGCACAAGTTCAACCGCATTCACGTGGAAGATATTGCGCACGGGGTTCTTGCCGCGATTCGTACCGCAACGGGTGGCATGCGCGTGCTCCACTTTGCCGACGATGAGCCAGCGGCCAGCGCCGACGTGATTGGCTATGCGGCCGCGCTCCTTGGCCGCGAACCGCCGCCACTCGTTCCGCTTCGGGAGGCGGCACTTGCCATGTCTCCCATGGCTCTCTCGTTCTGGTCGGAAAGCCGCATCATCTGCAATTCCGCGACCAAAGCCAGACTGGGCCTTGCCTGGCGTTACCCGACCTACCGCGAGGGCTTGCAGGCGATTTTCGAAGGAACCAAGCGCCCTTGATGGCATCGGGGAGCGGTACGGGCTGGAAATGAACCGGGTTACGGGTCTTTTAGCCCTGGATTTCAGGAGAGAGGCATTGCGGGGAACCGGCAGCAGCCAACCGTCGCTGCGCAACAGGATCAGGATACTGCGACGCGGCACGCATGAAACGCTTGTGATTGGGAGATTCGCGGGCGGCATCGCCATCCTGAGCCTGATCAGGGAGGGCTTGCCGTGCCGGTCGCCGTCGTGATGCTCCGGGGCCGGGGATCCGGCGACTCTGCCTGTTTGCCAGGTGCCAGGCTCGCACTGAGCTGTCTTTCTGCCAAAAATTTGCGGTCTTTCGGACCATCGCGCCCGTCGTGACCCCGTTCGGCGCCAAACTTCGTACGCTTCGTGCCGAGCGGAATATCACGCTCCGCGCCATGGCTGGTCGTCTGGAAGTTTCTGCGGCGTACCTGTCTGCCCTTGAGCACGGCCGGAGAGGGACGCCCTCGCCCGGGCTGGTTCAGCAAATCTGCGCCGTGCTCGGCCTTATCTGGGACGACGCCCAAGACCTTGCCGACCTCGCCCGGCTATCCAACCCCAGAATCACCGTGAACACGGCGGGCCTGTCTCCCGAGCAAACGGCCCTCGCCAATCGCTTGGCGCGAAGGCTCAGGGATCTCCCCCCCGAAACGGTTTCGGCGATGCATGGTCTTCTGGACGCGGCCCCGACCCAAAAACCGCGGCTACGCAGAAAAGCCCGTCGGGAAGAGAGTCCCTGAATGCCATTGGTTCCCGTGCCCGGAGGGCAGCGTTCATCCGGCAGCGGAATAGCCGCTGCTCCAGGCTCACCCAAACCGACTTGACGGTGAGACGGGCCGGTTCATAATTCGACGACTTTGCAACACCGTGGGAATAGGGATGAAACAACCCCAAGCGCAGGACGCGCCGCCGGCCGTCGCCGTGCTGGCCGCTCTTGCGCAAGACCGTTCCTCGCAACCTAGCACCCGCCTTGTCGAGACTGGCCCTACCGCCTTGCGGGCGGGCGGAATCGCCGGGCTGATCCGGTTGGCTGCATTAAAGGCAGTTTTCCCGGTCAGGCGCGCTCCCCGTGGCCGGTCCCGTTGCCGAGGGCCAAATGAGCCGCCAGGTCATGCATGCGGCAGAAATCGGCATGGTGGATAGTGGCGGCACGTCGCATTTTCCGGGTGGACTGCCCGCGGACCCGAGGCGGCAACCCGCGATACTGTTCGGTGAACATGACTCTTTGCCAGTTTCACAGACGGTCAGGATCGGAAGGAGACCCCCGGCGTGACGGTAACCATTTACCATAATCCTGGCTGCGGGACGTCGCGCAACGTTCTGGACCTGATCGGCAAAGCGGGCATCGAGCCTCGTGTCATTGCGTATTTGAAAACGCCCCCGACGCGCGATGAGCTTTCTGGACTTGTGGCCCGGATGGGCCTTCCTGTCCGGGCTGTCCTGCGGGTTAAGGAAACGCTTTACAGGGAACTCGGGCTCGATGATCCGGGGCTACCGGATGACGCTCTCCTCAACGCGATGACAGACCATCCGGTCTTGATCAATCGGCCCATTGTCGTCGCGCCGGGCGGTGCAGCACTTTGCCGACCGCCGGAAAGGGTGCTGGAAATCCTGCCGAATCGGCCGCTTTCCAGGTGCCGTGAGGGCGTCAGTGGCGCTTCGCCCGGCGATGCCAGCCGCATCATCCGCTGAGACCCACCACAGAAAGCCGGGAAGGAACAGGGTTCTTCATGCTGGCTCTCGCCATTTTCATCGTCACGGTTGCCCTCGTCGTCTGGCAACCGCGCGGTCTCGGCATCGGCTGGAGCGCCATGACCGGGGCCGCAGCCGACCTTGCTCTAGGCGTTGTCCATTGGCGCAACATTCCGGTTGTCTGGCACATTGTCTGGAATGCAACTTTCACTTTTGTCGCGCTCATCATCATTTCCTTGCTGCTTGACGAGGCCGGATTTTTCCGTTGGGCGGCGCTGCACGTAGCACGGTGGGGGCACGGAAGAGGACAGTTGCTGCTCCCGCTCGTCGTCCTGCTCGGCAGTGCGATAGCCGCTTTCTTCGCCAACGACGGTGCGGCGCTGCTGCTGACGCCGATCGTGATGGGGATCCTGACCAGCCTGGAATTTCCGCCGGAAGCCGCGTTGGCCTTTATCATAGCCACCGGTTTCGTGGCCGATACGACAAGCTTGCCGCTGGTGATATCGAACCTGGTCAACATCGTCAGTGCCAATTATTTCGACATCGGCTTCACGCGGTATGCCTTGGTGATGGTGCCGGTCAATGCCATCTCGCTGGTGGCAACCCTCATCGTCCTGACCTGGGCGTTCAGACGGCACGCCAACAGGGTTTACGCCGTCAACGCGCTTGAGGTGGCATCCTCGGCGATTCACGACCAGCAGGTGTTCCGTTTTGCCTGGCCGGTGCTTGCGCTGTTGCTGGGGGCCTATTTTGTTACAGCTCCGCTGGGGGTGCCGGTTTCGTTCGTTACGATTGCAGGCGCGCTCATTCTGCTCATGGTAGCTGCCCGATGGCCGTTCGGTGCACCGCAGTCGCGCGTCATCGATGTACACCGCGTCCTGCGCGGGGCGCCCTGGCAGATCGTGTTTTTCAGCCTGGGCATGTATCTTGTGGTTTACGGCTTGCGGAATGCCGGTCTGACCGGGGAGGTTGCCGCCATCCTGCGACTGTTTGCCGTGCACGGACTCTGGGCGGCAGCGTTTGGAACCGGTTTTCTCGCAGCGTTGCTCTCGTCGGTCATGAACAACCTGCCGAGCGTTCTTATCGGGGCTCTGGCAATCAGTCACGTGACGCACGTCCCGGCCAGCGTCCATGAAACGATGGTCTACGCCAACGTCATCGGCTGTGATCTGGGACCAAAGTTCACCCCGATCGGCAGTCTTGCAACGCTCTTGTGGCTGCACGTGCTGGCCCGCAAGGGGGTGCGGATCACGTGGCGACAGTACATGCGGATCGGCCTCATCATTACGCCGCCCGTGCTCATCGCAACTCTGGCAGTTCTCGCGTTTTGGCTGCCAGTCAGCACCAGCGCGCTTCTCGGTGATGAACCTCAGCCAATCCATGCTGGCGAGGTTCTCGTGACCTGGTGGCAGCACGATACGCACGGGAAGCAGATTACACTCAGGCTTGATGATGGGCCAGATCGGAGGACCATAATCCCGTTCCATGATGTCGTTGCTGGGCGTGATTCGGGAGAGATGCTGGCAAGTGCTTTCCACCGGATTGACGATGATGAGGCGATCGAACCACCCCGTCGCAAACGTTTCGCCGATATGGGCGCCGCACAGCAAAGCAATATCCTGTCCAGCGCAGACCCTAAATTTCAGGAATGGGCTATCAGGATCACGCGTGAGATTGGCGTTAGGCCCGCGGCTGGCGAAGATCCCAGCGAAACAGCGGCAAGGCGGTACGAGTCTGATGCGGAGCAACGAGTGACAAGCCGTACCGGGTTCTCCCGCGAACGGCGCGATGGCGCCATGAGAAGCTGGGCCGAACTGTTGAACATGTATCGCAACGGGCAAGACACATAGAACGACTCGGAGCTATCGGCTTTTGATCCGGTGCGCGCGACAAGTGCTGCTAGTCATGGCGGGAAAGGATCGCGCGCCGGCAATTATTGACTTTCATAGGAAAGCCTCATTTCCTTGCAAAACCGGCTTGCGTTGGCTGGCTGGTTTCGGTTGGCGGGACGATGCCTTTG
>JAJZBH010000096.1 GCA_021799015.1 Pseudomonadota bacterium
AGCAGCCTGGTATTAGGCGTCACAGCGATCGAGCTGATGCCCGTCCATGCCTTCGCGCAGGATCGTTTTCTCGTCGAACGAAAACTTTCGAATTACTGGGGGTACTCGACGCTAGGCTTTTTCGCCCCTGAACCACGTTACTGCGCCGACCCCGCGCGTGCGAGCGCAGAGATTGGTGCGGCCATCGATCGCTTACACGCGGCCGGAATCGAAATTTTTCTCGATGTTGTCTACAATCATACATGCGAAGGTGGAGAACTGGGGCCAACATTGTCATGGCGTGGCCTCGACAATGCCAGCTATTACCGACTGCTACCAGACGCACCGCGACACTGCATCAACGATTCCGGTTGCGGTAATACGCTCAACATTGCCCATCCGCGCGTACTGCAGATGGTCGTCGATTCACTTCGTTATTGGGCCACGAACTTCCAGATTGATGGCTTTCGGTTCGACCTCGCTACGGTTCTTGGACGCGAAGCAAGCGGTTTCGATCCTGGATCTGGATTCTTCGACGCCGTTCGGCAAGACCCGGTATTGTCACGCTGTAAGCTGATCGCAGAGCCTTGGGATTTGGGGTTGGGTGGGTACCAGCTTGGAAATTTCCCGCCCGGCTTCGCGGAATGGAATGCGTACGCCCGAGACACACTCCGAAGATTTTGGCGAGGAGATTCAGCACAACGTCCAGAATTGGCGAAGGCGCTTATGGGTTCGCCAGAGCTGTTTGACCACCACCGGCGACGAACCTATGCCTCGGTCAATTTTATCACCTCGCACGATGGTTTCACGCTCCGAGATCTCCTAAGCTATGTGGAGCGTCACAATGATGCAAACAAAGAAAACAACCTCGATGGTCATCGTGATAATCTTTCTATCAACTTCGGAGTGGAGGGCATTAGCGACGATGCGGCGATCGAAGCGACGCGCAACCGCGTTGCGCGAGCGATGTTAGCCACGCTGTTCGTATGTTTCGGTACGCCGATGCTTGTTAGCGGAGACGAGATAGGGCGGACCCAGGGCGGTAACAACAATGCCTATTGCCAGGACAACAGCACATCCTGGCTCGACTGGGAGCGCTTTGATCCACGCTGGGATCTCCAGGACTTCATCGGACGTCTTTCCACATTGCGGTGGCGCCATGCCAGCCTTCGGAGCGCGCAGTTCCTTCATGGACGATACGAAGTTTCCCCCGGCCTAACTGACACCGCCTGGTTTGACGAGACTGGTACCCCGCTGACCGCCGAACGGTGGGCGGATGGGGCTGCGCACTTGTTGGCGCTGCGCCGTGCTGTTGTTGAGCGTGATGCTCCCGATGTGACACTCGTGCTGATCAACGGCTCATCCGACGATCGAGGCTTCGTTATTCCCGCACCCAAACTGCGATGGAGGCTAGAATTCGATTCAGCTGATCCAGAACGGAGCAACGAATGGCTGGACCAGGGATCGGCGGTAATTGTAACGACCAGGAGCGTCGTTATCCTAGCAGCCAGCGACCATTGAACGACGCACTTCATAGCCTTGCTGCCAACGCGGGAATCGAGACATCCTGGCAGGATGCTTTTGGTGTACATCATGACGTGCCGGACACAACTCTGCGCGCAGTGTTGACCGCACTCGGCCTTCCCTGCGAAAGCACCTCACAATGCAGCGGGTCGCTCGCGCTGCTCGCTTCCGAAGAGCAACAAATACCCACTCTCGTGACAGCGTACGCTTCGAGCGCGGTAGAAATTCCCGGAACTGTCGGACGCTTTCGAATTGTTGGTCCGTCAGGTGAGATTATCGATGGCAGCGCTGAACCATCCGGGTCTGGGCGTGTTCGACTCGCACCCGTCAAGTTACCGGGCGATTACATCGTTGAGTTCAACAACCATGAGTACAGCTTAGCGGTAGCTCCCCGGCGGGCTTTTACCGTTACCGACGCCATGACGCGTGTGGGGATCGATATAGCCCGGCGTCCATGGGGGCTAGCGGCGCAAGCATATGCGATACGGCAACGCAACGACGATATCATGGGGGATTTTGTCGCTCTCTCCCAACTTGCTGAAAGTGTGGCACGCCAAGGAGCACACGCGCTGGCAATTAGTCCGCTTCATGCTCTGTTTGCTGCCGAACCACGGCATTACAGCCCTTATGCTCCCTCAAGCCGAATCGCTCTAAACCCTGTGTATGTGGCGGAACTTTCTCTGCGCGAGAGTGCCCCACCAACCGATCTGGTCGACTGGTCGACAGCCAATAAGCGAAGGATGACCGCACTACGGAATGCATTCATACGAGACGAGCAAGATCCGAACTTCGTTGCCTTTGAACAGGCCGCTTCCAAGCCAATCAAGCAGCACGCGCTGTTTGAGGCATTGTCAGCGTTTCAGGTGGCATGCGGTGGAGCAATGGACTGGCGGAACTGGCCAACCTCATGGCGCAGTCCATACGGCGACATGATAGAATCAGTTTCATCTGAGCTTGGCTCGGAAATAAGATTTCACTTATACGCTCAATACCGGGCTGCTCAGGCGTTGGCCTCGGTACAGAGTGCGGCGAGAACCGCAGGCATGGCTATCGGCCTGATAACTGATCTCGCAGTTGGCGCTGACCCCGCAGGGAGTGATGCATGGAGTCAGCAGGAGGCAATGCTCCGCGGACTGACAATCGGTGCTCCCCCAGACGCATTGAGCCGCGAGGGCCAGGCTTGGGGGCTGACGGCGTTCTCGCCGCGAGGGTCGCAGCATACAGGACATGCAGGGTTCCGCGCGGTGCTACGCGCAGCGATGGAGCATGCTGGCGGCGTGCGAATTGATCACGCAATGGGCTGGCGCCGACTTTGGGTAATCCCCGACGGGGCGTCGTCCACGGAAGGGTGTTATCTTCAATACCCGTTCAATGACCTGTTGCGCCTTGCCTTGCTCGAGTCTCACCGGAATCAGGCGATTCTGGTTGCAGAGGATCTGGGCACTGTTCCGGAAGGCTTTCGGGAAGACCTCGCCGAGCGGGGGATTCTGGGCATGAGCGTGATGTGGTTCGAGCGGGACGGTAGCAGGTTCGTACCGCCTGCAAACTGGCGGCGGCCAACGATGGCCACGACCACCACACATGACCTGCCGACTACCGCCGGCTGGTGGCGTGGCGCGGACATCGAATGGCGTAAACGCCTCGGGTTGGCGGGCGATTCATGTGAACAGCGTCAGCAGGACCGAGCTTCGCTCTGGGCTGCTTGTACCCTGTCAGGCTCGGCGTCAGGCAGCATGCCGTTACCTGACGAAAACGACGCGATTGCATCTGCAATCGCGTCGCACCTTGGTAGCACCAAGGCAGAACTTGCAGTTCTGCCTATCGAAGACGCCTTGGCCCTGATCAGCCAGGCGAACATACCCGGGACTACCGATCAGCATCCGAACTGGCGTCGAATGGTCCCGGGTGTTGCAGAGTCGATGCTGGACGAGTCTCACGTCAAAGACCGCATCAAGGCTCTGAACATGCGCCGAAACAGCCTGGAGGAGTAGACGTGCTTCCAGACTGCCGTCGGGGGGCACTTGGGGACGGTTTGTGTTGGGGCGGGCTACTTTGTGGTGGTGATCACCAATCAGGATTGCTGTTTCAGCCACGCTTACGAAACGGGAATGCCGTTACAGGTTCGGCAGCAGCGTGCGCCGCCGACGACCCGCGACGGTTGAAGTGCCACTTCTCATATCAAAAAGTCGGGCGCTTCCCTATCAGCGTCTCTGGCTGGGCGAAGGGCTTCCATGCAGCCAAAGAGCAGCCATGTGGCCCATGGAAACACGGGAGTATGTAAAACAAGCGCGAGAATTAAGCTCCAACCGGGCTGGGCGATAGCAAGCAGCGCGATTTCAAAGCGCTCTCGAGTTAAAAGGTCGCCTTGGGTCATAAGCAGTCCGGCCAGCAGCGTTGTCGCCCCGACGGCATCGTAGTCCAGTGCAAATGGCGTTGCAGCGAGGCACAGCGCAGCGGACGCAACGATGCGGCGCTGGCGCGCTAGCGAAGACACCAAGCGACGTCGCCAAAGTACGACCATTGCTCCAGCTGCCAGCGCCGAAATCACAGTCTGGATCGACCAGCTCACGCTTTTCGGGAGATGCAAACCCCGGGCAGCGATGAAGGCGCTGGACATATAGCCTTGGCTTGGTGTTGGTACGTAATGTCTCGTCAAGCGATAATTCATCGCGGGCACGACATGGGCGAAGAACATGGGCCAAGCCTGCGGAAACAAAACCGCTGATAACACGGCCAGCAGAACGGCGGTCAGAGCCGCTGCCGCGAATGCGCGCCATCGCCCGGATGCAAATATGGCTAACGGAACCAGAAGGCCAAGCTGCGGTTTGATCGTCAGCAGTCCGAAACTGATGCCGGATGACACCGGTTTTTTGTCAATTAACGAAAACCCAACGATCGTTAACGCTCCTGTGAATGCGGCGTTCTGGCCAACCAGTATATTGTCCCAAAAAACTGGCATGGTTACGGCCAGCAGAACCGCCGCTCGGAAGCTTGTCTTTGGCGTCGACAGCCGTAACGCGCCGAGCAATGCTGCGGCCCCGACAATGGTCCAGACGCACCAGGCAGCGAGAGGTTGCAGCCATCCGAGAGGAACAACCAAGAGCAAAGTACTGGGGGGGTAACTCCACAGCCGTACGCCGCGCGAAAATGTGAACCTGCGATCCAACCATGCCTGGAACGCTTGTGGATGGAAAATAATGGAAATCGCATGGAGGCGGAGCAAATCTGCTGCCGTCCAAAAGACCTCGAAGTCCCTATGAAGGGCAGCATACAGGATGCTGCTAGGGAAATGGGTAACAAGCGCTGCGCGGGCCATTAAAATTTCGGGAATCAATCCAACGAGTACCGCAAAAAAAAGTGCTCGCTTGCGGCGGGGGCTCAACATTTTGACTCCCTGCGAACGGTTGCTACAGGGGTAATCCCATGCAATCTCGCTATATGAGTAACCGACGTCTTTATGCGATGTTGTTTCTTGCGTCGGCATTGGCTGCGGTCGCTGTCAGCCCCACCACCATTCTTCCCGTTTTTCATGATCGTTTGGTCGACGGTGACAGCTATATGCGGCTGCTTCGTATCGAACAAGGACTGAAACACGGTTATCTTGCCAATGTGGTCCAGCGCGATGATTCGGGTGCGCCGATGGTGGTCGAATGGTCGCGTTTGGTTGATGCATTTATTGTTGCCCTTGCGGCGCCACTCGCGTTCTTTGTCGGATGGCACCACGCACTTTACATCGCTGGGGTGGCCACCCAGCCGATTTTTGCCGGTGCGCTGGGCGCCAGTCTCAGCTTCGCGTCCGAGCCACTGTCGAAACGTGAGTTTCTTTGGGTTGCGCCGGTGGTCGGCATATTGCTGCCCGGAGTCCGCGGCTTCGATGTGTTTGGCGTCATCCATTACCATATCATTCTGCTGGCTGCGATCGCATTTACACTAGGCTGGTGTTTTAGAGCCCGAAATGGCGCTCTCCGGCCGATGTTCTACTGTGGCATTGCTGGCGGTTTAGCAATCTGGATTACGCCCGAGACAATGCCGTTTGTGCTGCTTGGCTATGTGGCGCTGGGACTATCGTGGCTACAACGCCCGATTGGTGCCGGGATGGCCCTCCTTGGGGCAAGCTTTTTCTTGACAACGGCATTCGGCACTCTGATCGATCCGCCGCACGGCGGAATCTGGGTTGCCGAAAGTGACCGTATCTCGATTATCTATGCTGAACTCGCGCTGGCTGTCGCAGCCGCGTGCTTGGCGCTCGCCTGGCTCGACAAAAAGCCGATGTCCGGCGTCCGGCGCAAGGCGTTCGGCCTGGTAGCAGCACTTCTGAGTTTCGCAATTTGGTTGGCGTGCTGGCCCCGAATTAGCTTGGGCCCGTTCGGTTTGATACCACATTCTGACATGCGCGTGTTCTATGGCCAAATGGCTGAAGTCCAGCCGGTTACTGGTGCGACCGAGTTTTTCCTTTTGCTTTTCCCGGGCCTGTTTGCCATGGTCTACGTACTGCTGCGGGCGTGGCGCAGCCGCCGTGATGTAGAGGCGTCTGGCGCTTGGCTCGTGCTCGCAGCCGGAATTGCTCTGTCTACCGGCCTTACAGCGCGGTTCGTGATTTTTCAGCAAATTCCGGCGGGCTTTGCCGCCGCCTTGGCACCTGTCATTCTTACTGACATTACGGACTCGGTTGTTCGGGAAGCCGCTGCTGCGTCACTCCGTGTTTCGACATTTTTTTTTCTCCTTGTTTTTCCGTATCTGCCGGCTCTGACGATGGCCTACCTGCATCCACAGAAGTCGGTTCCCCATGGAGGGAGCTGTTCTACAGTCGGTATTGGACGTCTTCTTGCGCCGGCCTCGGGTAAGATCGTTCTCACCGCGGTAAATTATGCGCCGCAATTACTGTACCGGACGAAAATCATCATTGTCGGTTCCTTATATCAACATGGAATCAAAGGATATTTGCGCGCCCGTGCGGCTTGGCGTGCGCCGGCCACACCGTCGCCGTCGCCACAACTTCGTGCCACGGGGGCTGAGTTTGTTCTCTTTTGTAATACGACTGCCCGTGAATATCTTGGCCCACATACGGCCAAGAATTCACTCTGGGCCCTTTTGGTCGAGCATCGCCCCCCGCACTGGCTTCACCTCGTTGGCGAGGAACCCAAGCAGGGTTTTCGTCTTTATCGGGTTGCTGGGAGCTCTGACGAGCACCCCTAGCCCATTTGTGGTGACGGGCGTGTTTCCCATTGCTTTGGATATCTATGCAAGCGCCCCGATTGTCAGGCGGCAGAGCCATATTGGCGCGATTTCTGCAAACAGTCGCTACATCCATCTAGTTGAAATCGTAATGAAGTGTGATGGCCTTGGCCAAACCTGAGGTGGGGCGGCACCGACATTACTGTGTGCTTAGCTGCGGCGCGGAATGGTTCCAATGTCCTTGCCACCAAAATCTGTTGCTTTTGGTGTGTAATACTCCGTGTATGGCGCTCCGTTGATTTTCCTGCCATCTTTTGTCAAGAAGCTGGATCAAGGGAGCGATCCACGGGGCTACTGAACGAAGAGAGAATTCGCGTTCTGATCGCGGCGATCATGATCGCTTGCAAACTAGGAACGAAACAAAACCGGCCTTAAATGTGATGGAGAATGGCGAACGGGCAGGATCGTGGCGTACAAACGAGATGGGCGTAGGGCGAGAGATCCGAAGACACTAATTTCTCTTCAGCCGCAATTGGAGGAGCTTTCGTCTGGTCAGGCCAACGTGTCAACTCCCGATCTTGCCACCGATTCAACGACTGTTCAGATGGGAATATGCTCTGGAGTTTCGACTGAATCGGTGAGGTCAATTCGACGAATTTTTTGTCTAATTGCTTATAGCGCTCCGCTTTTCGTACCGAATAATTTCGTAATATATTGATATTACATAGAATTATTTTATCATAAATAATACATTAAAATTATTTTGTTTTTTCTGTGACGCTGCTATAAAATCTCCAGTAGAAAGGTGGGAAGTTCATAACGCCGTGGTGGCAGGACTGGGTTCTGGTCGCCGGATGTGGTGGACGGGGCGTTTTGCGGCGTAGGCTTTCCTGCCATATGGGGTCGACTTCACTTCGGAAGGAGTTTTTAATGCTTACCACTCTCTGGAATGACAGGCGCGGTGTGACTGCGATTGAGTATGGTCTGATCGCTGCCCTCATCGCTGTTGTTATTATTGGTGTTCTGACGGCTGTCGGTACTTCGTTGAAAAACGTGTTCAACACCGTCAATAACGATCTTAGCGGCGCGGCGTAACACGCTTCGATCAACCCCGCTCGTTTAGTGTCTTCTGAACGGGCGGGGTTGATCAATGTTCAAGTTCGTTGGAACGTGATGGAACCGGTGGCCGCTTTCTGGAATGACAAGCGTGGTGTGACGGCGATTGAGTATGGTCTGATCGCTGCCCTCATCGCTGTTGTCATTATCGCGCTGCTTACGGGGATTGGGCAGTCGCTAAACACCATTTTTAGTCGGGTTAACGCGAATCTCGGCGTTGCGGCCTAGCATCTTTCGACGGGAAGATGCTGCGCGCAACTCCTTTCGTCCTTGATTGTTGTGTCGTGGCATGGTCGTGTGGCTGCAAAATAATCCGCGACAGCTGCAAAGGATCGTGATATTATCCCATAATGTCCGCCAAAAAGGGGACAGGCTGCCTGTTAAAGGGCCGGCTTTGATAATTGCGGGATGGTGAATCGTTAGATGGTGACACTCCTCGTCGATGTGCTGATTGGCTTGGTCATGGCGATGCTGGTTTACGGCGCATTGCATGATTTTGCGGCGCGGACGGTGCCGAATGCGATTCCCGTAGTGATCTTTTTTGTGGGTGGCGCGCTGCGGGCGATCGAACACGACCTTGCTCGTGGGCTGCTAGTAGCGGCCGTTAGTTTCGCGATCCTTCTGCCGCTCTGGATGGCCCGTATAATCGGGGGTGGCGACGTCAAGCTATGGACGGCAATGGCGATGGTCCTTCCGCCAGCGCTGCCTGACCAGATCGGATTTCTTGTTTCCGTGGCTCTTCTCGGTGGTGCTTTGGCGATAGCTTATCTTGCTTTGCATCGCGTAGTGGTCGCGCCTGTTTTTCTTGGGGTCCGGAACGGTTCTTTAGTGCGGCGAGCCTTGCGCGCGGAGGCTTGGCGGATTGCTCGCCGTGGACCTTTGCCATACGGAGTGGCGATTGCCGGAGCCGGACTGCTGGTGCTTGCGCCGTCGATACTGGGCAGGATTGGAGGCTGATCCATGGCTTATCGATATCTCGTTCTGGGCGTCATGGCACTGGCCGTTGCTGCCCTGCTTCTGCTCGGGATCGATCTGGTTCGGCCGCCCCAAAAGCCACAAGCCGCAGTGCAGCCGATGACGCAGGTATTGGTCGCTACCTCTGCTTTGCCTGCGGGGACGCTAATCCAACCCGGCGAGGTCGGCGCTCGGGGTTTCGTGGATAATGCTGTCCCGAAGAATGCGGTGCTTGATACGCCTCAGAATCGGTCGTCGCTGATCGGTGCGATGGTGCGGCACCCTATTGCA
>JAJZBH010000097.1 GCA_021799015.1 Pseudomonadota bacterium
TCGCTTGCATAGCGCAGCCCATCGCGCCGATACTTGGCGCGCGTGATTTCAGTCCAGGCCATGGCGTGTTCCCTCTGGGTCTTCGCAAACCTGAGAGAATCGCAGCCACTGAAATCACGCAACCCTCGGCTGCCACCCAGCGATCGGTGGAAACGCGAATGCCGCCCGATCAAGCGCCAACTCATTGACACAACTCAAAAATTTGTTGCGGATTGATTCCGGGTCAGCCTCTAACGCCAAAAGGGGTCGGAATTGGACGCGAAAAGGGGGTCGCGTTTGGACGCGATTTGACATCTTGGCAGCCGGCTGCGCTCGTCGGTCGCCACGCTGAGAAGCATGTCGAGGGCATGAGCGAGTTCGCCGGCGAGGTTATCGGGGTTCGCTTGGGATGGATCGTCGAGCATCGTGCGCCGCCTTATTCCGTGACCGCCCGAACTATAGCGTAGGAGGTGCTGCACGTCGTTGAACACGCCCGGGGCGCAAGAGGATGGTCTACCGCGTGGCGCTGGATGGGTCCCGGGGCGGCCGATTCCCCTGCCCTCTGTACAACCGATATCACCCATGATAATGTCCTTTATCATTGGTGAGAAAGGCGAGAATTCAGGGCAGGGGCCTTCAATTGAGTTAGCCTCAAAAGTATGATATAGTATGCAGACCGAATTTGCAGGAGGACGACCATGGCCGAGATCGAGCGCATGACCATCACGCTGCCGTCCGACATGGCCGCCGTCGTCAAAGGTGCCGTCGAGGGTGGCGACTACGCTTCCAGCAGCGAGGTGGTGCGCGAGGCGCTGCGCGACTGGAAGATGAAGCGCGCACTCCAGCTTCAAGAGCTCGCGTCTCTCAAGGCCGACATCGATCGCGGTCTGTCAGACGTGACTGAAGGTCGCGTGAAGGAATTCGACAAAGCGAAGATCATCGAACGCGGGAGGAAGCTATTAGCTGTAGCCGCTCGCAATTATCGGCGCCCGTGCTCGCAAACAGAGCGGATTCCTGCTCGGATTAGCTGACAATGAGGCGCGCCTAGTGCTCACATTATTTGCCACTGTGCTCGCCATCATCGGATCGTGCTCGCCAACGGAAGCTTGTGCTCACAATCCGTGCCAATGAGCCGGGCGGCTGGGGAGGGGCGGTTCCGGCCTCTCGAAACCCAACGTTTTCGATGCGCCCTGGCTTGCGATGCCAGAGCCGCCTTATAGGGCGCATTCTCCTTCTCAAAACTGTTCTTGATTGCCTCGTTCCGAAAAGCTACAGGTTTGATGACTTTTGAGAACGTGGGGCAGGTATGCGAGTCGGCTACGCCAGGGTCAGTACGGCCGACCAGTCGCCCGAACTGCAACTTGAGGCGCTCCGTCATGCCGGTTGCGAGAAGGTGTTTACCGAGACGGCGTCCGGCGCGAAGGCAGATCGGCCCGAGCTGACGCGCGTCCTGCTGGACGTACTGCGCCAGGGCGACGTGCTGGTGGTGTGGAAACTCGACCGGCTTGCCCGGTCTCTGAAACAAAGCGTCGCCAGCCAAGGCCAAGCACTGGCGAATCTTCGATAAAGTTTCGACAACAGGCATGTGCCAGATTGCCGATCATCGAGAACTATCCGAACGCGACAGTCGAAAGCTCCAAGAGTTGATAGAAAATCCACCTTTGGCCAACGCCAGGCTGCGCGCGGCTGCGGCGGACTTGCCATGACGGATCAACTGCCCGTTCCGGTTTCGCGCAAGACGGCGATCGCCAAGGAACGCCCGACGCCGCAGACCGTCGTGCCGCTGCTGATCGCCGACGCCGGCGAGCAGGCATCGTGGCGCTATGTCGAATTCTTCACCGCCAATATTCGCAACCCGAACACGCGCCGCGCCTATGCCCGCGCGTGCGGGAGTTTTCTGGCGTGGTGCGACGAGCGCGGCCTGACGCTGACGCAGATACGGCCGCACGACGTGGGAGCTTATATCGAGGCGCTGCAAGCCAGCGCGTCGGCTCCGAGCGTGAAGCAGCAGCTCGCGGCGATCCGCATGCTGTTCGACTGGCTGGTCGTCGGCCAGGTGATGCCGAACAATCCGGCATCTTCCGTCCGTGGCCCGAAGCATGTCGTGAAAACTGGCAAGACGCCGGTGCTGGAAGCCGACGAGTGGCGGCGCCTGATCGACAGCATCCCAACCGACACCGTGCGCGATCTGCGCGACCGCGCCCTGATCGCTACCCTCACCTACGGCTTTGCGCGCGTCACCGCGGCGCTGACGATGAAGGTCGAAGATCTCCGCCCGCGTGGGGCCGCATGGGTGCTGCGGCTGCACGAGAAAGGCGGCAAGCAGCACGCCATGCCCTGCCATCACGCGGCGGCCGAGGCGCTGCACGCCTATATCGCGGCGGCCGGCATCGCCGAGGACAAGAAGGGATGGCTATTCCGCACCGCCAAGGGGCATAGCGCGACCGCCCTCTCCGATCGGCCGATGGACCAGGCCGACGCCTGGTGCATGGTGCGCCGGCGCGCCAAGGCCGCCGGCATCATGGCGCCGATCGGCAACCACAGTTTCCGCGCAACCGGGATCACGGCCTATCTCGCCAACGGCGGGACGCTGGAGCACGCGCAGGCCATGGCCGCGCATGAAAGTCCGCGCACCACGAAGTTATATGATCGGACGAAGGAACGGCTGACGCAGGACGAAGTGGAGCGGATACGGCTTTGAATGGTTGGCCAATCAGGCCGCAATGTAAGCGTTCCTCAGCCTCTCATCTGATGTTTGACCCAGGATCAGGCTATTACCTTTCAGGTCCTCTGCAACACCCTCCGTCAGCTGATCTACTTCAAGCGACAAGAGCTGGAGGCCCACGAATTTGGCGTCGCTGTCGATGATCTTCCTCGTTCCGTCGGGCGTTTGGAGATCCATAACGGCAGCCTTGTTGGCCGCACACCAAGTCAGGTGAAGCTTGGATGCCGCGAGCAACGTCAGCTCTTTAGAGTCGATCACCTGTAATGAAGACACAGGAAAATGCCAGACCAGACTGGCAATGTCGTAGCTGCTGAGCTGGATCAGATTGGCGTAGTCTGAATCATTTTTCAGGTTCTTCAAAAGACGAATGGTCTTCTTGGTTCCACCCCAGGTGTCGATATCCTTGTGGTTGATGCATTTCATATGGACGAACGGCAGGTTCTTCGCGGTCCGGTCCTCGTCCTTCACAAGGATGCTGACGCCGCGTTCGTGTTCCTGCCCGGAAAGCTGGTACTGTACCGTATCGTGCCAGTGAGAAGGCACGACATCGACCTTCCGGCGCAGCGACCCGCCCGACAGCGTGATCGATTTCGCACCTGATATGTCCACGTTGGCTGCTGGATAGGCGCCGGTAAGGATCGTCTCGCAACGGGACCGCAGGCGCCGCATCCGACCGACAGCTGTATCCGCTATAGGGTTGCGATAATGGCCTGCCAAGGCTGCCGCCCCACTCGGGTCATAGGTGTGAAAATCATCCCGCAGGACCAGCATATCGATATCGCTGACACCCTTGATGTGGATATCGAGCGGGACCGACCCCTGATATCGGAATTCGACGCTGATCTCGCCTTCAAGTGCATCACGCAACTGCCGCTGGACCCGATCTCCTTCGTCGTATGAATTCTGGGTATATTCCGGGTCCACAGCCTGCATGGCACCGAGTGCATACTTGGTCGCACGTCCGGCGGCGCGGCGTTGATAGGCTTCTTCTTTCAGGACCCGCGTTTGCAGTGTCGCGCTGTCGGCAGCGGTCACGCTCTTCGTCAGAGGCGTGGTCAGTCCGAGGCGACGGTCACGCAGGTTCCGCAATCTCTGACCAAAATCAACGGGCATTCCTACACCTTCTTTGTAAGCTGCATGCGTCCGAAAGTCCCGCGCCCCCGCGCGTTGAAGTAGTCGCCTTCAGCGTCCCGAAGCGATTTGCCGAAGCGCAGTTCGCAGTAGCCGAGGTGCGCGTTGAGATCTGGTTCGCCCGCGCGCGGCTCGTTGCGATAGCTATACATAAGCATCCAGCTGCCGTCGGCCTCGGGGATGAGCGCGGCAGAAACACTGTGGGAGGCTGACTGGCGAGTCCGAAGCGTAACGTGGATCTTCTCCCAGCTCTGGGAGATTGCGATGTCAGCCTGCCAAGTGAACTTGATCGTCCCCTCTTCCGACAGCGTCGTGCCGTCGCACTGCCAGTCGCCGCTGATGTCGGCGATATTGAGAACGCGGCCGGCGTATTTCCATGCGAAGCGATCAAACAACCAGTGGGCGACGGGATAAACTACGGCCGCCGATATCGGAATGACCGTGACGTGGGATAGCCAGCCAGAGAGGCCAAGCCAATGCGCCACACCGGTCGCGGCGCCCGAAGCCACCACGGAGCCGGCAGCAATAAATGCGGCGAGTGCGCCGAGATACCGACCAATAGTCGAACGGCTATGGCCGATGATGGAATATTCATGAGGAGTGAGCACGGATCACCTGGCCTAGCTCGTTCGCGGACGGATGCGGTGTGCGACGGTAATATCCGCCAGAACGATACCCCTGCTCTGAAGGCCCAGCCGCATCTCTTCGCGGATCGGCGCAACCGCCTTGGGGTCAGAAATGGTCAACAGCAGGGTGAAGGGAACGCCGTCTGCCGGGAAGCCGACTGCGGCGCGGGTCAGGCTTTCAAGCGAAAGCTTCCAGTTTGAGGTGTTGCCCCTGCCCTGCGGCATGATCGCGTGATATCGCTTGATCGGGGACCACTTCAGACCGGTCTTGATCAGATAATTCTCGGTCTTGCTCATCCCCTGCGGCACATCGGCAGCATCATGTGTGAGCCGGCTCTTCCATTCGACCTCACCGGTTGTCGGATCTTTCAGCTCCTCCTGATGCAGGAAAGCCTCCAGCTGGATACGGATGGCCTCTTCGCGATGATCGGGATCGATCGGGGGTGTGTAGGCCAACGTCAGGTCCGCACGCCCCCGGCACGTGCCGTTGGTGCCGACCAGGGAGCGCGGCCACGCAAAGGAAAAATCGAGCCGCTGTTTGGCCAGCAGGCGATCGCTGAATACCAGCGTGACGGAATGCGGTTCGTCGTTGAGGATCAGGTCGGCTGGCGGCGTCAGGCCAAAGCCAACGAAATCGCGAGCGACGTGCCGCAGCGTGGGGCGATTCAGCGCATCTGGACGTTTGGCGCGATGAACCGGGAGGCTGAGGAGAGTCTCGCGGGACGCCAGCTTTGCCAGCCGCTGATCGAGCGTGGCGACGGTTGCCGCCGTCAGAGGGCTGGCAAAACTGGTGCCGCAGTTGTGGACGGCATCGCCGGCCGTGTTGAGCGACAGCAGGCCAGTACTGTTGCTCGTCGCAGCATCGGCGCCCCCGAAATGCGCAAGGTCTGGCTTTCGCGCACCGCCGACGCCGGGGCCACGTCGTGTGTAGGTGGTCGGCATCGAAGCTGCATGACCGGGCACACCGGGCGGATTGATGGCGCCCACCGTCAATCCGAGAATGTGATCGGAAGGTGCCGTAATCTGCTGCTCGTGCGACCCAAACCCGGCGAGCATTGCGGCGGCATCCTCTGCCTTTTCCGCCCAGGGCGGACGGGAGGCGACGGGCTGAAGGTTGCCGGCGGACACAACGAAAATCACATCGTTCGAACGCGCGATCCGGTCTAGCCGGTCCGCGGCCAGAGAGTATGCAAGCCGCGAGGAACGGCGGCCGATCGAGAAGCTCAGATTGAAGACCCGCACGCCAAAGTCACGCTTCGCCACCTTGATCTTTTCGTCGAGTACATCGAACAATTCCTCGACGTCCGGGTAGTAGCTGCTACGAAGGTCGCGCCGTGGAAACAGGTCGATGTCATAGAACTTGCATCCGCCGGCCTCGATATCGCCGCTTAAGTGAGGATTCATGGTGCTGCCAGCGCTGACCAGGCCCGCGATAAAGGTGCCATGGCTTTCGTCACGATCGCCCGGAGGAACCAGGCCAGCATCGCCGATTTTCCAACCAGCCAATGGCGCGTTATCGGCGACGCCACCATCGACAATCGCCACGACCGGGTAATCAACACCGGAGGCTGGCGCGGGCACGCTGGCGGCCGTCGGTTGGCCGTCCCCATACATCGGTGCCGTCTCAAGGACCGGCGGCAGTTCAATCGAACGGACGAGGGCTTGCTCACTCAGGAAGGCGAGCAGTTCGCTATGGCGAGAAACCGTCAGATCGGCGCGCTGTCCGCGCATCTCGACCGGCAAGGATGCTTCGGCCATTTCAGCCGATCGGCCATCCGGGAGAAAAGGAAGATCGATAAGTCGCCGTGAAGGATCTGCGGTCAACTGGACCGACAACGCGAGACTGGGCTCACCAAACCGTGCGGTTGGTACTGAGGGGAGGAGCGGTCGCACCAACATCCCACCGCTTAGACCTTGCAGCCCTTGTTGCAACTGAGCGATGAGCTGATCAACCGCATCGAATCCTGCGCCGCGATTGGGGCGGAAGAGTTCAACGATGTAGCCGCCGATCACGTTCGGCTGCGCCATCCAGCGCACCGCCTCCTCGGCTGAAAAAGCCAGTCGGTCAGGTGTTTCGTGCAGGCGGATATCGTCAATGCCACCGAGCTCGCTGCGGTAACCTGAGGCACGGGGTTCAAGTGCGCCCGTGCGTCGGTTTTGGACGAGGCGCGGCGTCTCTTCCGCCTTTTCCTCAATGATTTTGGCGAGGCGATCGAGCGCTGCCGGCGTGGCCTGAAACAAGAGCTCGCCGACGCCGTCAGCTCCGACGAGCGCAAAGCGGTTACCGGGACTGAACAGATGCCCCAGGGGCCGATGGCTCTTTGCCAACGCCTCCTCCCGCTGCCGGACCTTCAGGAAGCCAGCAGGCTGCCGCTGCCGCCGCAGGCTTTGGGCGACTCCATCGATCCGTCCTCTCAGTCGTATCTTATGCTCGCGAAAGCCGCGATCATTGTCCTTGAAGAAATCCTTCGATCCCCCGCCGAATGGCTGTGGCTCCTCAAGATCGATGAATCGCCTCGTGTCGAGGAAAACCTGGATTGGTCGGAGGTCGGGCAGTTGATCAGACATTGGACGCCGCCTCCTTCGCGTCCGGCACGGAGCTTCCGCGCTTCCCACGACGAGACATCGCGCTCTGGGACAGGCCCAGCACAGTGCCGCGATCGGCTTGTGTCAGACCTGCCTTATGCATCGCGTGATCGAGCGCGTCGCTGCCGCCCGTCAGAAGCTCGGCACGTTCCGGTCCGAACAGACGACTGTTCAGCGCGGCCTGCCGGCGCAGGGCGGAGAGGATAAGCGGGCCGCGCGGACTGCCGCGGGATAGACCGGCGCGTCGCTGGCTGTCATCGTGTTCTGGTTCTGCGGGACCGTGCAGGACAAGAAAGCGCTTGCCAGACTCAACGAGCATTTCGATGTCGGCGCCACTCATGTCTTCGGTCGCCCAGACCAGAAAGCGCATTTCGCCGGCCCCAATGCGAATGGGCGTCAAAAAATGCCTTAACAGCTTTTCCCGGGCGTCGGCATCCGGCTTTGGCATCTGAATGCGTGAGTCGAAGCGACGCCACACCGCGGCGTCGAGCAGGTGTTCGTGGTTGGTGGCTGCAAGGGTGATGCCCAGGCCATTGCGGGCATCCAGAGATTGGAGAAGCGTGTTGACCACCCGTTTGATCTCGCCAATTTCCTGCGCGTCGTCGCGCGCCTTGGCGACCGCATCGAATTCATCAAGAAAAAGGACGCACCTGTAACGGCTGGCAAATTCGAAGAGCGCGCCGATGTTGCGGGCTGTCGTGCCGAGGAATGAAGACACTAACCCATCAAGCCGCGCTTCCACGCAAGGCAGACCAAGCTGCTGCGCGAGGTAGCGCGCCAGCTTCGTTTTTCCGACGCCTGGCGGACCGTAGATAAGGCAACGCATGTGGGGCCGTGCCCCGAGGCGTGCCAGTTCCTCGCTGCGCTTCCACTCTTCCAGCAAATCCTCAATGGCTGACGCCAATGGCGCATTCAAGATCGGGCTCTCGACCGCCCTTGGAGCGGGAAAGGTGATCCGAGCGAGCGGCGTTCCGGTTTCACGGTCCGTGGGTAATGGGGTCGATGGCGAAAGTGTCTCGCCAGGCAATTGCCGGCGCGCCGCTGCCGCAGTCGCCCTCATTTCTTCCATCGCCATAGGCGCCATGGTCTGCCGGCGGCTCGCCCGGGATAGCAGCCGCCCCAGTTTGGCAGCCTGATCTTCGTCGGACCTGCCCAGCGCGTCGCGGAGGCGCTCAATCTGCTGAGCTGCGCGGGGGCCTTCGGCGTCCATGGCGATGCGCGCCAGCGCCAGGATAATGTCAAAATGCTCCATTTTATGCGCGAAAACCTCGCCCCATGCGAATCACAGAGGGTAGTATGCCATAGCGCGGCAGAATATGCAAGTGTGAGGAGGTCTAATGCGGAATGCCGCCTGGAAATGCGATTCTGGCCCGTTCCTATGCAGTGCTCGCTCTGAGCTCGCCAGCTATCTCACCCCAGAGCGTCCTGTCCGTCCGCAGGAACCCTGAGCAGCGGGACAGAACCTCGGCCTCCTGAAGTCGTCCCGGCCCGCGCAGCGCGCACTCCCAAACCATCAGCACCCGCCAGCCGGCAGCGGTCAGTGCCCTGACCGCCTTCAGATCGCGCTCGTGATTGCCGTCGATCTTCGCCCGCCAGAATTCCGGCCGCGTCGCCGGCATTTTGCACATCGGGCAGCCGTGCCCGTGCCAGAAGCACCCGTGCACGAAGATGACGGCCCGTCGGGAAGGAAACACGAGATCGGGCCGCCCTGGCAGGTCCTTGCGGTGCAGACGGAATCTGAAGCCGAGTGCGTGCAGGCCGCGCCGCAGCGCCATTTCGGGCTTCGTGTCCTTGCCGCGGATGCGGCTCATGTTCAGTTGCCGCTGCGCAGGCGTCAGCACGTCCACCATGGCGACGGTCACACTCCCGCTGCATCGGTCACCACGCCTTTCAAGGCCGTCGCGATGTCCGCGACTGTCATGCCGGGCTGCAATGTCACGGCGCCAAAACGGAAGTTGTGGCGGTACTCCGGAT
>JAJZBH010000098.1 GCA_021799015.1 Pseudomonadota bacterium
TCCCATACGGGCCGGCGGCATGTGACAGCCGCAACAGAGGCCGGACACATGTCAGCACCCGACCACGCTCCGTGCTCTTCGAAAAGATTCTTCTTGCGCCAACGGGGGCGTCCACACATGTCCATGAGAACCTGTCGTGGGCGGCTTGGATGCCGGCAATACGGTCCACACCCTGTGATACCCATTAGGTCTTCTAGATACCACCTTGCACCGAGTCTCAGGTGCCGGCATGATTCGGCTTAAAGGGAGCTGGACCTATCAACTTTCGTATGCAGTGCGCTAAGCATTCGTGTAAGTCACTGATGTCCTACCTTTCCCGCTTCCGTGACGATGACGCCTGCTGGGCGCATCCGGAAGCGATTCGCTGGCCGGACAGCCCGGCCTGCCCGAAATGTGGAAGAATCGATCAGGCAGCGGCGCAGAAGTCGCGACCGCACTACTGGCCAGGCGCGCGCTGTTCACGGTGGCGATATGGGCACGCAGCTGGAAGGAACTGGTCGCGCGGTGCCATCTGGTCGGTCGTAGCTGGCATGCGCGGCTCTTTAGGACGCGTGGGCATCGCGGAACTGGGATTTCAATCGATTCGTGGCACCAATAGCCGGCGTGAGTGAATGAAATTCGAGCATAAACCGGCAATGATCAGCATAACTGGGCCGCAGCAGGTTCAGCGGCTGATCGAGCCTCATACTACCCGGCTGAGCAGGTTGGGCAACGCCAGCCGCGGGGTTGAGTGGCGATCAAAGACGGTTGCCCCGCGTAACTCATACCCTGTGGCGAGACAAAGACAGAACATCATGAGTTTGGGGCGTTGCTAGACACTCAAGCGTGCCTCCGACACCTCGATCTAGCCAATCATTTTGTGCCGGGTGCCAAGTAAGCCGGTATATGGCGCAGGGCTCATGAGGCCCTAGCACTGTGAGAGGCCCTAGCGAGTGCGCGGGTAGCGAACAGGAGGCGTTCGACTTTGCGATCAGCGTTTTGCTTGGCATTAAAGTTTAGCACGATTTGTACAGCTTCCAGTCTCGATGTCGAGATGACCGAGGGGGTAAAACTGCCAGAATGCTATGAAGCGAGCCTTGGCATCTGGGGTAACGGGAAAGAGAACGCCTGCACTGTTACAGGGACAGCACAACTGGGCTTCGTGCCTAGCATGGTGGTGCTCTGCTGGACTGTAGCTCCAGTCAGGAAGCGTCGAGAGCGAGCGCGCTAAGCCAGGTCCGAACAGCAGCGTGGGATCGGAGAGCATCCTAATCCGTCCCACCCGGATCCATTCCTGCTTGCGCATTGCGGAGGATGATGCCGTATGAGGCGAAGCGCCACGCACGGATCTTTCCTTGCGAACGTCATTTAGAGACCCTGAAACCGGTAAGTACATCGATCTTAGCCACGTCCCATGTGCGTACCCCGCTGCGCGGCATTTGCATTTTTCCTGGCGCGGCATGTCAGCCACCTCACTCCGCCAAGATTAGCGGCAATTGCTATGAAACCCGGCGTTGCCCCAGCGGAACCGGATTGCCAGATCCCTCAGCGTGGCCGAAAATGCTTCCAGTTCGGGTTGCCGCGGTAATAGTTGCGGGCACGGCTCTGGTACTCAGGCCAATACTGCTCGCGGAACCGGCGGAGCGGTGGAGGCGGGGCGGCATGAAGCCGCCATGGTCCGTTGTAGTGCGGGCCAGAAAACCAGTGACCACCATAGAGATAGTAATAGAACCCGCTGTAAAAAAAGAGAGGATAAGTATAGCCGAGAGCGACGTAGACTCCTGGAGAAGGAAGCCAGACCATATCCGGGTAGTAACCTGCCGGCGGTGATGGTGGTGTGGTGGCGACACCAGCCGCTGCACCAAGTGCGCCACCTGCCAGCGCGCCGATCGCCGCGCCGCGCCCACCGCCAGCGAGCGCGCCAATCACAGCCCCAGTGCCTGCACCGATCGCCGCGCCCCCTACGGCGCGCTGGCCAGGCTCATACGGGTTCGTGCAGGCCGTGAGGCTTATCATGACGGCGATAGTGATGCCCTTCGCGGTGTGTAGGCGAAATGACCGGCCTGAGGCCGAGACTAGGTCCTGAATTCTGATTTCAGTGAGGCTCATGCGGCGCTCCTTTGCGGATGGAGGTTTTGGCCCGGCAGACACCGTCCGGTTCAGAATGACGCACCATTGTCGCCGCGGTATGGTCTTTTGCGGCCGCGGAGATTCGACGCATCGCTCTACCCGGACTTCTGTCTTGTGCCAGACAGCGCGATTGATCAGCATTGATCCTGGTCAAGTCTCGGCCTGCTCCGAGCTTTCAGCTTAGCACCATCAGCGTGTGCGTTAACGCCGTGCCGCCCGAGAAGTGCTTCGGTGCATAGCCCTCCGCTGCATGGTCACGCCTGTTCGTGTCTGCTTTCCGGGTCGCGCATCATGGAGAAAACGGTGCAATAGTATATACAATATCTGTGCGACGATGAAGACACGGCGCATGCCGTAACCAAAAGGGGTAGAATGCTATGGCTCAGAAGTCACCATCGAATCCGGATACGGGGAACTCCTCGGAACCGAGCAGCAGAACGGATCAGACCGAGGCCAGCGCGACGACACGAAAGCCGGTTACACTGGAATTATTGAGGAAACTGGGAATCAAAGACGTCACGAAATCTGGGCACGGATTCATTCTTCCTATGGGCAAAGCCTCAAAAGACAAGCCGTAAAGAGGCACGATAATTATCCTGATCCTGCCTGGCGACGGGATGCCACGACTTTATCGGCGCTGACGCATACCGTCGAACCGAGGCTGGCCGAATCATCCGGCGAGGAAGGGCATGACAGGCCTTCCTTCATCGGTCGGCTTTTGCCCAAAATGTCTCGCATGGGAAATCAGACCGGAGTTCGCACCTGGAATTGTCGGACTGCAGAGTCTTTATGCATCGCATAGCTCCAAAAGTCGTCTCCGAAAGTGTCGATTTGCTCTTCACAGAACGGCAGCCTTGTGGATGACGTTGCCGTTCATCCCGGAATCGGCGACCTGTTGACTTCCAACCAGCTGGGGGATGGGTATCATGACCCGGCACGGCTTGCGCAAAGCCAACGCCCAGCCGATATCACCACGGGCTACGCCGCTGCTCGTGTCGAAGGTGTTCTACGCTTGTTCCCAACCGACGACTGTCACTCACCCCACCATAACTCCACCAACGACAAGCGCGGCTTGCGGCAAAAAACACATGGACATAGGCCAGAACCCGAGCTCCGAAACCACCATCCGGTTCTACGCCAGCGCCACCAGGTTCCCCGAAAAACCCTAAATCCCCATGGCCAACGCTCGTGAGTTGCGAGTGCGTTCTTCGGGGACTTTCGTGCGCCTGCGGCGCCAGAACCTGTCCACGTAAGCGGCAGCATCGGCATCCTCCAAACGGTGGGCGCCAGCTACCATCGAGTGTGCCCGCCACAATTGGAGTGTCTTCGACTGCTACCGGGTCACTGACCCGGTTTCATCCGGCTGCCACAGCTGGGCACCTCGATTAACCCCATGTTTTGGTAATCGCATTACTCCAGATGCGAGGGCCGTGGCGTTGAAGGAGCGGAGCGGGCTGGTTGACGGGAATAACGCCGCCATGAGACCCTGATCGGAAAAAACCGCAGTGACACCGAGGATTGCAGATGAAGAGAACCTCGCTTACGGATCCGCTACAGATCGCTTCCATATCGGCAGGTCCCACCCTTGGGCGAGTTGGCATTACTTTCTGCCCAGGCAAATACGACCCCGATGCCATGAGTGGTTATTGGGATCGTGATCTGAATCTGGACCTCGATGCCATCCAAAAATGGGAGGCAGCAGCCGTTGTTACTTTGCTCGAGCAAAGGGAGCTCGCCCTTCTTCGGGTCGAACGTCTGGGGGACGAAGTGCGCCGTAGGGAAATGCGTTGGTTTCACGTCCCAATCCCCGACGTATCGACGCCAGACGAAGGCTTTGAGCGGCAATGGGGCGTTGATGGAAATGAGATCTGTGCACTGCTGCGTAACGGCCGTAATGTCGTTATCCACTGTCGTGGTGGGCTCGGGCGGGCCGGTATGATTGCCGCGAGGCTTCTCATCGAGCTTGGTACGGAGCCACCGATCGCAATCAGGGACGTGCGCGCAGCCCGACGGGGCGCAATAGAAACGGTTGAGCAAGAGCGGTACCTTCTGGGTCTTGGCCAGACAATGAGCTGAGATACGGAGTGGACGATGGATTGGTTCGAAAAGCTCACCGGGTTTCGAGAAGCCGGCTACGAGGAAACCCGTTGCCTGCTTGAAGCCTCGACCGGAAGACTGCGCTCTCGAGTCAACAGTGCGAGTTATGAAACCGGCGAGCTTGAATTGATTTCGCTTCAGGCTCTCCGGAAAAAAGCTGAATCGGGAGGTTCCCTGCCTGGCCGGATGAGGATTAGCGTGGTCACAGGGGATGTACGGCGCATGCACCGGTCTCCCGAAAATGCTGGGGCGCTGTTCCAGGTCGCATCGCAATTCAATCTCCTTGAGATGGCGTCGCCCCATGTGACACCGGAATGTGGAGTAACTTGCTATCAAGACGATCATACCCAAGGTCCGGCGTGTGCCATCGCCGCTGGCGCCGCGACCATTTACCGAAATTATTTCGCTCCGATCGGGGGGTCCGAGGGCCAGACGGCAACCAGGCAACTTAACGGGCTTGCGGATCTCGGTGTTGCCTTGAGCAACGGGACACAACTGGCTGTTAGCGATTTATGGACAATGAAGAACGGGTACGCCTTATGTAACGGGACGGGACTCGAGGCGATCACACGCCATCTCCGAACGCTCGGATCGGATCAAATTGACGTTCTGCGTGGAAAATTGTGTATTGGGCTCCATCGCGATGTGGAGGTCACGGAAGCCGCAGGACCGGACCGACCGAGAGTTTCTCAGGCTTTCTGCTCGGCGCTTCCGGTCGCATACACCCAGGTGCCGCATCCGCGTTGGGAGTTGTTTGCATCGCTTGTTCTCGAGGCGGCTTACGAGGCTACCTTGTGGGCTGCGGTTGTGAACGCGCAACGCGGGGCATCGAAAGTTGTCTTCCTCACGCTTCTTGGCGGAGGCGCATTCGGCAATCCTGACAGCTGGATTTATGCGGCCTTGAAGCGAGCCCTGAAGTTAATGATGACCTTCAACTTGGACGCAAGGCTCGTGAGTTACGGCCCGCCATCGAAGGAGCTTCTGGCGATCGCCGCAGGTGTTGATTTGCATTGAGGCTGACCCAGGGAGAGCTGAGTATTGTTGTCGATGGGTGTTAGACTCTGAGACCCGGAATCACAACCGAATCACAAACATCTGGAAAACGCTTGTTCAGAGAAGCGTCTAACTTGTTATTCCATCGGGATTACCCTCGTCTGTTGGAATGCGAAGCGTTACCCCTCGCAGAGCGTATAACCGCTAGGAGGAGGGCTGTGTGCGGGTGGGTTGTAGACGGTGGGGTGAATTGCTGATTCCCAGTTGATATTCGGAGATGGGGAGCAGTGGTGGCGCAACGTCGTATTGGCCGGAGCGGCGTGTTATTATGGAGCTATCGTTAGGCGCGTCTTCGCTGGATGCGCTGTCCGGGTTGATCAGCTGGGAACCGACTGGGAGGTTGCTTGCGTCGCTCTGCCCGGGGGCGAAGGGCGAGGCTGCTTGGCCGCCTCCTGCGATGTTCAAGGTCCTGCTGCTGGCGATGTGGTATGGCTTGTCTGATGTAAAGCTTGCCGAAGCGCTTGATGACCTGCCCTGTTCCGGCGGTTCTGCGGCTTTGCCGGTCATGAGGCGGCGCTCGGGCGGACGGCCCTCGTGCGGTTTTGGCGGCTGCTGGCACGCGGGCTCAACGGGGGCCTGTTTGAGGCAATCACCGCGCCGCTCAGGGAGAAAGCGATCATCGTGAGGACCGGCGGGCTGGTCGATGCGACGATCATCGCCTCGGCCAGCAAGGATGGTGGCGACGGCCGCTGAATCAAGCCCAGGGGCGCGGGGCCTGCGGCCCACGGTTAACAGGCGCAGGGGCCGGTGCCGACGCGACGCCACCAAGCGCTGGTGGAGAAGATCTCGGTGCCCCACCGGCGAACGTCAATGGCGGCCCTGCCGGTGATGCTGTAATCCCGGATGAGCCTTGATGTCTTTGCCGACAGCGCCTGTCGCGGTACCCACGTCTCCACGGCGGTCCGGTCCGGGGGCGGCAGGCCCCGCGTGGTGGTGACGGGCTTGTGGGGGGACGACGAACAGGAGACGCTGACGCGCCTCCAGGCCTGGAACCAGCCGATCCATCGCAGCCGCGGCCGGATTGAAAAGATCTTCGGTACGTGGACGCGAAGTTACGGGCTCCGCCGCATGCGATGGCGCGGCCTCGCCAAAGCTACCGCCCAGGTTCACTTCACCGCCATCGCCTGCAATCTCAAACGGCCCCTCAACATTCTCGCCAGACTACCCTGATCTCCCCCAAACACCACGCAGCCATTCGTCCGGGTGTGGTTCTTCTGACTGTGCTGGGACGCCATGGCTACGCGTTTCCGGACGCGCAGACGATGGGACGGAGCGACATCAAATTATCACGCACACGGAACATCCGGCAGGCTATAGCCTCATCGACTGTTCCTACAATGTGACCGACAAAAACTCACAACCCCGGCGAAATCCGGGGCATTTTTTGCACCATTATTTTCATACACCACTGAGCCGATTCACGAAGCACAAAGACGTGAGCGCACGAGAGTGTGATATCTGAGTGTTCGTTTATTTGCTATAGAGAGGCCATGACCTGACTTCCCCAAGCAGGTTGCATTTATAATAGTCACCGTTCTGGGAGACCTCGGAGCAATCCGAGGTTTCCTTTTATCGGACGATCGCTAAGGCTTTCGTCCGTGATACGCCATAAGGGCTCGATATTCAGGTAAGGGAAAGACGGGTCTGGGTGGGCTAGCTTATTTAATCACGCAGGTTGTTGCCATCAGGATTTGCCGATTATCGCTCGGGCATTCTCCTTCATCCAGAGCGGGAATTCGTTAGCGGCGGCCCGCGCGCCTCGCCTCGAATTGCTGAGGCCAAAATTCCCTAAGCACACGCCATGGCGCGGGCATCGTCTGCTAGCGCACTATATCTTTAACGGTCAGCAGTCAGGTATAGCTCCTATACCTGACCAGCTTGTCGCCGGGAGATACAACAGCTAACTGTTTGATCTCGAAATAACGAGAACGTGAGTGAATTTTACGGAATGGCGAGGTGGAGCTAGTTCGATTACCCTAGGCGATGATCCTTTCAACCTAAATGCTCCTGGAGCGATCCAGGACTTTTTCTTTTGTCATTTTGACACGCCGATGTTGAGCGATGGGTACCAGCGTCCAAGATTGTAAATTAGATAAGCCTTGGGCATCTAGACCGATGATGGATCGTAAGGTATTGAAAAGATTGGCGTCCCAAATGCGACAAAACTGGGCACTGGAAGCTATTGATTTCATTGACTTCGTAGGCCTCAACCTCGAACGCTTTCTCCCGCCGTGACCTGCCGCTGAACTTTCATCACGGCAACGACGCTGTTTTCAACGTCGATCAATAGGCTGCCGCACGACTGCCGGTAATGGATCTATCCACTGAAATGCCGCTCACGGATGCCGCAGCCGGTGGGCTTCAAGCGTTTTTATTGAATTTTCAAAGTGAATTTCGAGATCTCGAAGATTCGCTGAGTCTACAAAAAAACTGAGAAGTGTCCCGCCTTTTTCAGTCCCAAGCTGTGAGCGGCGCCGAAGTTGAACCCCGCCCACAGTCCCTGCATCGCATTGATTGATCATCGAAAATATTGTTCGGAGCGGGGTCCCGATCGGCGCCGATTGCGACCCCGCTGGCAAGACAAAATTCCCTTCTGCCTCTATCGCTTACGATGCTTGTGCGGCGGGGTCTCAGGTTGATGCCGATTCACAGACTGAGACGGAAAGCGCCCTCAGTAAATTCGTACGCCGCTCCGCTCGATGGACGCTCTGGAGGTTGGGATTAAGAGCACTATAAAGGCGATAGTCTTCACGAATCCCGTAACCGGCACCGAGACCGGCAAAAAAATTCCACAGTGGTATCTTTCTATGGGGCCTGGAGAGCCGAATTCGAATACCGTACCCGACGATCGGGACCTCAAGATCGCCTTCGACCGTCCCACCAAGAGTTATAAGCCCACTTATCTTTCGGAAGTCCTTTAGTATCCCCCCATGGCGTACAATTCAGTGCATCGGTCGGGTAATTACAGATTACAATCACGACTTTTCGCCAAATCCACCATTTCAGAGAATTCAGGAGTTTTATCAAAAAATGAATTCTGGAACGGGAAAGAAAAACCAGAAACAAATCGCGGCCGTTCACAAGGACGATTTTAGCTTCACGAATCTTGGCCCATAACTTAGCCCCGTGCGGATGATTCGATCTCCCCCCAGTCGGCTCATGCAGCGCGCAAAGGAGAAGCCGCCGGGGTTCAGGCTATCATCTGCAAAGTCGTAAGCGACAACGAGGAAACGAATGAAGAGTGAGAAAGCTGTCCAACTGCTGTTGAACGAGAAGGACCAAGATCACGCGCGAGCGGTGACGAAGCTGCTGAAACGGGCCACGCACTTGGAATGTCTGGTTGCCTTTGCAAAGACTTCGGCACGCAAGGGAATGATGACGGAACTGAAGAAGGCGCTGGACCGGGGGTTGACCGCCAGGTTCGCGATCGGCCTGGACTTTTATTTGACCAAGCCCGCCCTGCTCCGCGAGCTCTGGACGTTGAGCAAGGATGATAAGCTTGAGCTGTATCTCAGCAATTCCAGCGAGACTTTCCATCCGAAAATCTACGCCTTTAAAGGCAAAGGGTGGTACTCGGTGTAGATCGGCGCCGCGGGTTGGTCCCACGGAAGCGCGTTGTATCAGCAACTTGTAATACCAGGCTGCTCATCCGGTGACCGTTTTGATCCAATCGCGCTGCGTGAGTGACGCGATGCTTTCCGGTGCCTGCATGAGCTTGTTCCAAGCGTCGCGGCAGGCAGCGAGGATGTCGTCGTAGGTG
>JAJZBH010000099.1 GCA_021799015.1 Pseudomonadota bacterium
AAATGGCTCTGGACTTATAACAAAGAGCGACCCAATATGGCGATAGGCGGCATCACGCCCGCCCAGAAACTGAAACGCGCCGCGTGAATTCTACACACACACCCCGTTAAAAACGGGGGGATTACCGTGTGGCCGGTCGTAAAACTATGGTGGGACTATAGCTATATTTTCTACCCTCATTGTCCACCAGAAGAGGTAAAGCCATTTTGGCTTCATGAAAATTCTTATGAAACTCTGTGACGACAATAACCAGATCGGCGTTCAATATGCCAATCGTCGGCGCAAGTGCTTTGTAGAGGATCGGCTCGGATAGTTTGTGGGCCTCGAGAAAATGGGCATCGAATTTAAGTACAGGTTGGGACTGCATGCCACTGTCCAAATAAATCTTGGCAACCACACTCGCAAGAGGCGCCGCTTCTTGATGAAGTAATACGATCTCTCCATATAGAGCGGCAGCAACTGCTGCCGAACTCTCTTTTCTTAATCTATTATCTCTCCCCGATTTAGCTCAGCATTTAATAAGGCACCGATAACCACTGTAAGTATAGCAATAAAAATATTCGTATCGGCGCCCTCCAGGGCTATAAGGATTTATTTAAGCTGGTTGATCTGGCTGTCCTGTGCGGCCTTGTACTGGACGCAATAACTATCACCACGGAAGAACAATGTGTCTTCTTCAAGCCCGCCAGATTCAGGCTCACCAACTCTGACAATGACAGGTGTCCCTTGAGCGTCGGAAAGCAAAATTTGAACATCATCCATGAGTGCGTTTGTCCTGTCGTGATCGATCAGGTCCGCAGGGCTATATGGTGCCACGACGCATTCATCAGTGTTCGTGAGGACATACCACGCGCCGGATACAACACCTATGTCAGCCGGTAGGTAAGTTGATGGCACTATACGGGCGTGTACATCCAGGCCAGTCAAACTACCATTAGATAGCTGGAAGTGCTGATCTGAGAATCCGGGTGCATCGGAGGTATATTCACCAACGTCAAATAATGTGTTCCCACCATCGACATGATAGCTGAGATAACTGAACCCAGAGCCAAAATACTTGGAGATATTGATATTTTTGGAAGTGATTGTCAGAATTTGAAATACCAAACCTGTTGCATCATCAGGCTCGGTTAACGCAACAACTATATCCTTGCTCCCATCGTGAAAAACCTTTGACGCAAAACCTTGGTAATCGATGCCCGGATTTCCATGGAAATTCTGAACGGCGCCATTTAGCGTTATCCCTACATTCGGATTGAGCGTCAGCGTACCATATCGCGTGGTGACACTTTTGACGACAGGTATCTCACGAGAAATAAGCGGAATAAAACCTGCAGGGCTATGATAAATGGTTGAACTCATACGGGTTATGCTGTTTGCCGCTCCGTCATATCGCCAATTCTCTATTTTTAGGTCGTTTCTACTGAGGATTGAAATATTAAGGCTAGAATTTGTCGCACGAACGTAATCCGCCTCTATGCAGTCCTCACCGTCGAGAGATGCCAATGGGCTAATGACTGGTGGGCCACGAGGTGTCCATTTGACGATGTACACGTCGCTACCGGGATTGCAGTTGCCGCCAGGGTTTGCCTGGATAGGCAGGAAATACGAGCTGCCATCCTTGAATATGCTCGCCGTTTCCGAGGCCTTGGTTATATCTTGCCCATAGAATGACGCTGGTGCTGGCTGATCGGTCGCTTTCGAAAACAGCAGAACATGTTCGCTGTGATCACTAGATAGCGGCACGTAAGTTATTTTGCCATTGTCAAGATTAGTATAGACTTTGAGCTTCCCGTATGGCGTTTTGACCGTATAAATTTGCTCATATGTGCCTGCGTCGCCGCCGTACGGGATGTCCTGACTGGAAATGCTTAGAGCGCCTGACTGCATGGCGGTCTGACCAAAGACCGCCGGAGCCAGACTCACCAGCCCAAGAAAAGCGCCAATTGTGAGGGCCCATTTCGTGTTTGCCACCAATGCCTCTCCTTGTTCGTGTCATCTCGTCAGATTAGAGGACGCTACTATGGGGCCCGGCCAATGTCACCGGCATCAAGCGGCAAGTAGGGTGGTTGGAGCGAAGCGTAACGCATCGCTTATATGTCACGCCTCGGATGATGGGGCCCGTTTCGTGACGTCCATACTTAGGATCGTTGGTCGCTTCGTCTATGACCGCTTTTCGGACCGGACCCGCGAAACCGGACCGGCGGCTTCCGGCCCGGTCCAGCCGACGGCGGACTGACGGTTTCGCGCCCGGGGCGGTCGTTCCGAGACCAAGTTGCCAATTCCGAAAGCCGCCATCGTGGGCAGGAATGTAGGATGGGTGCGGGTTGCTCAATCTATACCTTCTTTTTCCTTGCGTTCGAGCGCGAAGGCTATTTGAGTGTACACCCTATGCTTTGAAACCTTCTTTATGCGACTTATTTGCTTGGCTATTCTTAAGCCAAGCGGACCAAATTCTTCGGAAGCGCGGCGGGCATATGTCCAAAAAGTCCAGTCCTTCTTTGATGATTTTGTCTCAAAGTCCTCTACCCGACCAAATTTTTTGTGGAATTCCTCAAAGTTGAAAAGCCGGCACAGCTCATTGTATCCTTTACCCGGATGCAGTTTCACGATTGTCCTGGCTTGACTACGAGCAGCATATGCAACCTTGCGATAGAGATTGGAAACTGTGGCATCGCGCAGGTACACGTCTTTGCCATCGTAACGGAATCCGAGATATTCTAGGCCGTTTGTTTTACGCCGAGAGTCTAGGTTCGCTGCTACTTGCCGATCACCCTGCTGAGTATAGCGAACAAGGAAACTTTTTGATGGTTTGATCTCCAACTTTTCACCGTGCTGCTTTATCCACTCCGGCAGGCTATCCATGATCTCTTTTGCCTGTTCTACAGATACCGGCAACACAAACAAGATATCGTCAGAGTAGCGTAAATAGGAGCCACCAAGCTTGGTGGCTAGGTTGTTCATCTCTACATCGAAGTCGATTAGGTAGAGATTCGCCAGTAGGTCCGATATGGGAGCACCTTGTGGGATACCATACTTTTCATCGTTTTTCTCGATTAAGGTAGAGTTTTTATCGCCCACTATCTTTTTTCGAAAATCACTTAGCGAACAAAGTTGAAGCGGCACATCGTTGTATGGAATCAAGTATCCATCTATTATTTTTCCAGACTTTGTGGTCTTCTTTGGACCGAAATAGCCTAGGCGCCGGTAAACTCCGATTTTGTCAACGTAGCGGTACTTCGTGATGTTCTTGAATACAGCGAAGTGATCTGGTGGAAGCTTGTCCATGCAGAGCAATCGACACCAAAGTGTCTTTAGCCGTTCATGGTCAATCGTTTCAAAATATTTGCTGATGTCTACGGCTATGGCACAGCAATTTCCTAGTTCACGAATTTTAAGAAAGGCTTCGTGTGCGAACTGAATGTTGCATTTGCCGCTCCCACCTTCCTTGTGTCTGCTGATACGTCGGTACGCGATCGGGCAGTGTGAAATTCCAAGCCGGACAAGCTCAGCTTCGTACAATTCGGAAAGCAAGTGCCGATAATATGCAAAAATGTAGGCGTCCCGCCTGGCGGCATATCTGATCTTTCGCGTTTTTTTCTCAGGTCGTTTCTTTGCCTCTTTCTCTGGTCGTTCCTTTTTGGTTTCTTTGGGAGGATGTCTGAAGGGCTGCCAAGCCTTAACGTACTGCACAAACGGAAAAAAGGGATTTTTTGCAACGCGCTCAGGGTTTTTCACAAGAGCTTCCGCGTCCGCAGCTTTTAGAATCTGGTCAAAATGGGGGTACCGTTTCAGGTCACATTCCCGCAGTTTCCATGTGGTCATGCGATGCCAACTAGCGAGAGCGGACAGAGGCAACCAGCTTCATCTGGTTATCGCCTCCGCCGCGCCGTTGGCATAGTCTGAAGATCAGTTCGACGTACTCGGGTATACTGTTGCCGTCGCAGCTATTGCGGCTCGCGCAATGGCGAAACGGTCGGCGAAGCGGTCCTCGGCAATTAAGGGAATCACCTACATGGCTATCCACGCACTGCTCCAGTTGGCGCCTGGCCTTGACAGTCATAACGAGAAACTCCGCCACCTACGTGGACAGATATAGATTAACTAGCAACGATTCGCCGATTCGTCAATGTGGGATTGCGGTTTGTCCGCCTAAAGAAGCAAATATTGCTTCAAAATTCGATATTTATCTCAAAATTACTCAATTCCTCCCGGAGCAGGCACACCAACTGGGGCGCAGTGTCTTCTGCCCTGCATCCTACTCTGTCCGTTTCAACCGAGTGGGAACTCCAAAGCCGCCCGTCCCCTATCGGCCCAACCCAGGCATAAGCCGGCCCGGCAACCAATCTCGGGAGCGGACGTTCAGCAGCGCCAAGCCTCGTCGACTCTGCCGGAAAATCCAGTGACAAGTTTCCGTAAAAATTGGTAGCTATATGGTTGCTATGATTTACGAGCCTGTTACCATCATCCCATAAGTAATTGAAAAGATGGTGGGCGCGACAGGGATTGAACCTGTGACCCCTGCCATGTCAAGGCAGTGCTCTCCCGCTGAGCTACGCGCCCGGGAATTGCTGTGGCAATTACCGGCAAGCGCCGGATTGCGCAAGAGGCCACCGAGCGGTTCGAATGAGCACATGCCGCGCTTCCAATTTCCGGGCCCAAACGTCACCACTCGTATGCAGCGCGAAGCAAGAGTCCCATTGGCGGGGGACGTTCACCGCTGCTCGTCCGATAGATGGCCGGTCCCTAGCGCCATCAGACTTAGATCTGTTCGAAAACAAGAATGACATTTGTATAACACAGTCCGGCGCCAAGTGCTAAGGGTAGGCAATAGCCACCTTCCTTCATAGTGCTAAGAAACCAAAGGCTCCGCATAGATGGGGGATCTCGCAATTTCTAACAACAGTGCGCAGGATCCTGCTCTAGTCGAAATAGATAAGTTCAAAGCGCGGATCGCCAAATGGAGAAAAATAGCGACCTACCATAGCTGCGCTTACTTTCTCTAAGCACGCTGGTTGCCAAACCGGATGATCATCCTTATCGATAATCTTTGCCCGCACCCCTTCCAAGAAATCATGACTCTGTAGGCACCGCATAGCGAGCCGAAATTCACGGCAGAGGCATGATCGGAGTACGGGATCCGCCCGCGCTTCCCGAAGCGCTCGCAGGGTAATCTTTAAAGCAGTCGGGGACTGTTTGCGGATCGCCCGTAACGCTGCGTACGCACCCGGATTTGGCGATGCCTCCAGTGCTGCTGTGATCGCCTCCATGTCGCTGCCACGGTAGCAACGAGCTATCCAGCTGCGCGCACCTTCAAGCCAGCTGCTTCCTGGAGCAACTGCGGAAATCTCGAGCGCATGGTCGATCGAGCGGATATCCTCAGCTCGCTCAATCTCCTCGAAAAGGCTCGGCACAGAAGCCGCCGAGATCACTTTGTCTGCCAACCTTAGGACGATTGCGTCGGCGGCCGACAAGCGCATAGCCGTCAATGCCGCATGTATTCCTAGTTCGTCTGGGGCGCGGCTTAGCAAGAATGTTCCACCAGCATCCGGAATCATTCCAATGGAAACTTCCGGCATAGATAGAACAGCGCGGTCCGTGACAATACGACGACTGCCGTGAGAAGAAATGCCAATACCTCCCCCCATGACGATGCCATCCATTAACGCAATATGGGGCTTTGGAAACGCGGCAATCTTCGCATTCATCTGGTATTCATTGGCAAAAAAACTGGCGGCCTCGTCGAATCTCTTCGCGCGCCCCACCTCGTAGAGCCATCGGATATCTCCGCCAGCACATAACCCGCGCTCGCCGGCACCGTCGATCAGAACGGCAATCACGTTCTTGTCGTGCGCCCACTCTGCGAGCGCCTCCCCGATCGATGCCACCATTTCACGGGTTAAGGCATTGAGGACATTTGGTCGGTTCAGCGTGATCCTTCCGATCCGCCCCACGCTCCGGATCAACACGTCCGCAGTTCGTCCACTCATTATTCTGTCGCGGGCATCAAAGCATCATTAGTCAGAGACACGACCGCATAGATCCTTTCTACAATTTATATGCGCAAAGGGTAAGACACACAAATGATCCGATCCCGGAGGTTCACAAACGACGCAGGCATCGCCCAACCAGTCTCACATAAAAGAACCGAAAGGCAAACGTCCTACAAACGTAATGGCGGATGCTTACGCTGGCGTACGTCGACGCCACAGGAACATATGAATAATGTGGAACGCTGCGTCGTATCCTAACCCATTAAGCCAAGAAGGCATTGATGACCCTGCGCCGATAACAAGGATTATGCGCAATTCAAGACCTGCAAGGGCAGCCGGATTTCAGGCCATCACGCTTGCAGCCGCGCCCTGACGTCTCTTCAGAATCGCATGACGATCATTTCCTTTTCGTGTACCGGCATACAATGCGTACACAATAGATAAGTGGTGTTTTTACGATTCAGATACGAAGAAACACCGTCAGCCGGATGATGCTAGCATAGCACCATATCGCCCTTGGCTATAACGATGCAAAAAAAATCAGGCTGATCTCAAGCCGGCAACGCCAGAGTATCAATCGGAGCCTTTTCGGGCGTTCCTGGCCATTCCAGAGCTGCCGGCCGATCATGATAAGTGTCAACCTGAGTGGAAACAAGCTGCAAGAAGCGGGATACACGGGCCTCCTTGACCTTTCTTCGCTGTTTGTTTTCTACTACGAATATCCTGGCAAACCAGCATTGACGATGGGGTCAAGCCCACAATCAGAAAACCTATGAAGAAAGTCATTACACCAGCGACATACCGGCAATGCGTGCTCGTAGTGCGCGTTTATCAACCTTACCAACCGAGGTTTTGTCCAGCGCGTCAACAAAGATGATCCGATCAGGAACGGCGTGTCGCGAGATCTGGCCTGTTTCACTGCGAGCCCGGACTTTGGCACGAATCTTTTGCTCGTCGGGAGCCGCGCCAGGCTTTATAACGACAAACGCGACCGGCCTCTCGCCCCAACGTTCGTCCGCGCCCCCCACCACGGCAACCTCCAAAACTGAAGGATGCGTCATAATAATACTTTCCACATCCACCGACGAGATCCATTCTCCTCCGCTTTTGATCACGTCTTTTGCGCGATCGACAATACGCAAGTAACCGTTCTCGTCCACCGTACCGATATCGCCGGTATGCATCCAGCCGCCCTGCCATAACGCGTCAGACGCTAACGGATCATGGACATAGTAAGGCGTAAGGTGGGGTGCGCGTACGACTACCTCACCAACCGACTTTCCGTCGCGAGGCATATCTCGCATATGTTCATCCACAATTCGCAGATCGACCAGTGCCGCGGGCATCCCAGCGGACAGCCGTAGTCCGATCTCCATCTCACGTCGGT
Organism: Pseudomonadota bacterium; assembly: GCA_021799015.1. GTDB lineage: Bacteria > Pseudomonadota > Alphaproteobacteria > Acetobacterales > Acetobacteraceae > Acidiphilium. The sequence continues at coordinate 7,381 of JAJZBH010000099.1, forward strand.
CAGACGCGGCATCAAGTAGATCAGCGCGCAACTGTGTCAGGGTTATTAACGGACCTGTCTCCGACATTCCGTATGCAGAAAAAATATCGATCCCGCGCGCCAATGCTGCTTCACACAAACTGCGCGATAGTGCCGAACCGCCAATGATCACGTGCCAACCGGAAAGATCGAGATTTTCCGCTGCAGGCGCACTTAGAATCATATGCATGATCGCTGGCACGCAATGTGAAACCGTCACGCGCTCAGCTGCGAACAGCTTCAGGACCGTCTCAGGCACAAAGCGTCCCACATAAACTTGTTGCATTCCCATCATCGTCGCCGCGTAGGGTATCCCCCAAGCGTGCACATGAAACATAGGGGTTAGCGGCATATAGACGTCTTCACGTGAAAATCTTGCGTTCAACCCGGCCATTGCGAGTGTTGACATGATTCCGAGTGTGTGGAGCACGATCTGCCGGTGAGTAAAGACTACACCTTTCGGCATCCCGGTTGTTCCGGTTGTATAAAAGGTTGTTGCCGCAGTGTTTTCATCAAAATCGGGGAATTGATGCAGTGCCGCACCAGCTATTAGCGCCTCGTATTCGCCTGCGAAACCCTCCGGCATCTTCGGATCCGGCTCATCGCTCAACAACACAGCCGCTCTTACAGTTGGAAGAATCTCGCGAATTTTTTCCAGAAGCGGGAGAAAATCTCTGTGAATTAGAAGGATTTCAGCACCTGAATGTCGGATCGTGTACGCTATCTGCTCCGGGCTGAGGCGTATGTTGACAGTCATCAGGACCGCTCCAGACATCGGTATGGCGAAGTACGCCTCAAGATAACGATGGCTGTCCCAGTCCATCACCGCGATCCTGCTTCCCATTCCCGCTCCAAACGCTGCGAGCACACCACCCAGACGTTGTACCCGTTCCACAAATTGCGGATACGTAAAACGTTGGTCGCCCCGATAGACGATTTCCCGTCTGCTCGCCTGGGCCATTGGCATCTTCAGAAGCTGCTTGATAAGCAACGGATAGGCGTACGCGTTCATCGCGATTTCCTCCTGTCTTGCGGATAATGGATAGAATTCGCCCCGGTTGCGTCAACCCCTCACCCGCCCCCACCACACTGCACCATTACTGCCCGATAGCGGCTGACGCCATTTGCCGAGGAAAATCAGCATCTGTCCCGGGCGGGCAGCGGCGAAGGACCCAGAACGCGCGACCGCCGCTCGCACCCATAATCGCGTCGATGGCACGTTATATCTTCAAGTCGGAGGCAATCTGCTTCGCATCATCTCTCCTTACCCCGTGTCTTGACAGCGGCGGCACAATGTCGATCGGGCTGGGCATACCTGCCGATGAGGCTGGAAATGGATTTGCTCGAGACATGGCAGCATAAGAATCCCCGAGAGTTTTGCGCCCGGCGATTCTAAGAGCCTGACTCTGAATGGTAGTATATCTACCTCTGCGGCGCGATTTTTCTTGTAAGCGGTCGGATGTGGGCGAGCAGTACCCAAGCGGTAACTGGCGATTGTTGCCTTGACATCCTTGGCGAGACGGCGGCATCGGCCGAGCCAGGCAAAGGTTCTCTCGACAACCCATCGACGAGGCAGAAGTTCGAAGCCTTCTGCGTTGTCGGAGCGCTTTAC
>JAJZBH010000100.1 GCA_021799015.1 Pseudomonadota bacterium
TACAGCCACAATAAACCTCACAGCCTACCATAACCCTACATCAGAATATACCCGCCAACAGACAAACGCCGCCAACGTATCCCTTCCTAGCCTATTCACATACCCTCAAAGAACAAAACGACGGGACCGTTGATCCCGTCGAAATTCAGCATCGCGGGCGACATCAGCAGACGCCGCCGATGTGTCTCTTTTATGACGGACGCCTTTTCCCGTCAACCCCTCTCTGCACGCCATGAACGATACCACGCTACAAATCGTGGTATCCCCTCGCATAGTTTGATCTTTGGCGAAAAGCCCGTCAGTGCCGCGAGCGCGGTGATGTCCGCGCAAGTCTCGGGAGGATCAGAAGCGGGCCGAGGCGCCTCAACAATTATTGCCTTCCGCCCGAGTTCGGCTTCCAGGAGCTTAACCAGATTGATCACCGGCTCCGCCCTGTGATTGCCCACGTTGAGTAGCCGATGCTCGCCTACATTGGCCGGCGGATGGTCGATCACGCCTATCACCCCGCTCACAATGTCATCAATGTAGGTGAAATCCCGCTTAAGACATCCGCCCTCGTACAATGATATTGGGCGCCCAGCCATTATAGCTTCAGCAAATCCAAAATACGCCATATCTGGACGCCCCCAGGGGCCATAGACGGTAAAAAACCGCAATCCCGTTTGACGCAGACCATAGAGGTGAGAGTATGCTGAACTCATCATCTCATCAGCCCGTTTCGTCGCTGCGTACAGGGACTGCGGGCGGTCCGCACGCGCGTCCTCCCTGTAAGGAAGGGTCGATCCTCCACCATACACGGAAGAAGAACTGGCGTAGACAAGATGCCTCGCTTCCGGGAGATGTCGCGCAAGCTCAAGAACAGACAAGTGTCCGGCCAAATTCGAGGCCGCATAGGAGAAAGGATGTTCAACTGAGTGACGCACCCCGGCCTGTGCGGCCAAATGCACGATCACTTGGACACCCCCACCAACTTCGCGTAACGTTGCGTGGTCCGAAATGTCGAGTTTCAAGAACTCAAACCTTTCGTAGGTCTTTAGGCGATCAAGGCGAGCACTCTTAAGCCGCGTGTCATAATATGAATTAAGGTCGTCAACGCCAATTACCTCTGTACCATTCATCAGCAACGTGTCCGCCACGTGATAGCCAATGAACCCAGCGACACCGGTAACCAAAAATTTCATCGGCGCCCCGTAAGGCGATCCTCAAGCAGCTCCAGCACAATGTGCCCAAGCGCGATATGGCATTCTTGAATTCGGGCCGTCTCGGAGTCGGGAACTATCAGCGCGTGGTCACACAGCGCTCGCGCGGATCCGCCATCCGCCCCAAGCAGTCCGACGGTAGTGATGGACATGGTCCGAGCAAGCTCCAACGCACGTATTACGGATGGAGAGCGGCCTGATGTCGTAATGCCAAACAATACGTCCCCAGACTTTCCTAGACCGGCCAGTGGTCGCGCAAAAACTTCAGCATACCCAAAATCGTTCCCCGCTGCAGTCAAAGCGGCTGGATCAAGGGTAAGCGCAATGGCAGGCCAACTTTCCCGAACAACGTCCCCGCGCAGGCGGATCAGAAGTTCAGTCGCTAAATGCTGCGCATCTGCAGCAGAACCGCCATTGCCGCAGAAAAACAGTTTCTTTCCAGCTTTGATCGCCGTCTCGCACGCATCAACGACCGCAATGATCGGCGCGGGATCGTCAGCCAAGATTCGCTTCAACGCTGCACCGCGCGACAGCGACTCCCTAATATGCTCAGCTTCGTTTTTGTTCAGCGAATCCATTATCCACTCCAAAGCCCAATCGCCGAGCTTTTGCGTCAAGTGCCAGCAGGGTTCAAGGCGATCATTCGCAATGAAGCCAACGTTCGCGCGCCATAAGCCAAGCGCACGATGCACCGACAGAATGGCGCAGTTAGCACCCCCTAGGGGGAGTTACATCAACTCAAGGTCTCATCGCGCCCAGCCACCAGCATCAAGTTACCGTACCGGACCCATATGCCGCTGCGTTTCCGGTGATGACCGTTTTCGGTATGACGAAAACGATGTGCGGTGGGTCAGCTCCGATAGGTGCCGTTGATGTCGATATAGCCATGCGTTAGATCGCAGCCCCAGACAGTGGCCCGTCCCGAACCAAGCCCAAGATTAATTGAAATCTTAATTTCTTGCCCCCGCATATGAGCGATTACCGGCCGCTCATCATATCCAGGCATGACCTGGCCATCGCGTGCCATCTGGATGCCACCTACCGAGATCGAGACGCGGTCTCGCTCCGCCGGCTCTCCAGCCTTACCGATAGCCATCACGATTCGCCCCCAGTTGGCATCCTCACCTGCAATTGCGGCTTTCACTAAAGGCGAATTCGCTATCGCCAGACCCACCCGACGCGCGGAGGGCGATGACACCGCCCCAGCGACGTCAACCCGAATCAGCTTCGTCGCACCTTCCCCGTCACGAACAACCATCAGCGCGAGGTCATGCATCACCTCGAACAATGCGCGACGGAAATCCACGAGGGCACGCGTATCACGCGCCGGCAGATTTCCGGCTTGACCAGTCGCAAAGAGCAATACCGTATCAGAAGTTGAAGTGTCGGAATCGACAGTGATACTATTAAAACTGCTCTGAATGCCGCGACGCAACATGGACTGCAGAACCGCGGGGGAAACGGCGGCATCGGTAACAATGAAGGCAAGCATAGTCCCCATATCCGGCGCGATCATCCCGCTTCCCTTGGCGATGCCTGAAATCTGGACGTTTGTCCCGCCAATTTGTGCCCGCCGCGTCGACGCTTTTGGAAAGGTATCAGTGGTCATGATCGCCCGGGCTGCCGCCTCCCACCCGGTTCGCGTCAGACGACGAGACAAACCATCCATCACAGCGGTAATCTTGTGTTCCGGAAAAGGTTCGCCAATCACACCTGTTGATGCGACGTAAATTTCCTCTGGCACGCACCCGAGCGCCTGCGCTGCAGCCTCCGCGCTGCGACGAACCGCCTCGTCACCAGCGGTCCCATTAAAAACATTGGCGTTGCCGGCGTTTACAAGAAGACCACGCGCCTTGCCTCGCCACAAGATTTGCCTGCACCAGGAAACTGGGGCGCCCGGGCATTTATTGCGCGTAAAAACACCAGCGACCACTGTTCCGGGAACAAAAGACGCGAGCATCACGTCGGCACGACCGTGATAACGGATGCCTGCCTCAGCCGTAGCAAACATTACTCCTTCAATGGGCAAAAGCTCCGGCAGCGGAAGCCAAAGGGGAGAAACCGGCAATGGCCTCGCCATTTTGGTACTGACAGCCTCTGTTACTGCGCCGGCTTGCTGCCAACACCCGAAGACGGAGTGGCATCACTTTCCCCGGTTTTCACGGGCGTCCCGTCAGGGTTGAAAGTGACCACAGTTACGGATTTTCGCGCTTTTTCAAGGGTTTGAGTGATCAGTTCTTCCGCCAGTTTCTGTTTGACTTCCGCCTTGACGTCCGCCAGCGCCGGTACCGGCTTAGTGCGCTTTCCCTCAGATAGAATGATATGCCAACCAAATTGCGACTTGACCGGCTTTTGGGTGTAGGTGCCTGGTGTCAGCGCAAACGCTGCCTGAGCGAACGGCTTCACCATCTCGTCCTTGGTAAACCACCCAAGTTCGCCCCCTTGCTTGCCGCCGGGGTCAATGCTGTATTTTTTTGCAAGATCGGCAAACTTAGCCCCCTTGTTCAGCTGATCGATGATGGAGTCTGCCTCGGCCTTTGTCTTAACCAGTATCTGGCTAGCTTTGACTTCCTCTGGTTGCTTGGCCTTAACGTAATGAGTCTTGTAATATTCTTCGATTGCCGCATCCGTTAGCTGAGGCTCGACCTGAGAACGAAGGTACGCCGCTTCAAGTGCTTCGTCGGCCGCCTCCCGCATCGCTTCGGCAACCTTCTTCTGATTAGCGAGATGCGTTTTACGTGCCTGAATCAGCAGGGCTTTCTCGTCGACCAAGCGGTTGACCAGAAGAGGATATAACTCCTGTGGAGGCGCACTCTGGAGCTCCGGCGGCAAAGACTGGGCAGCCTTGGCAACATCCGACAGGTAAATCTTCTCACCATCGACCGTCGCTACGACCGGATTGCTCTTGGCAGATTGTGCGGCCTGCGATGATTCCGGAACCGCTGCGGGAGCAGCGGTGTTTCCCCCGCCTGCATCAGCAAAGGCCATTCCTGCGGCAGCCACGCAAAGGAGCATCATAAGCGCTGTCACTGCGACGGGTTTGAAGAAACGCGTCATGGGAACCTCTTTTTTCAAAGCAACCGCATCCATGGCCTAAGCGTTGTCCGTGCGCAAGACCGTGTGTGACATGCATAAAATCCCCTCTTCATTGACCCGTAGCCGCTTGGCTTCTATTTCATCGGAAATCAGATCAAGGTGACTGGCTGGCCCGCTGCGCTTCGCTGGGGCACCTAATGTATTGGAATCCGCCTGAAATGATTGCTCGCCTTGCCCGCCTCATAATAGGTACCAGCAACGACCGTGTCCTGAAGACGTATCAGCGCCGCGTGGCGGCCATCAATGCGTTCGAGCCTCTTACAAAAGCCCTTACGGACGCCGAACTTGCAGGCAAGACGGCGTCATTCCGCGCACAGCTAGCCGGCGGCACCAAAATTGACGCCCTTCTTCCCGAAGCTTTCGCTGTTTGTCGCGAGGCCGCGCGGCGGGTGCTTGGGCTACGCCATTTCGATGTCCAGTTGATCGGCGGCATGGTCCTGCACGATGGAAAAATCGCTGAGATGAAAACCGGCGAAGGTAAAACTCTGGTCGCGACGTTGCCGGTCTATCTGAACGCCCTCACAGGCAAGGGCGTCCACGTCGTGACTGTCAACGACTATTTAGCAAGACGTGATGCCGAATGGATGGGCCAAGTCTATCGCTTTCTCGGTCTATCGGTGGGAGTCATTGTCCCTGGGATCGAGGACGAGGAGCGTCGCGGCGCATATGCAGCTGATATAACCTACGGCACAAACAACGAGTTCGGTTTCGACTACCTGCGTGATAACATGAAGTACGCCTTGGCGGATATGGTCCAGCGGGATTTCAACTACGCAATCGTTGATGAAGTCGATTCCATTCTGATCGACGAGGCGCGAACCCCTCTGATCATCTCGGGGCCTTCGGATGAGCCAACTGAACTCTACAGCAGAGTCGATACAATCATCAAGCAACTGGCGACCGACCCGTCGACCTATGACAAGGACGAGAAAATGAAGACCGTCAACCTGACCGAGGAAGGCTCGGAAATGGTTGAAAATATGCTCGCGGATGCAGGCCTGCTGACCGAAGGCAATCTTTATGACGTGTTCAATGTGTCTCTTGTGCATCACGTCAATCAATCACTCCGGGCGCACACCCTGTTCAACCGAGATGTTGATTATATCGTCAAGAATGGGCAGGTTATCATTATCGACGAGTTCACCGGCCGGATGATGGAAGGTCGCCGTTATTCCGATGGTCTGCACCAAGCTCTTGAGGCGAAGGAACACGTAACTGTCGAGCGGGAAAATCAAACCCTAGCGACGATTACGTTCCAAAACTATTTCCGTCTTTACCCGAAGCTTGCGGGTATGACCGGCACAGCAATGACAGAAGCTGACGAGTTTGACGAGATTTACAAGCTGGGCGTCGTCGAGATTCCGACCAATGTATCCGTGCTGCGTGATGATCAGGACGACGAAGTGTATCGCACTGCGGAGGAAAAATATCAGGCGGTTGCGAAGCTGATTGATGAATGTCGTACGCGCAAGCAGCCAGTTCTTGTCGGCACCACGTCGATCGAGAAATCGGAGATCCTGTCAAATCTACTCAAGCAGCTCAGTGTACCACACAATGTGCTGAATGCGCGGTTTCATGAGCAGGAAGCGAGTATCGTGGCAGAAGCCGGCGCACCAGGAGCTGTCACAATCGCCACTAACATGGCTGGCCGAGGAACCGATATCAAACTCGGCGGTAATCTGGAACTCCGCCTCAAGGCGGCCCTAGAAGGATCAGCGGAGGAAGCGAAGGACGCGCGCGCCGCGGAGGTCCGCGCCGTGTTCGAAGCATCCGAGAAAGAGGTCAAAGAGGCCGGCGGATTATTCGTGATTGGTACCGAGCGGCATGAAAGTCGGCGGATCGACAATCAGTTGCGTGGCCGCTCGGGCCGCCAGGGCGATCCGGGCGCCTCGCGATTCTTTTTGTCTCTTGAAGATGATCTCATGCGGATATTTGGTTCGGATCGCATGGGGCCGATGCTGGAGCGGCTTGGCTTGCGTGAGGGCGAAGCTATCGTCCACCCCTGGATCAACAAAGCTTTGGAAAAGGCGCAAAAAAAGGTTGAGGCTCGGAACTTCGATACTCGTAAAAACCTGCTCAAGTATGACAATGTAATGAATGATCAGCGGCGGGAAGTTTATGCGCAGCGCCGCGAGTTTATGCGTGCCGAAGATGTATCGGACGTTATCGGGGAGATGCGTGCTGACACGATCGCCAGGGTGGTCGAGGGTCGCATTCCCGAAAAAGCTTATGCCGAGCAGTGGGAAAGCGCGGAGTTGGCCGAAGACATCAGCCGGATTTTTGGTCTCGATTTGCCGATCGTCGATTGGGCCGCAGAGGAAGGCATTGACGAGACACATCTGCGCGAGCGCATCGCCGACGCAGTCGATTCACACATGGCCGCGAAAGCTGCCAATTTTGGCCCGGATTTTATGCGCTTTCTAGAAAAATCGATTCTGCTACAGACGCTGGATCATCTCTGGAAGGAGCATCTCCTCGCGCTTGATCATCTGCGGCAAGGAATTGTCCTGCGAGCTTACGGCCAGCGCGATCCGCTCAACGAATACAAGCGGGAAGCCTTCACCTTGTTCACGGCAATGCTGGAAGAGCTTAAGGAGCAGGTAAGTTCCGTGCTTTCCCGGATCGAACTAGGGACGGACACTGCGCCCCAAGCCAATGCGTTCGACCCTGAAACCCTTGTCACTGTGCACCCGCAGGTCAGCGCTTATGGGGGTGAATTAGCGCTGGCTGACGCTCCGGCTGGTTCCACCATAGGATCTATGCCGGACCGCACGGCAGCAAGCTCGCCGACTCCTTATCGCGCAGAAGCTGTGGATCCTGATCGCCCCGAAACATGGAGGGCTACGCCGCGCAATGCCCCCTGCCCCTGCGGGTCAGGTCGGAAATACAAATATTGCCACGGCAAGGTTTGACGTTATGCTCTGGTTTCAGAACTCTGTTGTGCCTATATTACTCATATGAGTCAGACAATGGCGCCCTTTCGAGTCAGTGCTGCCGCCATGAAACGAATCGCAGAAATCACAGCAAGCGAGCCGAAAGGCGCAGCCCTTCGGGTCGAGGTTTTGGCAGGTGGCTGCAAAGGATTCCAGTACCGCTTTGATCTCACCAGAGATATCGAGGAGAATGATCTCGTCACTGGTTCTGATGATGCTCTTGTTGTGATCGATCCATCGAGCCTTGAGCTTCTGGCGGGATCTGAACTCGACTACAAAGATACGCTTATGGGTTCGTATTTTGAGGTACAAAACCCAAACGCAAACTCATCGTGCGGCTGTGGTACTTCGTTCTCGGTCGATTGATCTCGCTTGATCAAGTTTGTTACATGGAACGTTAATTCGATCCGTATCCGTGCGGCCCAGGTTGCGGAGTTCTGCGCCCGTGAACGTCCTGATCTTGTGCTCCTTCAGGAAATCAAATGTGAGGAATCCCAGTTTCCGAAGCTTTTTTTTTCGGAGATCGGTTACCGCGCGGAAGTTGTAGGACAGAAATCTTACAATGGTGTCGCGGTCCTCTCCCCTGATCCGATCACCGTCTTACGTCGTTCGCTGCCCGGCTGGGAAGAAGACATGGAAGCGCGCTATATGGAAGTTCTGTTTGGAGGGGTAACGATAGCAAACCTCTACCTGCCGAACGGGAATTCCGGAGGTGACGCTGGATACCAACGCAAGCTCGCATGGATGGAAAATATGCGCCGCTATGCGCGGACGTTACTGGATGATGATCGCGACGTCGTGCTCGCTGGCGACTTTAATGTTTGTCCTACGGATCTAGACCTTGCCGAGGGCGTTCTCGGCCCCAACGACGCCCTCGTGCGGAGCGAAAGTCGGGCAGCGTTTCGCGCGCTAGTCTGGCTGGGCCTGACTGATGCAGCCCGGGCGTTGCACCCAACGGAAACACTCTACACGTTTTGGGATTATCAAGGGGCGGCTTGGCAACACGATCGTGGCCTCAGAATCGACCACGCTCTGCTCTCGCCGCGCGTTGCCGAACACCTTGAATCTGTCGCGATTGCCCGGTCGGAACGTGACAAACCACAACCATCAGATCATGCCCCGGTGATCGTCACCGTCAGGCGCTGATGTCATCCATCGACAACCAAAAAAAATGCAAAGAAATTGAACGATAGTTTCTTTTTAGCTCTTGAGTGCCCGCTAAGCGGTTGGGACATGCGGGTGAATTATCGACTTTCGTTTGCGTGTCGCTAGAAGATACAGAATCAAAAATCTGTCGTTGGCCAAAACAGATGCGGCATTACCAATCGCGTTATGCCCGGCATGCGCGGTGCCCTACGCGACCGTTTGACCTTCCTGACGAATATCCCTCCGCCTCGCGCCGCACTGACGCGGACCAGAGGGCGCTTTGTGCCCCGGCCGGTCGAGCCCGGAGGGTCGCATTCGCCCGCTTCCGGTGCAGCGCACCCGCGCGCAGTTAATCGCGTTGATCGCGACGGCGCGGGCAGAGATGGGATAGGTCTCTCCGGACCTATTGACCTTCGTGGGATGTTCTTGTATTGTTCTCTTATGTCGATCGGGGCGTTTCTCGGGCAATTTCCGGATGATGATGCGTGTTGGGCGTACCTGGAGCAGGTGCGCTGG
>JAJZBH010000101.1 GCA_021799015.1 Pseudomonadota bacterium
TGGCGTCGATGACCAAGACCGCGTCACTCTCCGGCGTGAGCTCCGGCGCGGGCAGGTTGAAGCCTTCTGTGCCAAATTGCCTCCGGCCGAAGTTGCTCTTGAATCCAGGGCCGTTCCACACATGACCCGGGGAGAGGAGTGATACCCTGAGGCTGGACTACCAGCCCGCATCAAACTAAGCCAGCCCGCTGGGCAAAGAGGGTTTCGAATTCCTCTGGCGATCGATAGCCAAGAGCCGAGTGTAGACGCTTGGAATTGTAGACCTGTTCGATGAACCGCGGCAATCCTTCAGCTACGTCGGTGAAGTTGTCGTAGCCCGCGATGTCAACGCCCTCGCCTTTCAGGGTCTTCATGAAGCTCTCAGCGTGCGCATTGTGGTAAGGATTGCCAATGGCACTCGTGGAGCCCTGTAACCAAGCAACGTCGAGCGCCCTCTGATAGATCTCGGAGGCATATTGGCATCCACGATCGGTATAGTGAACGCAGCTTGGCGGAGTTTTCTGCTTGTTAGAGCTGAGTGCAAAGCCGCCAACGCCCAGCCGTCGAGACAAAGCACATCCGACGACCTTGCGGCTACAGGCATCGAGAATGACCACAAGATAGCAGAAAGCATGGGTAATCCGAATGTAGGTGAAGTCGGCAACCCAGATCATGTCGGGTCAGTCCGGGATCACATTGCGGTCAAGGTTTGGATAAATCGGGGAATTGTTGCTGCTATCGATCGCGCGCGCATAGCGTTTCCGATGCTTCATCCCCAGTCCGGCAGCAATCATTACCCGAGGCGCCCTTCTTGTGATCGACCAATTGTCCGCGGCGGCGCAGCTCGTGAGTCACCCGCCGGTAGCCTCGCTTCGCTTATGAAAAAAATGAGATCCTTGGGGTTCTTTATTATCGTCATTCGATATTAATTGACTTATTTTTTGAACATATAGAAATGGAAAGAGGCAAACGTGATGATTGCAAAGGCCGTTCTTCTATTGGTTGCGCTGGGATTTTCATGGAGCATGGGCGCTCATTATACGGGAGCTTGCATGGGTATGCCTTATGCCGCCGGCAGCATTAAACTCAGACCAGCACTGACGTTAATGGCTGTTATGACGTTGTTCGGAGCCACGTTCTTGAGCCACCATGTTCTGCTGCACGTCGGTCATGGGATCGTACTGACACCACTGCGAGTTTCTGCAGCGATTTCAGTAATCGGAATTGCTTCCTTGCTCACGATTCTATTCACGCGGTTACGGATACCTACTTCGACCATCCAGATCATGGTTTTTGCCCTGGTCGGCACAGCTATCCCTCTCGGCTTGACTGTGGAATGGACCGCGGTCCTTCGTCTCGCCATTATTTGGCTGCTGGCTCCGTTCGTTGCGTGCGGGTTGGGGTTCTTGTTTACGAAAATTCTCGATCTCATTCCCTGGATGAGGTCTACAGACTCCGCATCACATGTCGGATCAGCCTTGGTGACTGCAGGCGCGATTGCGTCTGTAGCGATGGGAGCCAACGACGTCTCGAATGCGACTGCCGTGTTTCTGTCTACACGTTTGTTCGGTCCGCTAATGGCGGGATTTATTGGCGGTGCGGGCCTTGCTTTCGGCGTCGTGACCTGGGGGAGGCCACTTCTCGAACGAGTTGCTTTCGAGGTCGTGAGGTTAGACCGTATAATGGCGACTGCGGCGCAGCTGGTGCAGGCGCTCGTCGTTCTAACCGCTGTTATCTTTGGATATTTCACGTCTATGAACCAAGCATTGGTAGGGGCCATGGCTGGCGCGGGGCTGGCGCGCGGGAGGAAAACCATAGAGAGTAGAACTGTATTCATGATCGTGCAAGGCTGGTTCATTGGCCCGGGTGCTGGGTTCGCGGTGGCATACTTGGTCGCTTCTGTGTACCTCAAGTGAGTAGCGGCGTGGCGACATCCACATGATCGCATAGCAATCGCCGTAACCGAGTTTGTCATTCGGTGGGCGCCCGCACCGCAGTCAGAAGCTCAGGAAGAGATACGACCGGCATATCGACAAATGTTTCAAGATTCAGGGTTGGAAATTACAATGTAAAAGGCGAACCATTTCCAACCGGGAGGGGCGTCAAAGGAGAGCCGGAACTGCTTCGAGGCTCTGAAGTTTGAGAGGGGCCTCATCTCGAGGTGATTAGCAAACTAGAACCGATAGCTCGGAAAATAGGTTTAAAAAATGTACGTTTTTCGATATTAAAAGACTCGTCTATTTGATTATTTTTTGATACTAAAATGTCCGTGCGTCGACTTTCTTCATTATGAATTCCAAAATAGTTAAATATATATGTGAAGAAAAGTCATTTTCATTAAACGTTAAAGATCTTCCTCATTGTAGAGATATGAGGGCTTTTCCTGCTGTTTGATTTGTTCGTGTTCTTTTTGTGAGACGAACCTCGCGCAATTTCGCTTCCGGAGAATGGGTCATATAACAAGATTGTTGCTGTCTGCATCAATGACAAAAGATAAGGAGCTGCAGATGGTCGTTCAGTATTGTAAAATCGTACGATGTACAGTTCCAGAGTTCTTTAACAGGTTGCTGATCATCTGCTTAGTCCTAGTCCATAGCAGGTGCCAGAGAACGTAGGCATAAAAGCATTAACGTTCTGTGCAGAGCCGGTTAGGAATGAAGAAAATGCTAAGAGTGCTAAGGAGTGTTGTTGACGAATAGCAACTCCGTAGAATAAGAATTCATCTTAAGACAAGGAGAGACGCCAAAGTTGCAGGCCTCCTATTGAGTCGCGCGCCAAAAAAAATGATGGTTTGAGTCTAACGGCGAGATGCGCATCACATCTAGGGACCATAATTACCGGAATTTGAAGCGCAAATGCATGGTCACTAACATGGAGAAATCATGCTATGCGGAGAAAATGGGAGAATCTATTTTCAAACAGCTAGGTTTTCGTGGAGTAGCGCCAGAAATGCAGCTGCCGCGGTACGTGCGCCGGATGCTGGGGCGATGTCTATCGGCAGATAGGCGACCACAAGCTCCCAGCAAAGTTCGGGCGGTGTCATGTACCCCAACCCCAACCCGGCCCGGTTTGTCTCAACGATCGTTTCAGGCAGCAGCGCGATGCCAAGACCACGCTTGACCAGCTTCAGCATGGTATCAAGATCGTTCACCTCGAACGCAATCCGACGACTGAAGCTCACCTCACTGAATCTGCTGTCGACCAGTTTTCGTGTCCCCCAGCCGGCCTCAAATTCAACGAAGGGAAACTCGTGTAGCGCCTCAAGGGTGACCCCGAGTTTCCCGTCCATGGGATGTCCCGACCGGCACGCGATAACCATTTCGTCGCAAGCGATCATCGTCGTGTCCAAATCGAGCAACGGCGCCCCCATGGGAAAGAACGCCACGTCAACTTGTCCCGTGCGTGTTTGATTTGCGAGATATGTTGCACTGCCTTGAATAAGGCGAATCTCGATCCCAGGATGATGCTCGTGAAAACGGGCGAGAAGCGATGGTAGATCGAGGAATGCTGGCAAGCTCTGCACGGTGCCGATCTTTAGTGTACCGTGCTTCAGCCCCTGCACGGCTGCGACGGCGGACCGCGCGTTGCGAATTTCGTCCAGAATGAGTTTCGCCCTGTCGAGGAGCACTTCGCCGGCATTGGTTAGTCTAACCTGCCGCGTGCTGCGGGTGAACAGCGGCGCACCTAGTTCGATTTCGAGCGCCCGGACCGATGTCGATAGTGCTGATTGCACGATATTTACGCGGCGGGCGGCTCGCGTGAACTGTCGCTCTTCGGCGACCGCGACAAAATATTGCAGCTGTCTGAGTTCCATCCACCAATCATTCATCTAATTTATAGGATAATGGTATCTATATTTTCTATTTGAACGATATGCAATGATCGTTATGTCTTGGATCTGAACGTGGAGGCATTGCGATGGGCGCACACAAAATTCTGCCCAAGATTCCCTTGGGGCGTACCGGTATGGAGATTACTCGTGTGGGGTTCGGCGCATGGGCCATTGGCGGCGGCGATTGGGCGGTGGGCTGGGGTTGGCAGGATGACCGGGACTCGATCGCGGCGATTCATCATGCCGTCGCCCGCGGCGTGAACTGGATCGATACGGCACCCATTTATGGGCTTGGCCATTCGGAGGAAGTGGTTTGTCGGGCGCTGGCGGACATTCCGCAGGTCGAGCGGCCTTATGTGTTTACAAAGTGTGGGCTGGTCTGGGATGAAGCCAATCGTCATGCGATGCCGAAACAGGTTGGCGCGCCTCAGAGCATCCGGCGTGAAGTCGAGGCGTCGTTGCGACGCCTTGGTGTGGAACGGCTCGACTTGTATCAGATGCACTGGCCGGCAAAGGATGGTACCCTTCTTGAGGAGTATTGGCAGACGCTGCTTGATCTCAAGTCGGAAGGAAAAGTGCGGGCCGTTGGCCTGTCGAATCATGACGCCGTACAGCTTGAGGTGGCCGAACGCCTAGGCCACGTCGATACCCTGCAGCCACCATTCTCGGCGATCCGGCGTGAGGCCGCCCAACATGAACTGCCATGGTGCCATCAGCACGGAACTGGTGTAATTGTCTATAGCCCAATGCAGGCCGGACTCCTGACTGGAAGTTTCTCGGTTGAACGCGTAAAGGCGCTGGCAAAGGACGATTGGCGCTCGCGCAATGACGAGTTCGCCGGTCAGAAGCTTTTGCGAAATTTGAGATTGGTCGAGGCTCTGCGCGCCGTTGCGGGGCATCACAGAGTAACGGTCCCGGCTATTGCCGTTGCTTGGACATTGGCCTGGCCGGGCGTCTCCGGAGCTATCGTCGGCGCGCGTAGTAAGGCCCAGGTGGAAGGATGGCTTCATGCAGCCGATCTACAGCTTGGCAACGACGATATGGCCGCAATTGCTTCGGCCATCCGTAGTACCGGCGCAGGTGCTGGCCCGGCTCTTCCGGTCGAGATGTAAAGAAAAAATTGCTTTGCCTGCCAAACACTTCCGATTCTCGGTGCAACCGGTACCCGCGCCGCAATATCGGCTCGGGCACTGGCCTGACTTGCCTGCGGCGAGCGCCCGACCTCCTTTTCGCATGTACTGTCGTCCAGTTTTGGGTCGCGATCTCACGACATGGTTATAGATGTCGAAGGCCACATGGCTCTTGAACGCCAGCTCGTTCCGTCAAGAGCAGGGCTTTGCCGGTTTGGTAGGGTGACGCTGTTTAGCAGATCTTGCGGACCACGGCGTTATTGTACGCTGATGCGACTCAGCACGACCGCAGTTAACGTCAATTAGGAACAAGATGATGGAAATTGGGTTTATCGGTTTGGGACGGATGGGATCTGGCATGGCAGCGAATCTGCAGCGAGCTGGTCATAGCCTGACAGTATATAACCGCTCACCCGGAAAGGATACGGATCTTGTTCGTGCTGGTGCACGACGGGCAGACACCTTTGGGGACGCGTGCAGGGCTGACGTAGTCTTTACGATGCTCTCTGATGACCGTGCTCTTGAAGACGTTGCCTATGGTGATGCCGGGATTTTGACGCGATTGCGCGCCGGTGCGGTCCATATCTCATCAAGCACAATAAGCGTCGAGCTCGCTGAACGCCTTGCGGCAGATCACGCTGCGGTAGGTCAGCGGTTCATTGCCGCGCCGGTGTTTGGTCGCCCTGATGCCGCGGCGGCGGCCAGACTGGCTGTCGTTGCTGCGGGCGCTCCTGACGCCATTGACGAAGTAATGGCACTTTTGAAATCGATAGGTCAGAGGGTATTTATCGTATCGGAAACACCAAAGATCGCAAACCTAGTAAAGTTAAGCGGCAATTTCCTGATTGCTTCCGTCATTGAGGCTCTTGGTGAAGCGATGGTATTAGTTAGCAAGGCGGGCGTGGACAAGGATCAATATCTCAATATTCTGACGTCGACCCTCTTCGACGCGCCGGTGTACAGGACCTACGGCTCGCTGATTGCCTATGAAAAATTTGAACCTGCAGGATTCGCTGCACCGCTTGGGCACAAAGACATTCGGCTTGCTCTTTCAGCCGCTGAGGCACTGATGGTGCCTTTGCCTCTTGCGAGTTTGTTGCATGACCGGTTCTTGAGGTTGCTAGCTAACGGCGGTGAAGGCCTTGACTGGTCGGCGATAGGTGGTTTGGCAGCGAGAGACGCTGGGCTTAGCTGAGCTCGAGGCGTTCTTGCGTATATTCGGAGCTCTGTTATTTTTTCTTCGCGTGAAAATAAAGATCGTCTCAATAATCACCTACACTAACATCAATATACGTTGTGTGAAGCGAAGCTACGGTTTCTTGTGCCTGGCAGGTGGTAAAATTTTACATAATTGATGATCTGCATTTAGAAACCAGAGCCAAGCAGTCGCGCTCGTGTGCGCTTACTGTCGATTCGGCGGGTATCGGTATGACGCCAGAACGTGACTGTATCAGGTAGAAATCAACGAAAGTTGGCTTATCGTGCGTCATATTGTTGATCACCGTACTGTTTATTCTTTGCCTCAGTTTTGCTGAGGTCAGCGTTGGCCATGCCGGCGAGTGCCAGATGGGCTGGGTGTTTATCTTCGGATGGATGGCCATCATGAGAACGATGTTTCATCTTCCTTTTATCTTACGAATTTAGATCCATGTCGTATCTATGGAATCGTCGTATTTTATCATGATTCGGTATCGTAAAACCGTTGCAACCACGACTGTAATGACGGTTCATCGACCCATAGATCCGGTACATGATGCATCGTGATTTGAATTTGGTGTCTTTCAAGCCATTAGCCTCATTAGTCGTCTGTGAAATCGCCACGTATATCCACATTATATGTTTCACGTGTATATGTGCATGGTCAGGATTGCATGGTACCTGTGACCTGCCGCTGTTATATGAGACAGTCATGAAGACCCGGGAGGGACTCTGCTGACAATGTGCACCGTAGGTTCATCGGCGCAATCGTGCTCACGACGGAAATTGCCTTGGCTGACCACGCTTGGTCGTGGCTTGGCAATGCGGTGCCCGTTCTGCGGAAAGAGCCCTGCGTTCGACGGTTATCTTCGTGTTCGGCCAATGTGCCCTGTGTGTGACACGCCGCTCGGGCGGGTGCCGTGCGACGACGCGCCTCCGTATATCACTCTCGTTGTCGTCTTGCATATCGTTGTCACTGGCGCCGTGCTCACTGAACGTACAAGCACAATGTCATCGACCATGCTTTTAGTAATTTTCCTGCCATTAACAGCTATATTGGCGCTGCTGTTGCTGCGACCAATCAAAGGTGCAACGCTTGGGGTCCTACTTAAGGTAGGAATTGTCCGATCGGTACTGTCAGCCTCTGAAACGAATGGTGCCGATGCATGAACGGTACTCGACACGATCCGGTGCTGGAAGCCGAAGCGATTGAAGACTTGCGGGTTGGGGTTGAAAGAGAGGAGCCCACCCAAAACGGTTCCGCTACTGTGGGCGCGAGGGCTTCGAGCGTTCTTGACTTGCTCGATACGATAACCGGGCGATGGGGTTCGCCCCATCGTTCGCCGCTGCCCGGGATTCTTTGGGCAGGGGCATTGCTTTCGCTATTGGCGTGGCTGGATCACCAGCATTTCGGCCTTTTGCTGATACCGCCATTTGCGGCAACGATGACGATCATTCTCTACCTTCCCGCAGCATCTGTCGCGCAACCATTCGCTGTCATTTTTGGATCAACGTGCGGAGCTGGGATTGGCACGTTATTTACGGTTCTTTTGGGCCCGGGCGTTGCAACTGCCGCAATCGCAGCCAGCGTCGCGTTTGTGCTCCTCCCGCGACTACGTGCCTATCATCCGCCTGGTGTTGCCCTCGCGCTCTACCCAGCTTTGCTACACCCGAGTCCGTGGTTTTCTATTTTGGTTGTTTTGCCGTTTACGTTTTCGGTAGTGGTATCAGCTTCCTTTCTGAGCCGCATTTTGGCCGCCTGGCCACGCTATCCAGTTTCCTTGCGCAAGGTTGCTGACTGATTGGTTGTCCCGTTTGTTGTCACGGCATGGCGTTAGAGCTTCCGTCGTTTATTAAAGACTAATTGAACCCGTCTTTAATAGTTTTTCTCAATTTGCCGAAAGGTCTCGTCAAAAGAGAAGACAAGCGCTTCGGCGCTGTTCATCGTGGTTGGGTCGGGTTTGAAGGAAGCAGGGAGCGGATAGGCGCCGCTGCCGGCAGGCGCGTCAGCTGAGCCGGACGAGCTATGAAGATTAGGTTGCAAAAAAACAGAGACTTCGTGTTCATGGCTGGTGAACGATGCTTGAAAAAGGGAAGCGTTTCGGGGGCCTGGTCCGTTCGACGAAGGAGAAAAGCGGCCGTCGATGAATAATGACGTGACTTTCGCGCTTTAAAAGCTGGCCATGCGACCGAATGTGTGGTTGGTACGAGATTAATGAAGGCTAAGGCACGGTTAAGGAACACCTAACCTCGGCGGCGTCAATCAATCATTCAGCTTTAATCGCCTGCAACACGAAACGGTATCCAGTTCGGTCGCTGTCTATGGCGTTGATTTTAGGTGGAACCGCATCAAGTGGCTGAATCGGAAATCCGTGTGTCGTGCTTATCCAGTGAGTGCCGAGTTGAGCAATGGGCCAAGATAGCTTCGTATTCTGTGGCCAACTAACTTGCTCCGGAAAAACATCACTAAACCCGAAGCGACAGCACAAGGGTGGTTCTGTCTCCGTACTGCGAAGGTCCATCCGCGATATCCGGCTAAAGGTATTCCGAAATTCCAGCCTCCGTTCGCTATTCTCTCGAACACGATAGACTTTCTCAATCTGCCCTTGTTCTTCATCTTGAGGGTGGGGGGCGGCGATGGCGGCGAGTGGTTCGATATGGGGTGTTGGTGACGCCGCTGGCTGCGATTGAGGCCCGCATTGATGGTGGGTTGCGGGGGCGTTTT
>JAJZBH010000102.1 GCA_021799015.1 Pseudomonadota bacterium
CACAACAACTGACGAGATCGCCGCTCTTCCGGCGAGGCGTTGACATCACCGTCGATCGCCACACCCAACATCGCACTCCATGAAATGTCAGAAAATCAATGCGAAACCCGACCCGCACACAGGTCTCGTAAGCGATCGCGTCCTCATCCAAGGGTATCTCCGCGCTCACGCTACGCGAACTTCTTGCGATCATGATGGGACCCCGTGACAACTTGGGCGTCGCACCCGCCCCAATCGGGCTGATTTCCTGAAGCACTTCGGAACTACTTCAGAGGAGGCGAACCCGGCCTACACATCGTAGACCTGTTCGCGCTATGGCTGCGACTGTCCGTCACAGACAAGCACCCGGTGCCCCCTGTGGTGCGGCACTGGGTGCTTGCCTATAGCAACGCAGACGGAAAATCGCCCCCCCGTTCGTCACCGATCGGTTCCGCGTTACAGTCGAAGGCGCCACCCTTAGCTGAACTGATTCGCCGGTTCAGCGAACGAAGGGGCTGGGCTCTCAATCCCGCGGGGAGGGTCCACCGTCGAAGCGCGCTCGACCAGTCCCCGCCTCGGAGGGATGTCAACCCGCGGGTCGCATGTCGAGGACAACGCCACTGCCCGATCTGGTGGCCGAAGGAACGTGCCCTAGACCATATCGGTACGTTATACACCAAAAAGCACCACTGATTGCGGAACGCAGCTCGGCGACTTCGCTGGCGAGGGCGGCGGGTAGATGGACTTTACTTGGCGGTTTTCTTGTCACTGTCTGCGTGTCCAGGCCCTTTGCTGTTTTTTGCCTCGGTCAGCACATTGGTGATCGTGTTGCGGAGAACCACGACACGCACGTTGGGCGCCAGGTCGACTTCGACTTCGTCACCTCCATCGGTCGCCTTGGCAACCGTCCCAATCATTCCGCCACCGGTAACTATCCGATCCCCGCGTTTTATCGCTGAGAGTTTGCTTCTCAGGGTCTTTTGCTGTTGCTGCTGAGGTCGAATCAGAATGAAATAAAACACGACCATGATCAGCACGATCGGGCCGAAATTAACCAGCGTAGACATCATCTCCCCGCCTCTAGTGGCGGCGGCGTCGCTGGCGGCGTAGGCAACGGAGAAAAACATGGTGCACCTTTGCTATTAAGACGGAGAGGATTGCCGTTGGTCAGGCCGGACCATAGTTTGCACACCTGAACCGTCAAGCCGCACCCCCGTTGGGAGAGCACTATGGACCAAGCCGAACGTGAATTATTGACCCGCATTGCCGATGCACTCGACCGACTGGCGCCTAATCCCGTCCCAGCGCCACGATTGGATGCGGCCGATGCGTTTGTGTGGCGTCCTGCCCCGCCTTCCTTGAGTCCGGTGCCTTGCGTTGCCCGTGTCGCGATAAACCTCCTTCTCGGTGTTGACCACGCCAAGGCGTTGCTGATGGAAAACACGCTTCACTTTGCAAGCGGTTTACCGGCAAACAACGCCATGCTCTGGGGTGCGCGCGGTATGGGCAAATCTTCGCTGGTCAAGGCGGTCCATGCTGCCGTAAACAAGTCACTTCCGAAAAGCTTGGTCCTGATTGAAATTCACCGTGAGGATATCGCGAGTTTGCCTGGGCTACTCGATCTCTTGCGCGGCAATTGCCGGCGTTTTCTCATCTTCTGCGACGATCTCAGCTTTGAGCGGGGGGACGCTGACTATAAGGCCCTCAAATCTGTACTTGATGGTGGCATTGAGGGACGACCCGACAACGTTCTGTTTTATGCCACTTCAAATCGCCGACATTTAATGCCGCGCGACATGATCGAGAATGAACGCGCCACAGCAATAAACCCATCCGAATCCACTGAAGAGAAGGTCTCTCTATCGGATCGTTTTGGCCTCTGGGTTGGCTTTTACAACTGTGATCAAGCGAACTACCTAGCGATGATCGACGCCTACGCGTCGCATTTTTCTCTTCCAATTGGAACCAATGACCTCCATGCCAAAGCTATAGAATGGTCTATAACGCGAGGCGCCAGGTCTGGCCGGGTCGCCTGGCAGTGCATTCAGGATATCGCCGGTAGGCTAGGCGTACAGTTAGCCACTGTGGAAGAAAGGTAAGCCCAAATCATCCGTAGCTCACCACACCATTCCTACGGTAGTTCCGTCGGTCGGGCAGCGCGAGAACGTATGGTAGCGCGCAATTGTCTGGATCTACGGCCAACTAAATTGCCGGATTTCCATACCGGCGACGCCCATTATCAGGCTGTACGGTTCAAGGGTTGCTTTACCCATGTCGAATGGGCTTCTTCGGCTATGATTAAACCAAACGGCTTTGCCCTCCGAGAATGAAAAACTCCTCGCCGCAAACGACTCAGCACCATCACAGCTCAACACGCACCATGACGACCAATGCAAATTTGGCGGCCTGGCAGCCCGACGAACTGGGGTTATTTCCTGCCGCCGTTATCAGCCTATTGATACTGGCCATCTGCTTTTGGGGCCTCTGGTACTCGGCATTGCAATTTTTAAGTGTCCGGAAGCCGACTGCAGCAACAACATACGTTCACATCGTTAATGCGTCAGGGCACAAACCACCGCCTGTTTTGACCCGGGCATCGGCAGGGTCGGTGTCGGGAGCACGGTCAACTCGACCACCTGCTGAAAAGATCGTCCGACAGGCGCAATCTCGGCCGACCAAAGCGTGGGCGCCGATAAAGCACGTATCTGTCCTAGGACAATCACCGCGACCGAGCCGCTTGGTTCCCCACGCGACCACCGTTGTGCCGGGCATCCATGAAACGGCCAGAGCACCATCACGAGTCGAACATCGCGCGGTACGCAAAATCCAGCAGCCAACGGCGCCGTACCCAGTACCACCGGCTCCGGTGCCGGCATTCAATCCAAGAGCTTATGCTGCCAATCTGCGCGCACCGCTCGAGCGTCGGATACGCGTCAGCCGCACAATGCGAATGCTGCAAGTCGCAGGAACCTCCGAAATCGAGTTCGAGGTCATGCCCGACGGATCTCTGGTTTTCGCAAAAGTTTACCACTCCAGCGGCAGCTTGTTAGTGGACAGCGCCGCTCTCCAGGCTGTCAAAGGGTACGCGTTCCCCCCGTTCCCCGGCACAAAACCGCTCACGTTTATCCTGCCGATCGAGATTCACCCACACGAATGGGGAACAGGGAGCAATTGAGTATTGAGGGCCAAGACCCTGAAAAATTCAATGTCACTCCGCAAAAAGTGCATGGCAATCAACGTTCCGGCGTTTTTCTGTAAAATTTCAACGTCGCATGTTCTCCGCCATCGAGCACGTTTCAGTCAGAACGATGAGGCCGACGGCATCCAACGTCCGTCCCTTGTGTTGGCGGCCAGTGCCGTACAGCCAAACGCTCAGCGCCTTCCGTGCCGGCCGACCTCTTCGATCCAAGAGGGTGATCTTCCTCGTCGATCAGCTAGATGCGGCTCGCTGGCGCCGTGCGCTACCATTCAGAGCAAAAAAACCTGATAAGTTGGTGCAACACGTTGCTAGACGAACCGCTGCTGATCCCTCACGGTAAACTTTGCTCGGGACCACAAATAAAATCAGCGCCGACGCATCAAGTCTTCAGCGTGCTGGTAATTACAAATTCGATCCAGCCAATTCGTCACGTAGTCCGGGCGACGGTTGCGGAAATCAAGGTAGTACGAATGCTCCCATACGTCGAGCCCAAGCAGAGCGTGCCCCTCGCCAGTAGCCAGAGGATTCGATCCATTTGGCGTCTTGGTGACGCCAAGCTTGCCATCGGCCTTAACGATCAGCCATGCCCAACCGGACCCAAACTGGGTCGTGGCGGCAGTCTTGAACGTCTCCTTGAATTTATCCACGGAACCAAAATCCTCAATGAGCTTAGCTTCCAACTTGCCAGGAATTTTTCCACCGTCCGTGGGCGACATGCAGGACCAGAATAGCATATGGTTCCAGTGCTGGCCGGCATTGTTGAATACGGGAGCCAAGTCGGGTTTATTCTTCACAAAGTGGATGATTTCCTCAAGGGTTTTGCCTTGCAAGTCAGTCTGCTTCTCGACGAAGCCGTTGAGTGCAGTCACATAGGCTTGATGATGCTTCCCGTGATGTAGTTCTAGGGTTTCCTGACACATACCGCGGGATGCGAGCGCGTTATGTGAGTAAGGCAACGAGGGGAGTTCGAACGCCATGGTAGCACCTCCGATCTGGCTTGGATTGATTCGTCGCCGGCACGCTGCTCGCGACGGTAGTTCTCGCTTAGCTATGGTCCCGGCTAGGCCACGTCAACCCGGTTTTGCGACAGCGTCAGCGTCAAGGCGCGCTTGATGACTACTGTCTCGCTCACGTCATTGGTGCGCCGAGCCGACCCAGATAGGTTTCTCGGGGCGATCTTCGCCCCAGCAACTCTCCGTGAGGACCTGATCGTTCTGTATGCGTTTAATCACGAATTGGCACGTGCAAGAGAGGTAGCAAGCAACCCGGCCTTGACGCTAATCCGGCTGCAATGGTGGCGCGAGGCTGTCGACGGCTTTGACAAAAAGCACCCGGTGGCGGATGCGCTACGAGGCATGTTAGCGCGTGGGGCAGTTGACCAAAAAGAGCTGATTGCATTGGTCGATGCACGCGAAGCGGAAGCAGAACCGATTTCAGATGTAGCAGCGTTCCTAGGTTATGTTCGTGGAACGGCTGGACGGCTAATGCGAATCGCTGGTGGTATTTTGGGCGTGCAGGATCAGGCTGGATTGGCAACGCTCGAAGATCTAGGAACCGGCACGGGTATCGTCTTTTTGATTCGCGCGGCCCCCACGCTGCGGAACTTCGGGCGGGATCTACTGCCGCAGGACGGGACGACCACCCGCAGGCTCATGGAACTCGCCTACCCCTTGATTGCTGAAAAGCCGCCAGCCAAGGCACTAGCCGCGGCCTTGCCGGCAGTCTTAGCTCGACGCGACTGGGCCCGGCTGCAGCACGGCACTGGGCCTAGGCCGCGTGGCCTGACCGATCGGCTCGCCGTCATAGCCGCTGGCCTACGAGGTAGTTTATAGCGGCAACAATACTCGACCAGCCCCTCGTCGCACCGAGGGGAAGGTGATATGGCAAACATATGATCAACCAAACTGACCATACCGAGGGCGCACGCGAGCCGATAGCCGTGACTATAGAGCAGGAAATGCGCCGTTCCTATCTCGATTACGCCATGTCCGTGATTGTTTCGCGGGCGCTTCCCGACGCGCGCGACGGCCTGAAGCCCGTCCACCGGCGCATCCTCTACGCAATGGCCGAAGCGGGAAATACACCTGACAAACCCTATCGCAAATCTGCCCGCATGGTGGGCGACGTGATGGGCAAATATCACCCGCATGGTGACGCAGCGATTTATGACGCTGCCGTGCGCATGGCTCAAGGCTTCTCCATGCGCATACCACTTATCGATGGCCAAGGTAATTTTGGCTCGGTCGACGGCGATCCGCCGGCGGCAATGCGTTATACTGAAGCGCGCCTTGCGGATGCAGCGATGGCTCTTCTCGCCGACATCGACAAGGAGACGGTTGATTTTCAACCTACCTATGATGAGTCGGATAATGAACCACAGGTTCTTCCAGCTTCGTTTCCCAACCTTCTCGTCAATGGTGGTAACGGGATCGCGGTTGGTATGGCAACCAACATCCCTCCCCACAACCCCACGGAAATTATTGACGCGACCTTGCACTTACTCGAGCATCCACAGGCGACGCTGGATGACCTGATTAAAATCGTCCCCGGCCCCGATTTCCCGACCGGTGCGATTATTCTCGGTCGATCCGGTATTCGCTCAGCCTTTGAGACAGGGCGCGGGAGCATTGTGATCCGCGCAAAGGCGGCCATAGAAGAAATCCGCAAGGATAGGATGGCAATCGTGGTCAGCGAGTTGCCTTTCCAAGTCAATAAGGCGACTTTGCTGGAACGAATTGCCGAATTGGTCCGAAACAAGGAAATCGAGGGAATTGCCGACCTGCGCGACGAAAGCGATCGCGACGGGATGCGGATGGTGGTCGAGTTGAAACGCGACTCGACACCCGAGGTCGTTCTGAACCAACTGTATCGCTTCACTCAGCTCCAGACGGCGTTCGGCATCAATATACTGGCGCTTGACGGTGGCAGACCACGCCAGCTGGGCCTTCGTGACGCACTCAGTTCCTTCATTACCTTCCGCGAAGAGGTCGTACTTCGCCGAGCCCGCTTCGATTTGAATAAGGCACGGGATCGCGCCCATAACTTAGTTGGACTCGGTATCGCCGTTCAGAATATCGATGCCGTAATTGCCTTGATTCGCGCTTCAGCCGATGCGGCGTCCGCACGTGCCGCCTTGATGGAACGGGACTGGCCTGCGGGTGACGTCCTGCCGCTCCTTTCCTTGATCGATGACCATGGCAATCAAGCGAGCGCCTCTGGTACGGTGCGTCTCACGGAAGCCCAAGCACGAGGCATTCTTGAGTTACGGTTGCAGCGCCTAACCGGACTAGAGCGCGATAAAATTCACACAGAGTTAAGAGAGGTTGCTGAAAAAATTGGCGAACTTCTCGCGGTCATTAGCTCGCGACCGCGGCGCCTCGAAGTGATGCGCGACGAATTGCTCGTTGCACGGGCGCGTATCGGGTCCCCGCGGGTCACACAGATCGCGGATAGCGTCGCGGATCAGGATGATGAAAGCCTGATCGAGCCGGGCCAGATGGTCGTGACAATGACCCGCGACGGCTTCATCAAACGCACCCCACTTGAGGCCTTCCGAGCGCAGAATCGTGGAGGGCGCGGTCGGGCTGCCGCATCGATGCGTGGCGATGATGTGATTACGCGTAGCTTCAACGCGCATACCCATCAGTTCGTGCTCTTTTTTAGCCAGGGTGGCAAAGTTTTCCGGGAAAAAGTCTGGCGTCTTCCAGAATCAGCGCCAGCCGCAAAAGGCCGTGCCATCGTGAACATCCTGCCCGAGCTAAACGGCGACACCATTACCACGGTGCTGCCGTTGCCGCAGGATGATAGCTTGTGGAACGACCTTCATCTCGTTTTTGCCACCGCTGCAGGCAATGTCCGGCGCAATCGTTTGGCTGACTTCCGGAATGTACGCTCCAGCGGGCTGATTGCCATGAAACTCGATGAAGGCGACCGCTTGATTGGCGTAGCAACTTGCCGCGACAAGGACGACGTGTTCTTGGCGACACGGATGGGTCGCTGTATCCGCTTCCAGATCACTGACGAAGCACTGCGAGTCTTTGCTGGGCGCGACTCGAGCGGTGTGCGCGGTATACGACTCAACCCTGATGACGAAGTGATTTCACTGTCTGTGTTGCGCCACGTAGAGGCCAGTGTGGAAGAGCGAATGGCTTATCTCAGACTGACCGCAGCCCTGAGGCGAGGCCAAAATGGTGAGGCTGATCCGGAACCGACCGATCTGGATGATGCTGCACCCGATATTTCCCTCTCTCCGGACCGCTTCGCAGAGCTAGGTCGCCTTGAAGACATGTTGCTTACCGTTACATCAGGAGGATTTGGCAAACGCTCTTCCGCTTACGAATACCGCGTGACCGGACGCGGCGGCCAAGGCATCACCAATATCGCACTGGCTGAACGCAATGGGCGCACCGTGGCCGCCAGTTTTCCCGTACGTACCGGCGATGACATCATGCTGGTAACCGATCAGGGCAAGCTCATCCGGGTGCCCGTCGATCAAGTGCGAATCACCGGACGCCAAGCAATGGGCGTTACACTGTTCCGCGTCGACAAGGACGAGCACGTCACCAGCGTATTCCCCGTCCTGGATAACGACGATGACACTGTTCCGGAGGACTCTGATGCCTGATCACGCGCTCATCGGGCTGTACCCTGGCACATTCGACCCGATCACTAATGGCCATCTTGATATAATTGGGCGCGCTTCAGGGTTGTGCGCCCGTCTGGTCATCGGCGTGGCAGAAAATGCGGGCAAAGGCCCTCTGTTTCCTATCAATGAGCGCGTGGAACTGGTGCAAGCAGAAGTTAAATCTATCGCCGTCCGTAATGGCACGGCCATTGATGTGCTGCCTTTCGACTCGCTTTTGATCGCGTTTGCACATGAAGTCGGCGCAAACGTGATCGTCCGTGGCTTGCGAGCAGTATCCGATTTCGACTACGAGTTTCAGATGGCCGGAATGAATTATCGCCTGGATCAAAACATCGAGACGGTGTTCCTCATGGCAAGCGAACGCCACCAGTTTATCGCTTCTCGGTTTGTAAAGGAAATAGCACTGCTTGGTGGCGACATTTCATCTTTTGTGCCGAGACTCACCTTGGCCCGTACGCTCGATCGCGTTGGACGAAAGCCATGATTAATCGTCGTAATCTGCTCAAAGCAGCCGCCTTGAGCCCCTTCTCTGGAGCCGTCATGTCCGAAGCCATTGCTGCCGATCCCGACAATACGATTTTGATGACGCTGCCCTTCGGCCCTGTCGCCATTGCGCTTCGCCCAGACCTTGCACCGCTCGCTTGCACACGGATCCGGACTCTTTCGGCACAGGGCTTTTACAATGGCTGCGAATTTTTTCGGGTAATTGCTGGCTTCATGGCGCAAACTGGCGACCCGACAAACACCGGCACTGGCGGCAGCTCGTTGCCTGATCTTCCGGCAGAATTTACCAACAAAGCGAGCTTCCTCACCGGGAGTCTTGGGATGGCACGCACCAGCAACCCAAACAGTGCAAACAGCCAGTTCTTCATTTGCTTCGACCCAGCCACGTTTCTGGATGGCCAATACACTCTGTTTGGCCAGGTGATTAAAGGCATGGAATTTGTCGACCAAATCAGGAAAGGTCATGGCCCGAATGGCAAGGTGCTTTCCGATCCGACGAAAATCGTCTCCATG
>JAJZBH010000103.1 GCA_021799015.1 Pseudomonadota bacterium
TCCGGCCTCAGAACCGCGCTCTCCGCTCAAACCCGCAGAAAACCTCGATCCTAACCAGTCCGCGTTCCCACTTTGTCCGCTTATGCTACAGCGCGGGGCGTTCCGTTACTTCGGGCCAAGCGGGGGCGCGACGGCCGCGACGACGCACATCACCGCTCGCCTGGTCCACGTACTCGCGATGCAACAGGAAGCCGCGGCGCGCGGCGTACTCCCGCAATTCGCGGAGCTGCAGTTCCGGGGGCTGCTCACCTGTGGAGACCCGCGCGTAGATCGCCACCCGGACCGTACTCCGCCCCAAGCTTCTCTCCTTCCCGTGCTCGTGGGCACTATACTACAGATTAGTGCACGCCGCGAGTAGCAGAAAAAGAGGCTTGAAAGTGCAGGGTTTTGGAGGGACGAAATCAGCAGGGTTTAGTGCACAGCCTCATCAGGCCAGAAAGACTGAGCCGGCCGGCTCAACCAGCCGATCCCGATGTGTGAGGATTTCGATCGAATCCTTGCCATGGCCCATGTGGTGAAGACCGGCAAGACGCCTGTGCTCGACGGCAAGGAATGGTGGAAGCTGATCGACAGCATACCGACCGAGACGACGCGGGATCTCCGCGACCGCGCGCTGATCGCCACCCTCACCTATTCCTTCGCGCGCATCGCGGCGGCGCTGAAGATGAAGGTGGAGGATCTCCGGCCGAAGGGTTCGAGTTGGGAGATTTGCCTGCATGAGAAAGGCGGCAAGCAGCACACGATGCCGTGTCATCACGCGCTGGCCGAGGCGCTGCACGCCTACACCGCGAAGGCCGGGATCGCCGAGGACCACAAGGGCTGGCTGTTTCGCACCAGCCCCGGCCACAACGGCAATGCGTTGACCAGCGAGCCGATGAACCAGCAGGCGGCCTGGACGATGATCCGCCGCCGCGCTGCCGCCGCCGGCATCATGGCGCCGATCGGCAATCACAGCTTCCGCGCAACCGGCATCACCGCCTATCTCGAAAATGGCGGATTGCTTGAACACGCCCAGGCGATGGCCGCGCATGAAAGCCCGCGCACGACAAAGCTGTATGACCGCTCCCGCGAACGGTTGACGCAGGCCGAGGTGGAGAGAATCAGGCTGTAGGGACGTTCGTTCTGCCGGGATGACTCAAATGTAGTATTTGAAAGGCTGCCTTTCCTCGCCTCGCGCGGCTCCCATCACCAGCACGTCACCCACCTTATCCGCAAAGCGGACCGTCACGGGCAGGCCATCTCCAAAATTGCAGGCATTATAATTGATTTTTGTCAGACCCATAATGTCTTCGAGAACCTGCATGATCGGTGGAAAACCACCTGAGCTTCGAAGGACGGTGATGAAGATAGGGTTTGGCGTCTCCGGGCCAATATAGGTTGCAAGGCGAGGCACAAAGCCGGTTGTCCAGAGGAACGCGTTCTTGTCATCCAGCAGCATCGCCGTGCCGCGAAGCACCGGGTACAGACCGTCCCGATAAAGCTTAACCTCGCCTTTTGTTTTTTGGATGCGGACTCCCACCAGCTTGGTCTCTGGCGGGCAGGCGGAGACAAACGCATTCCATTCTTCATCGCGGAAAGTCGTGCGGCCGTGGATGAATAGTTCGCGGGGCGCGACGCCATGTTTCTCTTTGAACGTCGCTATGACCATGGCGATCAGTGAGGCGGCGGCAGCCGTTGTGAGGTGAAACTCGGCTTTGCCGGTCTTCCAAGGCCCATTCGCGCCGCGAAAAACAACGCCGTCCCCTTCGCTCAGGAACATCTGCGCCGCACAGCATGCGTGCTGCTGAGGATGATTGGGGAGAACCTTATAGACCAAGCCGATATAGCAAACCCCTTCGCGAGTACTGGCAAGTTTCCATGGTGGCTCAGGCTGCGTCTTGTAATAAAATGCCGTCGCGATGTTCCAGGCCACCATTGTTCGGTCCTGTAAACCGCGAAGGGGATAGCCGGCGCGGTTCAGGAATTCGTTCGGCGCGAGCGTCGCTTCCCGAAAAATCTGTGACACCTTCCCGAGCTTCAGCAATTGAGCCTTGATATAGCGATGGAAGTCCGGAATGTTGTCGAAGACAACCTCATCAGCCTGATCGATGACTCCCGTTAGAAGCGGAAGATCAGACCGCTCTTTCTGCCGACGGCTAAATTTCCCTTTCAGCAAAGGCACGCCTTTGCGCAGAGACTTCGGCGTGCAACGCTCGAATACGAGCTCAGGCACGACCATCACCCAAAGATCGATATGGCGTTCCTCGTTGCGATGATGATGAACGACCTCGGCGACATAGAGATCAGCTGCACCCGCGACGGCCTCATGGTGATTCAGCTGGCGGGTGGCATCTTCGATCGCCTTCCCGCTGATGACGCGCGTGACCACGGTCTCCGGATCGACCGTGATGCGGAAAGTCTCTGCGAGGCCAGGAAAATCGCTTAGGTGTGGCCGCTCTTTCTTCTCTGTCTTTTTGGGTGGCTCAACCTCCACATATTTTCCGAGATTGGCGAGATAGCTTTTGAGAAAACGGATACCGTCCTCGGTGCCGATAACCCCGACGCTGATCCGTGCACAGGCATTAGAGTTGATTGGTCCATAAAGGTATAGCCCGTCTTTAGGATGCTCCGATTTTTGCCGAAAGCCAAAGCCGAGAAGAGGTTCCGGTATGTATTCCAGCCGGAGAGACGGTTCAGGAATTTCCATCGCTGCCGTCCTCTTCGGGCTCTTCTTCTTCGTCGTCGTCGGTGCGGCCGCCAAGAAGTGCTGGATCGTCGTCCTCTTCATCGTCGGTCATGAGGTTGGGCAGATCGGTTGTGACCGGAGAGCTCAGCAACAGCGGCTGTGCGTCGCATCGCAAAGCGCATGTCGGACTCAGCGGCATGGCAATCCAGGCCGAATCGCCTGAAAGCACTTCCAAATAGGCCATGAGACGCCCATGCCATTGCTTATTTCGCCAACCCTTGCAGACCGAACGTCGCATGCGGAACTGTTGTTCTTTGCTTTGGATAATGTCTCCCGGTTCGTCATTTACGACATCGGCAAACATCACCCGCGCTTTCATGCGGAGATGCGGGAATGGCCAAAGGTTTGGACTGACTGTAATCCCATAGGACCACACTTTCCCGCGTGCAATATTGCGCAGCACGGACGAACGGCGATCACCTTGCCGACCCCAGGGGATGCGCTGTCCTAGCCTTGCCTGCTCCTCACCTGCGTGAAAGCCCGGCCTTCTCCCGGAGAATTCGTATCGGATCAATCCGCGCTCCCGCGCGTGCCGCTCCCAGGCGGTCGCGAACATGGCAACCAGGTGCGCCCCGGCTTCGCGCGGTGCAATCCCGATCTCCGGCATCCCAGCCTCGGAAAATTCAAGCGTGCCGCAACTCGCTTTCTCGACGAAGCGGCCTGCTGCGGCGAGTTCTTCATTCACTTCCGCCAGATCGAGGAACGTGAGAACACCCCGATTATGCCGTACCATAGGGTATCGTGCGGCGCCTACGGCAAGCTGGAATGTCCCATGATCCATCGCGCCGGAAATCTCGAAAAAACGTATGCGGTCGGGGACCTCAGTCACGCGAATCCAATTCGAATAGAGCCTTTCTGTTTCGCGGCGCAGTGGCACCACAAGCTGGCGCCGTATCGTTTCCCAATTTGGGCTGATGGTGCGTGCTGCGTTCTCCTTTGGAACGCCGGCCTGCTCCAACTCATCGAGCAGTCGATCGAGCCCGGCGGCCCAGCTCTTTTCGAAATCGACAAACTGCGTGTTCGCCAAGCCGAAGACGGGGGCATAGCGTTCCAGCCTCATTGGAATGATGAAGGCGGCGTCTCCGAGGTCCTTCATGACATGAGAAGCGATGCCGATCTCTTCCTGCACACCATGCTTTTTAAGCGTGCTGTCGTTGCAGCATAAAAGCATCTTAGACGCACGATGCTGGAGCGTATCGGTCAGTTGCTGTCGCCACGACTCTCCGGCGCGCAGCGAAATGATATCGGCAAAGACGCGGTAACCTTCGGCCTCTAGCCGAGGCGCCAGCCAGAGCGCGAAAGGATCGTCTTCCGGCGTCGCCTTGCTTATGAAGAGCGTGTCACGGGTTGGCGCGGTCACCGGATCGCCTTACCGCGTCGCCGAGATCATACGCGCATTTAGGCACTGCGAGCGCCATGATCGCGCTTTCGATGGAGTCTCCGTATCCGGCCAACTGGCCGATCCGCTCATTGGGGGCGCCGTCTTGTGTCAGATGTCGCAGGAGCTGCGCCATGATGATGATCCGGATGTCGTTCCGGCTCAGCTTCCGTCCGCTTGTACGGAGGCGTGTGACCTGATGCGCGGCAACAGCCATGACCTCCGACCAAGGGTCGCGATCTTCCCCTTTCGTTGTTGTGCGCTTGCGGCAAACTAGGATGATATCGAGATCGATCGGCTCTTTGGCCTGGTGTTTCGGCGTCGCGCCCGACATCTCGGCTTTGATCGGATGCGCGGCTACGACCGCGAAGCCGGCATCCATGAGGGCTTTCAGGATGGAACTCCATCCCTCGGCCCGTGAATGGTGATAGGTGAAGACCAGTAGGCCGTCGTCCTTGAGGACCCGATGGCTTTCGGCCCATACGGCGCTCAGGCGCGCGGTGAAGGTGGCTTCGTCCGCGTTCTGCACTTCTCCCGGTGCGCGCGTCGTATCGGGCTCCAGCACGCCGGAAGCGCCAAGCACATGGCGCTGCCAGACGTGGAAGAAATCAGCCAGCTCCGAATAGTGGACGTTGTCGAAAAAGGGCGGATCGGTGATGACCGCATCTATGCTGCCGGTTGCCAGATCGGTTCGGCTGGAATCGCCGCAGGACAGATAGACCCCCTGTCCTTTTGCGAAGCTGCCGAAGTCGGCAGCAAAGATGTGCTCGATCGGCTGTGACAGCCCGAATACCTTCTCCCCGGTCGGCTTGCCGTTCTTGTGCCCGACCCGGATTTCGAACGGATTCTCGGCATAGTCGAGCGCCCGCAGCACGCGGCTTTCAAATAATGTCGAAAACGCGCCAGAACTTTTTGCGGTGCCCCACAGATTTGCCTCAAGCGGAACACGCTCCGGCTTGAGGATATGATGATAGAACAGGTGGCGGACCGCCCCGGTCCCCTCGCCCTTGTAGGAGGCGAACATGTTGTTGAATTCCAGCGCACCCGACATCAGGCAGAGAAACAAGTCTCGCATAGTAGGATATTCGATTTGCCCGATGCGCTCGCCGAGGATCGATAGCGCCAGGAGTTGGCGCGCATTGAACATCTCGTGCCAGTACCGGTAATTGTAGCCAAGCGCTTGATCCGTATTCTCACCGGGGCAGATCGGCACAATCGGATAGGCGTTTGGGCGCGACGCCAATTCCGTTTCTGCTTCGGCGAATATCGCTTCATCGGCAGGCGTCGCACGGAGATAGGTTTTGTTGCCATCCGGCAGCAGCACAAGCTTCGCGTAAAGACGATGACCCGGCAGACGGCCAGAGGCACGCACGGTTTTCGCTATGCTGAATTCATGATCGCAGCAGGTGCAGCGCGCTTTCTGCCCGCGGGCAGGCCCGTGTTGCGGATCGAACGCCTTGTGGCATTCGCGGCATGTCACATGATTGGCGTCATAACGTGTTTCGTTGATGTCGCCGCAGAACGGGCATAGCGCCTGCGCCTGGGGAACGCGCTCGGGATAAGCGTTCTTGGCGAAGATGTAGGAGCCAAAGAGATCGACCGGAGCCGCGCAGGACGGGCACGGCAAGATTTTCACCCAGAAAAAATAGAGCACGTCCGCTAATTGATTACCGCCGACATCCGTTTGATAGAAACGGCGAAGCCGTGGCGCCACATCCCGCGCGATAGCGTCAAAGGTGGCGAGGACGGTCGCGCGGTCATGCTTGGCAAGAGCGTTACGCACTTGGAAGTAGGCGACCGGATTGATATCGCGGCCGACTGCCCGCGCGCCCAGCTTAAGTGTTTCGATGACGGTCGTGCCGCTGCCCATAAACGGGTCGAACACAGTGGCGTCCGGGACGCGCGCACGGGCGTAAAATAGGTCCAGGACATTGCTTCCGGACGGCGCAAATGTGCCGAGGACAATGGCGCGGAATACAGTGCCGAGACGCTGCGCCCACCATTTGTGAAGATGCGACAGAGGCCGGTTGATCTCCTTGCGCCAGCTTTCCAGCTCGGCGACGTGGCTCAGCGCTTCGAACGGGAAATCCTCATCCTCGATCGCGCGCTTGCCGCCGGAACGCGCCCCGAGCAGTTCAACCGTCGCCGGCGTCGGCGCAAGATGCAGTGCCCCTTGATCTGTCGGGCGCGGTTTCCGCGCGCGGATGCGGACCGCTTCACTCATCCTCGACCTCCGCTTCGGGGGCGGGCACCGGTCGCGCGCTCGTCGGGGTTATCGCCACGCGGCGATCTCCGCCCTCCCCTTGCAGACGCCACGCCCGGAAATGGTGCGCGCGGCCGGCGTGCGGATTGGGGATGGTGTCCGGCGTGAGATCGTTCGTCCGGAGATCGAAGCGGTAGGCAACCACCAGATTGGCCGCTTCGACCCGCACCAGATCGCCGATCATCTCGAAATCCTCGCCGGGGGTCTGGTCGGCGGGCATGATCAGCGTGAAGAAATGGGCGAGATTGCCGGCGAGCGCAAAAGGCGTCGGCACGACGTACATTTTCCTGTCGCGGATCAGGATGTCGCCGTAGCTGCCAAAGCCGCGCACCGCTTTGTTCTTGTGTACATACTCATGGTCCGCGTTCAGAAAATCGCCGTGAACCAGCACCAGATCGGTCACCGGATATTCGTTGCCATCCGGCTCCTTCGGATATCGGCCAAAGACGTAATAGATCGATCGCCCGTTATGAAATCCAGTCGGGACCTGGCTGTTGCTATCGAAGCTCATATCTCGGCCCGGATAAGCCAGGCCCTTGACCTCGTATCCCTCGGTCACGGGGACGATCGAGAAATCCGGATAGGTGTTGCGCCCACCCTGGTCGAATGGAATGTTGAGCTCGACAAGCCGCTGCTGCACCCAGTTCTGGAAATGAAACTCCTTGTCCTGCCGCGACTCGCGGCGGATGAACACATGCGCATCGCGCGCCGCGATGATGCGGCGGAAAAAAGCGGCGACAGTCGAATTCGTAGCGGACATTCAAACCTCTTCACGCGTGGCACGGCCTGTACCCGGCCCTTCTGATTGCAGCGCCGGTCAGGGGGCCAAGGCGTACCGGCAAGCCGGCGCTTCATCCTGAAAGGGGCGACTCCATCCGAATCCGTCGCGAATCGGGAGTTTACCTGATTTTGGCCTTGCTGCCACGCGCGCGTTTTTTGAGGAGAGGCCGGTTCGAAGTGGCTGCGCAGCCTGCCGATGAACGCCGGCTGGCGGGTATGGAAGGCGCTAACGGCTGACAGAGCCACCCAGGGTGACCGGTCAGAAATGCCTAGTCGGGGCACCCGTAATGCTGCATGTCTGATTCCCCGTCATACTGGATGGCTGTCATCCTTCTTCAGGAGGCCCACACTGCCGGCGGAATCTGACCGGTCAAGGTGACTTGCGCGGCCGCCTGAATTCGGGCTGGAAGCGTTGTAATCGACCCGCCGCGCTGCCTACTCAGGGGAACGAAAGCGAGGCGGCATCATGACGACTTCAGCACTTTCCAGCGCGGCTGTCATCCCCCCGCATCCGGCCAAGCCGGACGTGGGCGCGGCGGCAGCGACACCGGCCCAGGACCGTCGTTCGGAGCGGAAATGGGGCAAGGCCGTGATGGATGTGGGTTACGCCATCATCCCCTCCATCCTGCTGCGTGCCCCCCGACGGCTGGGTCTCTCGCCCACCCAGCTCGCGATCGTGCTGGTCATGGCCGAATTCTGGTGGGATCCCGCAAAGAACCCGTGGCCGAGCAAGGCCGAGCTCAGCAACCGGCTGGGATTGAAGGAGCGGCAGTTGCAGCGGCACATCGCCGAGTTGGAGAAGGCCGGCCTGATTACGCGCAGGCAGCGTTTCATCCGGGGCCGCAAGCACACCAATGAATATGATCTTTCCGGCCTAGTCGCGAAGCTGAAGGCGTTGGCGCCGGAGTTCGAGAAAGCCAAGGAGGATGCGAAGGCGCGCCGCGAGCTGGTGAGCACACCGGCCGGGCGGCGTCCTTCCACGAAAACCCCAGCCTAGGGCCTCACCCCAGGCTGCGCCCTGTACGACGGACAACAGCTACTTCGCGAACGTGCCACCGGCCGGCGAGGTAGAGAGGTTTCCAGGGCGTCGGGTTCTATCATGGTGCCGAGGCGCGGCCAGGACAATGGTAGCGCCCAGGTGCGAAAGTCTTTGGGCCGCGATGTACGCGGCGGTGGAAAAGTAGGCCACGGAGCGGCGGCCTGACGCCATGCAGGCCGACCCCTCGCGGGGCCTAACGCCCGACCAGGTGAACCGCCCGGGATTTCCCGGAGGCCCCAACTCTCAAGTAGACTGGAGCCATGACGACCCAAACCGCCATTCCGCCGTTGCGTACAGTCGCTATCGTGTTCGTGAATTACCGATTTCACGAAATAGATAAATAAGGAATTCGTTAAGTTTCATACCTCTGTCGAGCGCCCCCTGCTTGAACTCACGAATGAAGGCAGGAGGCAACTTGAAGCCGAGCGATACCAGCTCGTCGGCAGGGATCGCGCCGCGCTGCCGGGTGGCGGCGGCGGGCGTGGCCTTGCTTGGGGCGATGTCGGCGGCAGTGACGGCGGCGGAAGCGGCAGGCC
>JAJZBH010000104.1 GCA_021799015.1 Pseudomonadota bacterium
CTTTGCCTGCGGGGACACTAATCCAACCCGGCGAGGTCGGCGCTCGGGGTTTCGTGGATAATGCTGTCCCGAAGAATGCGGTGCTTGATACGCCTCAGAATCGGTCGTCGCTGATCGGTGCGATGGTGCGGCACCCTATTGCACAAGGATCTCCAATCGTTAGTGGTAATCTCATTCGCCCTGGCGATCATGGATTTCTCGCTGCTGTACTGCAGCCGGGGATGCGGGCGATTACCATTGGCGTCGATGCAATCAGCGATTCGGCGGGTTTGATATGGCCGGGAGATCGGGTTGACGTGGTCCTGACCCAGTCTCTCGACGCTCCCCAGCTGCCTGCGGGCCATCGTATGGCGGCGGAGATCATTCTTTCGGACGTTCAGGTGATCGCGACCGGCCAGCGCATTGTCCAGGGTGGAGGACCGGCAAATGCCCAGAATATTGATCAAAGGGCCACGACCGTCACGCTGGAGGTGACCCCGATTCAGGCGGAACATCTCGCGATCGCCGAGAAGCTGGGCCCGCTATCGTTGCTGGTACATTCTGCAGAACCTGGGAGGGCTCCTGGCTCTGCGGTAAAGGCTGGGCCGATATGGGCTAGTACTGTTTCGCCTGCGCTTAATGACACAAATCCAAACCAGAACAGGGTGACGAACATGAAAATCTTCGAGGGTAGTTCCGGCGGCCAAGATTTCAGGTTCTAATGCGCGTCGCCACTTTTCTCCGATCCTCGACTGCGCTGGCTTTGGCGCTGATAATCGCGCCGCGGCAGTTTGTGGGACCGATGGTGCCACCGCCGCGGTCGGCAGTGTCGATGTATAGCCGCTCTGTTGGTGTGTCGGCTAATCCTCCTGACTCGACACCCTCGGGACAAGCGTTTCCGCCAGCTCGGGTCATTCTGGCTCAGTATGTAAAGCCACAAATTGGTCAATACGTGGAACCGATATCACGTCGTGACCAGCCAGGAGCCGATCGTTCTGCTGAATGGGAATTGCGGGCGATACCCGCCGCGTGGGTTGGGCGGGAGGCTGCTGCATCGCCTGCTACAGCAACTTCGAGCGATGCTCTCGTCCACTTGGTTGATGCCAGCCCACAATCATTGACAAATTCGCTAGAGGCCGGTTCTGCTCCCGCTGCTGGGACAGGTGCCGCACCTCCACCCCCATCGTCGCAACCACTGACGAACCAGCCGCGGGAAGCGACTATTACACCGACCTATTCACCCCAGAAGGAGGGCGCGGCCGCGGCGTCGAAACCCCTCTTCGGCGGGGTTGGTATCGTTCAGGGAGGCGGTCGACTGATTACGTTGCCGGCTCCAGTCGCTAACGTATTCGTGGCAGACCCTACGATCGCTGCTGTTCGGCCAGCAAGCCCCGACAAGCTTTTTGTGTTCGGTAAAACCCCAGGCATAACGACGCTGGTTGCGACGGATGCACATGGAAACACGGTGGCGCGTCTCACTATCAGCGTTTCGCCCAGCCGATATGGCGCGGTGCGAATTGAATCTGCGTCTCGCAAAACTGCTCCTGGCAGCGACGTCAGAGTAACGCCGGAAACGGGTGGTGTGGTTGTCCGCGGCACGGTGAACACACCCGCGGAAGACTACAAGCTTATGCAGGAGGCAAAGATCAGCGCTGGCAAGGCTGGAAAAGTGATCAACGAGACCGAAGTTGTCGAACCTCAGCAGGTCGCCGTGAAGGTTCGGATCGCTTCGATGGCGCGGACGGTCACGCAGCAGCTTGGAATCAACTGGCAGACGATCGGCAACGGTATCTCAATCGGGAAATTCCTTTTTAATTTCTCGACGGTGGGAAACTTGATTGCTAGCGCAGCTTCTACCACAGGGACGGCAACGGCGCCTCTTGCTGGCAGCTATACGACAACATTTCCCGGCAATAATCTTGATGCAATTCTTAATGCGCTGGATACTGACAACTTGGCCCACATCCTTGCGGAGCCGACTTTGACGGCATTGTCAGGTCAGACCGCGAGCTTTATAGATGGCGGATCGTTCCCTGTTCCAGTCCCCGGCCAGAATGGCACTGTGACGGTCGAATACCAGAATTATGGCGTGCAGCTACAATTCAAGCCCGTTGTTCTGAATGATGGTGACATTGCGTTGAGCGTTTCGCCGACGGTAAGTTCCCCCAGCACACAGAACGCGTTTCAGATTAATGTTGCAGGCGAATCGCTTGTGGTCCCGTCATTGGTTGAGCAGGCTGCCTCGACTACCGTTGTCATGGGCAGTGGCCAAACTTTGGCAATAGCTGGCCTTCTTTACAATACAAGCAATCAAACGGACACGGCAGTGCCTGGTCTCGGCCAGATTCCGGTTCTAGGCAGTGCGTTTCGTAGCGATAGCTATGAAAGACAGCAGCAAGAGTTGGTTGTTCTAGTTACCCCGTATATCGTGAAACCGGTGAATAACGCCAATAAGCTGCATACTCCGATTGATCATTGGCGCCCACCGAATCAACTGCAGCGGATTTTCCTGTTTCAGAATAATGGATCAACCAGAGTTCAGGCAACGATTCCCGGTCAAGCAGGATTCATGGTGCGATGACGGTTCTAGAAAGAAAACCAAGCTATGCGATGCGGTCTGTTGTTCGTGTCGTGCTGTCTGCGATTGTAGCCGTTAACCTCTCCGCCTGTTCGCAGTTTGAACCATATCAGCGTGTCGGCACATGGCATGAAAATAATGCCGTTGATCACAATATTGCGGTCGAACTCCAGACACCGACTGATTTGTTGTATGGTCGGAGTTCGCCAGTTTTGACCGGAGCGGTTTCCAATGGGGCGATCTCTCAGGTTGAACACGCATTCACTTCGGGTAACGGAGGTGTCAGTACGTCCAGTTCTGGCGCTGGATTAAGTGGAGGTGGAGGCATGGGGGGCGGAGGCGTCGGAGGCGGTTCTAGCATGGGCGGCGGAGGGGCATATTGATCAGTGTGCCGACGCACTGACGCGTGACCGAAAGAAAGGGGTATCGATACAATGGGTATGAGCACATCAAGCGGACCGCTGATCGCCGACCAGCCCCTTGGCCGGCGGCAACGAGCTGGTGTGATCGGATTCGTGAACGACGGCCAGTCTCATGCTGTACTTCGGGATGCCTTGAGTGCCTATTCCAGTGAGACGATTGATCTCCGGCGTGGTGACGTTCGGACAGCGACCGAGGTTATGGCGCGGACTGAGTCCCCGGATATTCTGATTGTCGACATTTCCGGCGTTTCCGCGCCTATGCAGGCCCTGTCCAACTTGGCGGACGTCGTAGAACCAGGCATTCAGGTTCTAGTCATTGGCGATGCTGTCGATGTGGATTTCTACCGACAGGTTACCCGCGGGCTTGGTGTTGCCGAGTATATTTTCAAGCCGATTTCCCGAGAGATGGTGGGACGGTATTTTGGTCCGCTGATCTCGCGTCAGGCGATTCCGGTTGAGGCTGATCGGGGCGGTCGAATGGTCGCTGTTATCGGTGCGCGTGGCGGCGTTGGTGCCACGACGATCGCGGCCAACCTAGCTTGGCAGTTTGGCGTTTTGTCCAATCGGCACACCGTCCTGGTTGAAGCAGACCTGCATCGTGGAGCAGCAGCGGCAATGTTGCTGGGAACGACTGTTGGTTCGGGTCTAAAGATGGCCTTGGAGCGACCTGATCGGATTGATTCTCTTTTTATCGAGAGATCTGCGCAGGCGGTTTCGGGGCGACTTCATCTGCTGGCTAGCGAAGAAAAGTTTGGGGTTCGTACGGAACCAGCACCTGGAGCCGCGCAACGGCTGATCGAAACACTGAGGCTAAGATATAATTTTGTCATTGTAGATATCCCGCCGGTTGCTTTGCTGAACCATTTCGATCTTCTCGATCTTGCTCACCATCGTGTCGTGGTGCTCGACCCAAGCCTTTCCGGGTTGCGCGATGCGCTGCGTGTCGCGGCAATCCCGAACGGTCCCTTCCAACCGCAACGACCGACGATGGTGCTCAATCGCTATGATCCCAAATCAGGATTGACGCCTCAGCGGATCGAGGCGGAGGCGGGAATTACCGTTGACATTACGGTTGCTGACCTTGGTAGCCAGTTCACGCAATACAGCAATCTGGGCAAGCCTGCGATCGAGCGCTTCAAGCCATTTCGTCAAGCCATTCTTGATCTCGCGCACGAAGTCGGGCTCGGCGCAGCTGTAGAATCTGGTGGGGCAGCCGCTTCGTCAGGTCGCCAAAAACTCGGCAATCCATTCGTTCGCCTGCTTGGTCGGTCGTCGGCGTCCGCGGTACCATGAGCGGCGAATCTACGACTCCACGATTTGGCCGGCGGCAATCCGGGAATGCGCCGTTCTCCCAGCCAAATGGCGCGGCCTCCGACCGTTCAGAAACCTCCGCTCTGCGGAACACCGTCGATCTCGCCGAAACGGTCGATGTGGGCCGGCGTCCGGACATGGTACCAAAAGTCTCGGCAGAAGCACACTCGAGGATGGCCGGAGGGCGACCTGCTGATGAGGCAACGCGCGGCGAAATCGCTGAACTACGCAATTTGTGCTTGAGCAGAATGGATGCGGCTGCGGTCGCATTGTTATCCTCGCAGCGCTTACGGTCTGAAATCGAAAAACTGATTGCCGATCTTGCGACCGAGCACCGAATTCAGCTGAATGCTCGCGAGCAGACGCAGCTGGCGGCCGAGTTGGTCGATGACATGACCGGCCTTGGTCCGTTGCAACCGTTGCTGGATGACGAAACGATTACCGACATCATGGTGAATGGGCCGAACCGCGTGTTCGTTGAGCGGGGCGGACAATTGACCCGAACCGCAGTACAGTTCCGTGACGCAGCACACCTCACCAATATCTGCCAGCGAATTGCAGCCTCGGTGGGGAGACGTGTCGACGAGTCCAGTCCGATGGTTGACGCTCGCCTGAAGGACGGCTCCCGAGTCAATATTGTTCTGCCGCCGTTGGCAATCGACGGTGCCAGTATGTCTATCCGTAAATTTGCCAAACGTTCTATCGAGCTTTCCGATTTGGTCGAAAAGGGCTCCATCAGCGAGCCGATTGCGAAGATCCTTCAGATTGTTGCTCGTTGCCGCCTCAATGTGATCATCTCCGGCGGCACGGGTTCTGGCAAGACGACAATGCTCAATGCCATGAGTCGGTTTATCGATCCACTGGAACGCATCATTACTATTGAGGACGCCGCGGAGCTTCAGCTACTGCAACCACACGTGGTGAGGCTTGAAACCAGGCCGCCAAGCTTGGAAGGTAAAGGAGAGATTACCCAACGTGATCTCGTCAAGAATGCCCTGCGGATGCGCCCTGATCGGATCATCGTTGGTGAAGTGCGTGGTCCTGAAGCGTTTGATATGCTTCAGGCGATGAACACGGGTCATGACGGGTCAATGTCCACTGTACACGCCAATACGCCACGCGACGCAATCGCACGTATTGAAAATATGGTACAAATGGCCAATGTCGGCCTCACTCTGCGCGCGGTG
Organism: Pseudomonadota bacterium; assembly: GCA_021799015.1. Taxonomy (GTDB): domain Bacteria; phylum Pseudomonadota; class Alphaproteobacteria; order Acetobacterales; family Acetobacteraceae; genus Acidiphilium. Next base: position 5,478 of record JAJZBH010000104.1, read on the forward strand.
CGTTCGCAGATCGTATCGGCGGTTCACATCATTATCCAGGTCGAGCGGCAGCGTGACGGTAGCCGCCGTCTCGTACAATTTGCTGAAATTGCCGGTGCTGAAGACGAAGTGCCGCTGATGAACACGTTATTTAAGTACGAAGTTCAGGGTGAAACGGCCGATGGCCGCCTGCTTGGCAGCTACAAGGTGGCACCGATCCGGTCTACATTTCTGGAACGCTTGGCTTATTTCCGTCTTGATCGGCTCTGGCAGGCCGCTCTTGAGGAGGCTGCGCAATGAATTACGACCAGCCAGCATACGTAACCGCGTATTTGTACGCAATGATACCCGCCATGTTGGTGATCGTCTTTGTTGGCCTCAGGCTGTTAAAGCGGACCGACGCTGAACAAGGTCTGCTTAAACGTTTGCACTTGGCAAGCGACATCGGAGGCTATGGCGATGTGATCGACGGCGATGACGTTTCGCTGCAACGCAAACACGACAAATCCCACAGCCTGAAGTCGGTCGCTGAAAAAGTGCTAAGGGTCGATTTTTACCAAAGTCGATATTATCCTTTGAACTGGTGGTTGGCGAGCGCGCTTGTCCTTATCCTCGCAGCCGTTACCGCCGTACTCGGTGCACGATTGTTTGGCCACCGTTTGGTCATGTTTCTGTTGGTGGCACCGACCCTGTTCATCTTGTTGTCAAGAACGCTGTTCGGCATTTTTAACGAGGGGCGGCGTAACAAACTGTTCCGGCAATTCCCGGATACTCTTGATGCCGTTGTGCGCTCTGTTCGGGTCGGTATTCCAGTTGATCAAGCCCTGCGTCACGTTGTTCGTGATACACCGCAGCCGACAAAAGGTGAGTTTTCGCGGCTCGCGGATTTCTTGGCCATCGGTATGCCAATGGAAGATGCCATCAAACAGATCGCTGTAGACAACAAAATCGCAGAATATCACTTCTTTGCTGCGGCGATTTCACTTCAAGCCAAATCTGGCGGAAGTATTGCAGCGACCTTGGAAAACCTCTCGAATGTCATTCGTCGGCGCGTTTCAATCAAGGAACGTGGCTATGCGTTGACATCGGAGGCTCGGGCCAGTGCCATGATCTTGACGGCCCTTCCTATTTTTGCCACCGGCGCATTGGTGTTTATAAGCCCAAATTATATAGATAAACTGTTCTTTACTCACGAAGGAAACAAGTTTCTTGTAATCGCCGTTGCCTTACTGTTGGTTGGCCAGAGTGTGATGAAGTGGATGATCCGTAGCACTCTAAATTCGGTTCGGTAGGTTCTGCAAATGATGCTTTATGTTGGAATCATTGCTGCGGTTGTTACGTTTGTTTTTGGAAGCGGCGTTATGCTTGTTCGTGATCTGATGCAGAGAGACATTATGGCCCGGCGGATCTCGATAGCCGTTAGCAGCGGCACACAGGTACGGAGCGATGACCGGCCACGTGTTTCTGCCTTTATTGACCGTATTAGCGCCATCGGATTGTTCCTTGTTTCCCGTGGCCTGCTATCGAAAAAGACAGTCGGTGAAGTGCAGACGGTTCTTGAAAATGCTGGAATGCGGAGCCGGTCGGCTTTTGGAGTATTTCTTGGTACCAAGGTCATCCTGATGATCACTTGCCCGCTGCTGGTGTTGTTAGTAGGATTTAGCTTGGGGAAACGCCCAATTTTTGTCATTTTGGCGGCGATCATTTCACTAATCGTCGGGATGCTTGCCCCAGAGTTCGTGTTGCATCGAATTCGGGCTAACTACGTTCAGAAGGTTGAGAGTGGCGCCGCTGACGGGCTTGATATGCTGGTGATCTGTGTTGATGCGGGGCTGGGCCTGCAGTCGGCGTTCCTCCGTGTTGCCGAGGAGATGCGAAATCAGCATGCGGCGTTTTCGCAGGAATTGATGCTGACAGTACGTGAGCTACAGATCGGCGCAGCGGTGGATACAGCGCTCAAGAATCTTCGAGATCGAACGGACGTCGAAGCATTCAGGCGACTTTCCTCAACGCTGACGCAGGCGATGAGCTATGGCACGCCTCTGACCCAAGCGCTCCGCAGTCTGTCGAGCGAGTTGCGTCAACTGGCATTGGTACGGTTTGAAGAGAAGGCCGCCCGGTTACCAGTTATGCTGACCGTGCCCATGATCTTGTTTATTCTACCCAGCCTCTTTGCTATCATTGCTGGCCCTGCTGCCATGAATGTACTCCACACGTTAAAGACATTTGGCGGCCACTGACATTGTTAGTGACCATGATATCAACCCTGACAAAGAAACGGCAAGCCAGCAGCCACGATCTGAGTTCAGGGAGTGCTTGCATTGACTCGCCGTAATCTTACATATTTAGCGCCTTTGACCGCAGTTTTTCTCGCTAGCTGTGTCTCCCAACCGCAAGGACGGATGACAATCGGTCCTGCCATGCTCAACGTTGCCCGCACGGCTTTGGAAGGTGGAAGCCCCCAAATGGCGATTAACGTGACAAGTGCGATTCTTAAGAGTGATCCACACGACGTTGAGGCCTTGGTTGACCGTGGCGATGCTTATTATGAAATGGAGGATTGTCGCGAAGCATTACTCGATTATCATCGCGCCTTGACGTATTCCAAAAGTGCGGCAGGGGCCCAGATTGGTATTGGCCGTTGTTCGATGGCGCGAAATCCTCAGGTGGCTGTTTCAGCTTTCGTTCAGGCGACGAAGGACAATCCTCGAGACCCAGTCGCGTTTAATGACCTTGGTGTTGCGGAAGATGAAGTTGGCAATATTCAGAAGGCAAATGGTGCGTTTAAGCGGGCACTAATGATCAAGCCATCAATGAAAGCTGCAGAGGTTAATCTCGGGTTCTCGCTGGCTATTGGTGGCCAACCGGCACGTGCCCAGAGGATCCTGGCGCCACTGGCAGAGGCGCCTGATGCAACCATAAAAATCCGCGAAGATTATGCGGCGGCGTTAGCGATCGGTGGAAAGACAGCACAGGCACGTAATATACTCCAGACAAGTATGACGCCCGGCCGAGCGGATACGATGATTGCACAGTTTCAGTCGATGGCTAGCAGCATCGATGCCAGCCACGCGGAAGCGTCTGTGGCGGCTGGCGCGGGCGCGGTCGAGAGCGCCGCGCAGGGAGCGTCGGGAAAAAAGAACTAGAGGCACTCTTGGGCTGATGCGAGGTGCATGCTAATCGGGGGCAAGGCGAGAGTGGCGGAACGGTAGACGCACGCGACTCAAAA
>JAJZBH010000105.1 GCA_021799015.1 Pseudomonadota bacterium
ATGTTCAAGACCGCGACGGTGCACCCGACGTGCTCAAATCCATCCGCAAGAGATACCCGTCGCTGCGGCACGTCTTCGCCGATGGCGGCTATGCCGGGCCCAAGCTGAAAGGACGCCTCGAAAAAATAGGGAAATGGACTATCCAAATCGTAAAACGCTCCGATACAGCAGAAGGATTTGAACTCCTGCCCCGCCGATGGGTTGTCGAGAGAACCTTTGCCTGGCTCGGCCGATGCCGCCGTCTCGCCAAGGATGTCGAGGCAACAATCGCTAGTGCTACCGCATGGCTCCTCCTCGCACACATCCGCCTGCTTACAAGAAAAATCGCGCCGCAGAGGTAGATATACTACCATTCAGAGTCAGGCTCTTAGGCGATGGGACCTAAGAAACCAAGTGGCTACAGCACTCAATCTTTTGTTCTTCGTTATCTGCGTCGCGGAAGATGCTGCTCCCAAGTTTTGGAAGAAAATTCAAGGTTTAGTAGCTTCCCGCATGAAATCCTGGGTTACTTCCCGCCACACGGCATCTCATACAAGCATTGGAAACCTGAGCGCACAGAACGTCACGTTCCGCTCACGATCTTGCAATCGCTTTTTACCCTGACACCAGAGTGTTCGTACCGATTATGGCAACCTAGCCGCCGATTCTCAGTCGCGAGGCGTCCCGGGAACCACGGGCAAGTCTGGGTGTCGCGTCCAATCCGCCATTGAGCCGGTGTATAGTGCAACATTTGGATCTTTCTCGACCTCCCGCAAAACAAACCAATCACCCGAAGCTAAATAGGAAGTATTGCAGAACGTGATCATCGGCTTGTTCATGTTGAGGCCGGCCGTGTCAATTTGCGTTTTTATTTCCGACTCCGGCCGGAGCCCTTGGCCAGTAGCCGTTAACATGTATTGAATAGGGAGATTAATGGCACCGGGAATAGTACCTGCTTTCAATACAACCGGCGATTTCACTTTTCCTTCGAACTGCGCTGGTGGTCGAGCGTCAACAAGAACAGGCGTTCCATTCCTCATCGCAGCTTCAACGGTCGCTGCTGTGGCCATGTATCCCGGCTCCAATTTTCCCGCGAACCTAACCGAATGTGGAGTTACAGGGCCAGTTTCTATCGGGTCGGTAGAGTCAGATCTCCATGCTTCGTTACCTCCGTTCAGAATCGAAACATAATGTTGACCTTCTGCGTTCAATGCCCAATAAATCCAGGTTGCTGCACTGAACACGTCAGCTCCGGTTGGGCCGCTTCCTGCAGGTACAAGAATCACGCGGGTATCCGGAGCAATTCCAAATCGACCAATGACCGCATCAATATTTTCCTGTGGTGGCAGCAAGCCGGGTACACCATTAGCTGAAAATCGCCATCCATCACTGACAAAACCCGTAAACACCGCGCCTGGAATATGGCCTTTTTCGTATGCGCCCTTGTTAGCCGCTGCCGGATAGATATCCAGGATCACCATGTTGGGATCATGTAGATGAGCTTTCAGCCAAGCCGTGTTCACCAATGGCGGAACACTTGATTCTGCCACCGCATTCGCAACCGGAAAGAGCGATAGATAAATTGACGCGACTGCAACAGAGATTGTCGATAATACACCCTGGCTGGACGCCGCTTTTGATATGATCATAGAGCTCCCTTTCCATCCCTCTCATGTAGGCATGCGTCCTATTTGAGGGACATAACGCAGCCGCGCACCGTCGCAAGACTCTCGGCCCACAATGACACAGTTCACTATGTCCGATGGGCGCATGCGTCATTGACGTAGATCAATGACCGATTGGATTCATCCGACGCTAATAACGCCCGGGCCCGTAAGTCGTGACCTCAGAAAGCAATTACACTTCATTATTGCTCTGGACTGGAACGGGCCATGAATATTCGCAGATCGGATGTCAGGATGCAAAGGCGTGAGTTTCTGAAGCTAAGTTCAGCTGTCGCGTCAACCGCGCTGTTGGGTGGCAGCCTCGCCGCGTGTAGTGAACCAGCTGAATGGCAGAAGATGATGACGGAAGCACCGGCAAAAATAACCCCCACCGTTTGCAACATCTGCTTCTGGTCTTGTGCGGCTCAAGTGCATACCCGTGGTAACCGGCTTTGGAAAATCACGGGAAATCCAGTCGATTCACATTCTGAAGGGCGGCTATGCACGCGGGGAACCGGCGGCGTCGGCGCATATGCCGATCCTAATCGTCTCCTCAAGCCATTGTTGCGAGTTTCGAAAGGAGGGTCTCAAAGCCTGGAGCCCGTAAGCTGGGACGACGCTCTTGATTTCATTGCCAAGCGAATGACAAAAATTGCGGCAGAATATGGGCCTGAGCATTTTGCGGCGATGGTGCATGGAGCAGGCGCGCAGCATTTTCTTCATCTTGCCCGCGCTTACGGTACGGACAGCGTCGCGGAGCCGGCCTTTGCGCAATGTCGAGGCGCGCGGGATACGGGATATTTTCTTACTTTTGGCCAAGGGCTTGCGTCGCCTGAACAAACGGATATGGAAAACGCCCGCTGTGTGGTTTTGATAGGGACCCATATCGGTGAGAATTTGCACAATAGCCAAGTCCGGACATTTATCGATGCAGTTCGGAATGATGCCCATATAATTGTTGTCGATCCACGTTTCTCGGTGGCTGCGAGCAAGGCGGACCACTGGCTACCCATTCGTCCGGGCACTGACATTGCATTGATGCTGGCGTGGATGAACGTGATACTGGCTGAACGGCGTTTTGATGCAGCTTATATTTCAACCAACACAGTGGGTTTCGATGAGTTGGCTGCCCATGTGGCCTCTTTCACTCCTGAATGGGCTTACGGAGAGACGGGGATCACACCTGATCAGATTCGTGAGACTGCGCGCTTGATGGCTATGGCTGCACCGGCCTGCGTATTTCATCCGGGCCGACATGCGGCGTGGTGGGGCGATGATACGCAACGCGCGCGGGCAATGGCAATTCTTTCCGGCCTGCTGGGCATCTGGGGCCAAAAGGGGGGTTATTATCTTCCGGAAAAGGTTGATGTCCCATCTTATCCCGTACCTTCCTATCCGGTACCCAGAACAAGCTGGCGTGACTTAACACTTAAGCAGTTTCCGTTAGCTGGCGCGCCGGTAACAAATGTCGTTCTTGAACACTCCATAGGCAAGCATGCCTTCTACAAAGGGTTGTTAGTCTATGAGACAAATTTGCCAATGACAATGCCAAACGGCGCACAGCAACTCGCGCAGGCCGCTCAATCTCTCGATCTAATTGTTGCGATTGACGTGCAGCCGTCTGAGATGACTGGCTTTGCTGATGTTATACTGCCTGAATGTTCCTACCTAGAACGGTACGACGGCCTGCGTAACGACCCAGAACGTGAGCCTTCAGTGGCTGTTCGCACGCCCGCGTTGCGGCCGCTAGGAGATTCGAAAGCAGGTTGGTGGATTGCAAAGCAGATTGGCGGGCGGTTGGGCCTCGACGCATTCTTTCCATGGAATGACTATAAAGAGGTGATTGACTGGCAATTGAATCAGCTTGGATTGTCGCTGCTCGAGCTAGAGAAGACAGGTATACACCATTTCGCGCGCAAAACCCCCGTCTATAGTGAGCCTGGAACGATTCCACGGCTCGCTACGCCGAGTGGGAAGATCGAATTTTTTTCTGCCACATTGCGGGAAGCCGGGTTCGATCCGCTACCGCGTTACACAGCACCAAAAGTGCCACCCACCGGCTACTACCACCTTAATTATGGCCGCGCGCCACAACATAGTTTCAGCCGTACGCAGAACAATCCCGTATTGTACCAGTTGATGCCGGAAAATGTTGTGTGGATACACCCACTCGTAGCTGCTCAGTTTGAAATTACCAATGGGAGTTATGTACATCTCTTAAATCAGGATGGAATTGTGAGCAATAAGGTGCGCGTACGCGTAACAGAGCGTACGCGCCCAGATTCGGTTTGGCTGGTACACGGATTCGGACATGAGGCACGTGGTCTTACCCTTGCCTACGGCCGCGGAGCAAATGATGCCGCGTTGATAACACGCATTCTATACGATCCGATAATGGGCAGCACGGGCATGCGCGGAAACTTTGTTACATTCCGCAAGGAGCTTAGCCTATGACCCATTATGCGATGGTCATAGATACCAAGACTTGCATCGGCTGCACGGATTGTGTTGATGCATGTCGGATGGAAAACAACGTTCCGGAAGGGCTCTGTTACGATTGGGTTGTTGAAATTACGACCGGGCGGTATCCTGTTCTCAAAACAGAGTTCCGTTCGGAACGTTGCAATCATTGCTCACACGCAACATGCGTTGAAGCATGCCCTACCGGAGCAAGCCAATATTGGAACGACAGCAATATCGTCGTTGTTGATGCTACGAAGTGCACAGGCTGTAAAGCGTGCATTGCAGCTTGTCCTTATGACGCGCGCCTGATCATGCAGCCACAAGGATACATTGGTAAATGCACGTTCTGTGTCCAGCGCGTACAATATGGCATGGATCCAGCATGTGTCGCGGTTTGCCCAGCTCATGCCATGCATTTTGGTCTTCTTGATGATCCGACAAGCAATGTCAGCAGACTGTTAGCCGAGCGCGATAGTTATACGTTGCACCCTGAAACGGGAAACCACCCTAACGTGTTCTATCTCCGTTAAGGTAAAGTCAACCAGGAGACTCTAAGATGCGTGAAGAAGTATTGGCGAGCGTATTGGCAAACCCCCGAGTGGAGCCACATCTCGCAATATGGGGTTGGCAGATTGCGACGTACCTCTTTCTTGGAGGCCTCGCTGCTGGGTTGCTAGTCTTTTCTGGCTGGGCGGTGGCAACCGGACGCGTTGGACGTGCACCTTTTGCAGCTAACCGGGCGCCACTGATTGGCCTAATTATTCTGGCGATCGGAATGGGTACGCTGTTTCTGGATCTTGAGCGTAAAATTAACGTGTGGCGCTTCTATGCTCATCTAAATCCTACATCGCCGATGTCGTGGGGCGCTTGGATACTAATTGTGGTGTTTCCTGTTTTCGCACTACTGGCAGTAGCTGGGTTCCCAGTTGGTTTTCCCCAACTTGCCAACAAGCTGCGGGAACTGCCGGTTGTCGGCAGGTCGATGATGGCTCCCTTGATCGACATGTGTGGCGTTATTCGTGGTCCGCTCGCAATTGTCGGGATCGGCCTTGGCGTAGCGCTTGGCATTTACACGGGCGTTCTGCTGTCGGGATTCAACGCTCGGCCTTTCTGGCATTCGGCACTGCTCGGACCGCTTTTTCTGGTATCGGGACTTTCCACCGGGGCAGCGCTTCTGGTTCTCGGAGCTGAAACGGCGGAGGAGCGTCATCTTTTCAGCCATATCGATGTCGGGCTTATTATAGTCGAGATTGCGTTGGTTTTTCTTTTTCTGATTGATATGCTGAATGGCGATGCGCTTCAGCAGCATTCGGTATTTCTTGTTCTTGGTGGCGGCGCAACCGAGTTGTTTTGGATCGGTTTCATTGGTCTGGGCCTTGCAGTTCCGCTGACTCTGGAGACAGCGATATGGCAGCGTTCGACGGCTTTGATTGCCGGTGTTGCCTCGGTGCTAGTTCTAGTCGGTGGTTTTCTACTTCGGGACGTCATGGTAACGACAGGACAGCAAACGAGTTGGACTAGTTTCCATAATCAGTTCAATGCTTCGTTGCTCACCAAGCTGCGGACTGACGGTGAAAACCCCAATGGACGTTTCTAGGAGCCCTAGCATGACCAAATCTAAACCGCGCCCGACCAGCCTTTCTCTTCTTGCGATGGTTGCTGCTGTTCCAACCTTACCAGCCGCAGTCCCTGCTCTCTCGCCAATCCGTGTGGCATGGGCCAATGCGTCCAAATCAACAACATTGCAGAGCCTTGCTCAGGTAGTGGCGCGCGGGGAAGACATGGTCACGCCAGAGCATCTGAGCTCCCTGATTCTAGCAAAGCGACGTGATTTTAGCTTAATTGACGTACGAACTCCTGCTGAGTTCGTACGTGGCCATATTCAAGGCGCAGTGAATATTTCCATCCCGAAGCTACTTGAGCCAGCCGAGGTTGTCCGGTTACGCCGGATGCCGCGCGTGATTCTGTATGGCGACACCACGGGGCGCGCGGCAGAGGCGGCGACCCTGTTACGTGTTGCTGGTGTGCCAGCTCTGACGCTTGAGGGAGGACTCGTCGGATGGACACAGCATCTGAGGTCGGATGCCCGAAGGCCAGAAACCGCTGCAATCGTAAGGGCACTAAACCTATGTCCGGAAATCACTCCGGCGAACATTGCACCGCTCGCTCCGAACCCCACAACGGCACCGACGACATCCGCTCCTTCTACGGTTCCCTCTATACCAAAAGGCAAAGCTCCGGTGAATCTCAACGGCATGTGTGGGTGACGAGATGAGCGCAATCGGCGCAAGGGTAGATACTGTTAAGCCATTTGGCCCTTTCTTGAACCCTGAGGTCGAGGCGCTTTTCGATTCGGCTCGCTATCTGGTGTTGGCTGCTTCCGTAGACGGGAACAACTCGGCAGCTCCATTCTTGTGCCGACGCGACGGGCCGACGCTGGTATTTATGTGCTGGCGAGGCGCCCGTATTGCCGCACAAATAGCAATCAATCCTTTAGTCCAGGCAGTGATTCTGGGGAATTCTCCGGCGGATCCAAAAACAGCCGCACTGGAAGTCACCGGCCACTGTCACACCATACGTGACCGCAGCGAGCGCGAGCGTATCGCGCACCTTTTGTTGTCGGACTTTGAAGCAGGGCACCTTGCGAACTATGCTGTATTTCGGTTGCTCCCCACCCGTCTTGCACTGGTCGACCCTCTTGGAGCATCCGTCCACAGGTCACAGCGGGTAGCTAATTATGAATTAACGGATACGCGCGAAGCCATGACAGCGGTTGAGGGATTCATGCGACTGTGGATTCGCGCAATCCGCGCACCTTTTTTTACCGCGGCAATCATTCCAGTAATCCTTGGTGGTGCCGTGGCTTGGGCAGGAATGGCGCGCCTTGGTACAGAGCAGGCGTTTTCCTGGCCGTTAATGCTGTGGTGCCTTCTCGGTTCAATACTGGCTGCGGCCGGGACCAACCTAGTGAACGACTATGGCGATGACGAAACCGGTGCTGATGATCCGAATGAGGCGACAGGCAATCCCTTCACTGGCGGTAGCCGTACGATTCAGCTTGGGCTTGCTGCGCCGTGGAAGATCTTTGCGGCGGGATTGGGCTGTTTTGTCCTCATGGGACTGGTCGGGTTACATATCAATGCACTCATCGCAGGTGCGCCCCTTGCACCATCTCCCTTGTTTTTGTTTGGGTTGGCTGGGGCCACCCTTGGAATTGCTTATACGGTAGGCCCTTTCCGTCTTTCCTACCGAGGATACGGAGAACTTGCAGTTGCTCTTGGGTTCGGACCTGTCATTTTGCTTGGTACGCTATATGTGTTGACCCATGCAGCGAAGATCGAAACCCCTTGGACCGTGGGAGTATTAGCAGCGCTTCCGGTTTCGGTTTTCGTCCTGCTCATCCTTTGGATTAACCAGTTTCAGGACGCCGGGGCAGATTCGGCCTCTGGGAAAAGGACGTGGGTGGTTCGACTGGCTGAGAAATCAACCGGCGTTGACTTCACTCTGCCGTTCAGGGTCTACGTGGTACTCAACGTTATGGGCTTTGGTTTTGTAGCCGTGATTGTGGTGCTCGGATTTTTTGTACCAGCGCTCGGAACGCCATTCGCGGCTTTGGCCCTCCTGGCGGTACCATTATTTGTGCGGGCTCAGAAGCTTGGCGCGACGTGGGTTAAGCAGTGGGCCTCAAGGATTGACAGCCCGGATGAACGACGTCGATTGTTTTTTTCTTTACTGCCTGTCAATGCACTTACGATCTCTATTCATGCGGTCGCTGGCATCCTGTTGGCGGTCGGTTATATCATCTCTGGATATGCTGCTTTGTAGGTCACGCACTGGCAACGGACGGCGCAGCGCTTCGTCATGGAACGCACTAACGGTTTTCCGCAGTAATATCGGCAACAGCCGCCGCACCATAGGATCCAGTATCGGTGAGCGAAAGCTAATTGCAAGGTCCGCACTAATTTTGGTTTCCCACGAGCTGATTTCAGCCAACGTCCAGCACAGGTGAAGCTGGTGTAGGGGGATGGTAGTTCCTTTTATCTCCAGATGGTGCGGTGGTTGCAATTGCACAACTGTCTCAAATTCAAGCAAAATGCCAAGGACAGAAACCGCTTGTTGGACTCGCCAAAGACCCGGGTCACGTTGGATAATCTTTGCGGTGCGCCAAAATGGGACAAAGTGTGGATATGACTCGATGTCAGAAATCAAGTCATAGACCGGTTGAATAGGAAGATTGATTTTTGCTTCCGCATGCGTTGTGCTCGACATGCTAAGTCCACACCAGCGAAGCAAAAAGGGTGAGTGTGGATCCGTAAAAGAACTTCGAGGTATCTCCCCGCAGCTGCGCAGCATGTAACCACCGCACCGACATCATTGGCGTGAAATCATCTGCAAGAGCGCCAGGTCATACGGTAATCCCCCCGTTTTTAACGGGGTGTGTGTGTAGAATTCACGCGGCGCGTTTCAGTTTCTGGGCGGGCGTGATGCCGCCTATCGCCATATTGGGTCGCTCGTTGTTATAAGTCCAGAG
>JAJZBH010000106.1 GCA_021799015.1 Pseudomonadota bacterium
ATCGCAAGATAAAAAAGGTAATAACACGCTGACCCTATATAATGACTGCCTCGATGTCATGATTTCCCATACCGATTAAGGCCGGTAATGAGATCGGCTTCATGGTTTTCGTCGGCAAGGACGAAATTCATGCATTTCCCTAGGCACGTCTCACCAATTATTGCGAGTGTTTGAAAGCGGTTTCCAAGGGAACACGAAATTTCTTACCCAAGGAGAGCTCAGCTTCTGCCGTGACGACGGTATGCCCACTTGACCGCCAACCAGACAAGTTAACTGCCTTAACATTATATTCGGAAATATTCTGAAACCGGAGCGGAAGGAAACAGGCTTTTTCGTGGCTTTGACACAAACTCGACAGCTGGGTTTTCTGCCAAAGCGTTTCGATCGATGATTGTATATCTTTTGTAACAGTGGTGAAATAGCAGGACATCGCAACTTTTACGAATATTGTACCGGCGCGATAGACGTAAAGAGAGTGAGCGACATTGTTCCGGTCTTTTCCGCCTCCTGACGCTAAAGGCTTTTTGACTTTATGGTGATTGCAGACCCATCCGTTATTGTATCCGATGGAAAAAATTGAACGCATGATTGGCACCTGTTTGACCCGGGTCAGGACGCCAGCCCGAAATGCTCAGATGTTGCGGAGAGCAGGAAGTCGACGACTCAGAAGCTCATGGCAACCTCGATAATCTCCTTCAGCGGCTTGATCTTCGCTAAAGATGAGGTGACTCCGGCGGTGACTGGCACGGGGAGACAGGAGGGGGCTTGCAATTCAGACAACGTTTTTGCGGGTTACGTAACCACCGGGGCGCCTCCCGCGGTGGACCTGAACGCATAGTGTTTTCTTGAACAGCAGAGGTGATATATTCGCGATATGATGCAGAGCTTTGATATCGACGGCGCGGGGGCGTGGGCGCGGCCTGTGGTGCGGGGGTAATGGCTACTTGCTCACGAGCGATGGTGGATAAACGGCTGGATACGGCGGCAAAGACCTGCGCGGCGCGAGGCGCGCAATTCACGCCGCAGCGGCGCGCTGTGTTTCGTCTTATCCTTGAAGCGAGAACGCCTATTACCGCTTATGAATTGCTCAACCTGCTGCGCGTCAGCCACGCCAAAGCCACGCCTGCCACAATCTATCGGGCCATCGAGTTTCTTGTTGCCAACGATCTGATTCATAAAGTCGAAAGCCTGAGCGCATTCATCCCGTGTATCGAGGTGGCCGGCCATGGTCATGCGGCGCAATTCTACATCTGCCAACGGTGCGGCAATGTGGCGGAGCGGGATAACATGGCGGTTTTGGAGGCGCTGGCGGCAGCGGCGGCGGAGATTGGATTCCGACCGGCGAATATTATTGTCGAGGTAGAGGGACTCTGCTCTGCGTGTGCCGGGCGTTGATCAGGATATTGGTGAAGGCTTCCATCGACGAATGCGCATTACGCCTCGGCCGGCGCCATAGGCCAAGGCCCCAAATCCGCCGACGAAAAAGCCGACCGGCCAGTTCGTTACGTAAGAGAGGACAATTGCTGTCCACACGGTAAGCAGTGAGATCAGCACCGTCACTCCCATCGCTATCACGGGCCTGCTGGTAATGTTGCGCGCCGCTGAGGCCGGACCCACCATCAAACTGAAAACCAGTAGCGCGCCGACTACTGGAAGTGCGACAGCTGATGCCATTGCAAGTATAATCAGGAACGCTAAGTCGAGTCTCGTTGCTGTCAGATAGCGAGTTTGCAAAAGGTCGGTGGAAAGCGAGCTCAGGAGCAAGGGGCGAAATAACATCAGGAGCGCCCCGGCTGCCAAAATGTCAATGACGGCAACTGGCGTGATCGAGGCTCGGCTGATCCCAAACACCTGACCAAACAGCAATGCATAGACTTGCTGTGAATACTGGCCGATCTGGCTAAGACAAAGCGTTCCGAGGCCCAGCATCATAACCAGGGTCATCGCGGTCGCGACATCCGGTTGGCCGCGCCGGCTCAGTGCGTTTATGCCGATCACGCTGAGGCCGGCGGCGACGATCAAACCCCAAACCTGGTTCACACCCAGCAGCACCGCGGCCGCGGCGCCGGGAAACGTACTCAGTGGTATGGTATGCGCCGCAAATGATGCGCCGCGTATCACGGTGAAGAATCCAACCAAGCCGGCTGTTACGGCGACGAGCGAGGCGACAGTCCACGTATTGATCATAAAGTCTGAGAACATGGTCAACCCGCCATTGCACGTCTTAACCTTGCCAAGGCGGTGGTGCGGCCCGACGCAAGATAAGCGAGGAATATGATCGCAACGATAAAAAAACTGACGGGCCAGCCGTGGTTCGGGGTCCAGTAAAAACTGGCATAAGCCAGAAAAATTCCGCCCCAGGTCGCGCTGATCGCAATGACTGAAGCGATGACCATGGCTGAGCCGGGTCGGCGCGACCAGCGTATGGCCGTGGCCGCAGGCCCAATGAGAAGCGCCGTGGATAGTATTGCACCAATCGTCATCGCTGACAGGGCGACTGCAATGGAAAGCGTGAGCAAGTACAGCAAGCCAATCAGGCGTACATTCAGGCCCCGGATAGCCGCGATATCGGGATCAATTGCGATTAGCAGGAGTGGCCGGTACAAAAGGACACACATGGCGAGTGCCAGAACCGCAACCCAAAGAGCCGGTATCATCGTTTCGGGCGCCATGGTGAACATCGAACCGAACATAACCATGTTTGCCGCGTTACTTGCGGTAGTCATGCTTACATCAAGATAAAGGAAAAGTGCTGTCACTCCCAATCCCGCGCCGAGCACTACCCCGCTAACAAGATCGCGTTCACGAATCTGCCGAGAACCAACAACCTCCATTCCGCTGGCCGCTAACATAGCCATGGCCAAGAAGCCTACGAGCGGTGGAAGTCCGAAAAGTAGTGCTGCCGAACCACCAGCGCTGCTGATGTCCGCCAGTGCGTGTCCGGCGAAGGATTGTGCCCGTAGCACTGTGAAGACGCCAACAATGGCGGATACAACAGCGGCACTGCCGCCGATGGCAAGGGCTACATGCACGGCACTGTTATGAAAAAAGCCGGCGGCGGTAATGAATTTTGCAGGACTGAACATCGCCGTTACGGAATGGAGGTAACGTGCACAGGCCCGTGTGCCATTTCAGTAGTACGCGGCTCGGCGCCAACCGCGGCAACCACGAGCACCCGACCATGAACCTGAATGACGTCGATGTGATAACCATAGAGGCTGCTCAGCACGGAGCTCCGCACTACCTCCTCAACGCTTCCGCTCACTGAGCGGCCTTGCGCCAAGTACACGATCTGGTTCATGACGGGAAGAAGAGGATTCATGTCATGGGCGGACACCAGGACTGTAATTTTCTGCTCGACCACCAGCTTGTGGAGCAACGCGATCACTTCCGCAACGCTACGGATATCAAGATTGGCAAGAGGTTCGTCCAGGAGCAACAAACGTGGCCGGCGTACCAACGCATGTGCGATCATGATGCGCTGTTGCTGCCCGCCGGACAAATCTCCGACACGACGGTTCGCGAATTCTGCCGCTCCTACCTCAGCAAGCATAGAATCGACAGCTCGTCGCCGGGAGGGTGAGGGCAGGGGGACACCCAGGCGATGACCGTCAATCCCTAGCGCGACGACATCCCGGGCACGCAAAGGCATGAACGGGTCAAGCTGGATTTTTTGGGGCACGTAGCCAATTCCACCATCTCCGGTCTCAACTTTGCCCTTGTCCGGTCTAAGCAGGCCCAAAATTGTCCGCAGCAGCGTGGTCTTACCCGATCCGTTGGTGCCAATCAGTCCGCAGAATGAGCCTTGGGGTAGATGAAAATTCACATCCTGTAACACCTGGTTCCCAGGAAAACCCACCGAAAGAGAGTCGACGGACAACATTTCAGTGCGTGCGCTATTCGGGTCAAAAAAGACGAGCGGGTGGAGGCGGTTCACTTGCCGGTAACAGTGACTCCGTCGAGGCACCCATTGCTACCGCTTTTGTCAGGGCCTGAATCTCTGCGCGCATCCAGGATTGAAAATCATAACCCGGCGTTGGCATTGTCTCGTAAACGGCAACGACTGGGATTCCGTTTTTCTTTGCGGTGTTCAGGAATGATTCCGTGAGCGGGGTCATGACCTGCCGATTGTAGACCAAAGCTTTGACCTTGTGCTCCCGAAGCAGCGCGTTTTCTGCTGCGATGTCCTGTGGTGACGGGTCAGTTCCGTTCATGATTGCGAGTTGGAGGCTGAATGGCGTTTCGATGCGGGTGCCGAGTGCCTGTAGCATGTAGTTCGCAACCGGTTCGGTGACCGCAACGGGCGTGTCGGGATACCGAGCCTTAAATGAGTTGATTGCGGCCATCCAGGCTCGAAGCGACTCGTCAAACCGGCGCAGTCGGTCATTGAAAAAAGCAGCGTGAGCGGGATCAAGTGTTGTGAGATCGGCTGCAATAGCCTTTGCTACTGCTGAAATCGCTTTTGGATCGTACCATAAATGCGGGTTCGGAGTGGAATTCGGAAGGCCCAATAGATGCTGCACATTGATGATTTTGCGTCGTCGGCTTGGGGCGGCTTCAATAATCTTGTTGGCCCAGGCATCATACCCGAGTCCATTTTCCACAACGAGTGATGCAGACGTAATTTTGCTGACAATCTTTGGGCTGACCTCGAAGGTGTGAGGATCGGTGTTAGGGTTGGTAATGATTGCTGTGACCGATACGAAATTGCCCCCTATCTGCTGAATGATATTGGCGTACTGATTTTCGATGCCGATGGCGTCGAGTAATCCAGACGCCATTCCACATCTCGCTGTACCGAAAAATAGTATAAGAGCAAGTGCCGCAACGCCTGCTTGTGATCGCCACGATATCATCTGTAGCCCCCAGAGAATCCAAGCGGAGATGCGATGATATAATATATCATTCTAAGGGTCCACTGTTTCAGGGGGAGGCGCCGCAGGCCTGCTGGATCGTGCAGCAAATTGTCAATCTGGAATGGCGGGTTCGGGACGCGGGGGAGCGGCGTGTTTCTTGAGGGAATCTGATCCTCGAGCGGTGTTCTGAACCTCAAGCATCGCCCCAGCAAGAAAAAGATCGATGGCGCGGAGGATGCGACGGTCAAGATCTGCCGGGGCCGGCGGTTTGGACACCCCGAGAAGCATCCGGACGTGTAGCCATCCGATGGCCATACCGAAAAGCATCTGCGCAGCTTCTTCGGGATCGGGAATGTCGAGCGCGGCCTCGGTGCGCAGCTGGGCGAGGTAGTCCAGCAATGCATCCTTGCAAGGTTTTGCCGTTTGTCGATCGAGCAGCCGGGACAGCGTGCGCCCGCGGAGATATTCGCCCATGATCAAGCGGGTCAGGGCAATCGAGTCGGGACTCAGGAGGTGCCGTGACCAAGCGGACAAATAGTCGAACAGGACTTCGCGAGGTGGGCGCCTCGCGGTCTCAACTGGCAGGGTCAACGGACGCCGGTGACGCGCCAACAGCGCCATAAACAGGTCTTCCTTCGACGTCACAAGTTGGTAAAGCGTGCGCTTGGAAATTCCGGCCGCCGCTGCGATCTCGTCCATTGTTGCGGCATGATAACCACGCTTGATGAAAACACGTTGTGCTATCTTGAGCACGCGATCGCGTCGCCGGTCGGAGCCCGGAGATCGAGAGCTGCCTCGCAGCGGCGTTGTGACAGGCGCTGGGGATGTTGCTGAGACGTGCGTCATGGCTGATTTGGACATCGTGATCGGACCAGATCATTGCGCCATGCAGACATGATTACAAGAAAAAAACGCAACAAAAACCATTGAACCGGCCGCTCTTGACCTCGGGCACGAAAACTCGGTAGTTTTGACGATGAAAACTCGGCAGTTTTCATGGGCGGCCCGGGTTCCTCCGTTCAGGAGATGACTTGATCCGAAGAACGGCCGGAGAAAAGACTACGTGTGTGCGTTGGAACGGAGTCGGCCGTGATCAGACAGGTGGAAGGAATGTTCTGGCTGAAGATTCGGAGCATGCGGCGTGTCTGCGCAATTGGAACGGTGCTGGCTCTGTTTGGCGGCGTTTCAGTGTTGACGGGTTGCGCGGTCGGGCCAGATTACCGGCGACCGGCGCCGCCCGACGTGAAATCCTATACCGCGCATACCTTGCCGGCTCGTACCGCAGCGGCCGCCGGGCCAGGAGGATCGGCGCAGAGTTTTGTCGTTGGGCGGAAAGTTGAGGGCGCATGGTGGTCGCTTTTCCGTTCTCCAGAGCTTGACCGGCTGATTTCAGTGGCCTTGGCTCACAATCCAAGCCTTGTCGCCGCGCAGAACACCCTGCTTGCCGCGCAGGACCAGGTGCGCGTGGGAGAAGGGGCGTTTTTTCCAAGTTTGAGCGGCAGCGTGAATGCGGCCCGGGAACTACAGCCTTTTCAGTCAGCTGGCCTGACCACGACCACGGGCAAGGTGACAGGAAGCACAAGCAATTCGCCGTTTTCTCTCCTGAATGCCGGTGTTTCGGTTTCTTATGCGCCTGACGTTTTCGGCGGCGTGAGGCGACAGGTCGAAGGGTTGGAGGCGGCGGCGCAAGAGCAGCGCTTTGCACTGGAGGCTGCCTATCTTGCCCTTACGGCGAATGTTGTCACGGCCGCTGTGACCGACGCGTCATTACGGGCCCAGATCGTGGCGACAAAGGGAATCGTTGCTGCAGAACGCAATGAGTTACAGATTTTGCAGCGTCAGGTCACGCTTGGTGGTGCGGCGGAGTCTAGTGTCATGACGCAGCAGGCGCTGCTCGCCCAAACCCTCGCCACCCTGCCTCCACTTGAAAACCAGCTGGCACAAACGCGCAACCAGCTTGCTGCGTACGAAGGCGCCTATCCTGCAGATTTTCACGATCCCGATTTCAATCTTGCGCAACTTCACCTCCCGCATCGCCTTCCTGTCAGCCTCCCATCGGAGCTGGTTAGGCAACGTCCTGATATCCGGGAAGCAGCGGCGGTGTTGCATCAGGATACGGCGGCAGTCGGGGTTGCAACGGCGAACATGCTGCCCCAGATCACCCTTTCAGGATCGGTTGGGCACGAGGCGTTAACCGCGGCAAGTCTTTTTACGCCCGAGACGCTGCTCTGGAATTTGGCCGCTGGTGTCGTGCAGCCGCTTTTCGAAGGCGGTTCCCTATTTTATCAGCGGCGCGCAGCCATCGCCACGATGCGCGCAGCAGCTGCCACCTATCAGGATACCGTCATTTTGGCATTCCAGAACGTGTCTGACGTTCTGGTATCCCTCACAAATGATGCCCGGGCTCTGCAGGCAGATCGCGCAGCGGAGACCGCGACGCGCGAGAGCCTGGATGTGGCCGAGGCACAATACCGAGCAGGTGCAGTTCCCTACACAACAGTGCTGACCGCCGAGCAAAGTTACGAAAAATCCGTGATCATCCGCATCCAGGCGACAGCCCAGCGCTACGCTGACACTGCTGCCTTATTCCAAGCACTCGGCGGCGGATGGTGGCAGCGTAGAGATGTCGCGCCGAATATCGAGAAATGCTGCGGAGTTCTGCCATGACCACTTCTTCGCCCCTCAATGCTTCCACGTCGCCGCCATCCAGGCCGATCAGGCGGTTGGTCGTCATGGTCCTCTCGATGGGGGTGCTCCTGGCGCTGGTATTCGGTTGGGGTGCTCTGCGATCCATATTCATCTCGCGATATCTTGCCGCCCTCAAGGATAAGCCACAATCGGTATCGACAACCGTGGCCAAGATGACACCATTCGCCCCAAAACTGGGGGCAACCGGCAATCTCATTGCCATTCAGGGGACAAATCTGTCGTCGCAGATAGCCGGAATCGTGGACACGATCGACTTTCGATCGGATTCCGATGTAAAGGCAGGACAAGTCGTGCTGACATTGCGTCCTGATAATGACGACGCTGTACTTGCCCAGCTGGAAGCCGCCGCGCAACTTGCGGCCATCACCTATCATCGTGATCTGGCACAGTACCGGGCGAGCGCGGTCAGCTTGCAAACGGTTGATGCCGATCGGGCAAACCTGGCATCATCTGAAGCCCAGGTCAGAAGCCAGAAGGCTCTCATGGCCGAGAAGGTGGTACGAGCGCCCTTCAGCGGGCGGATTGGAATTCGCCAAGTGGATCTTGGCCAGTATCTGCCCGCAGGCACAGCCATTGCCTCCTTGCAACAGCTCAATCCAATCGACGTTGATTTCTATGTGCCGCAGGATGACCTTGCGGTTATCAGGCCAGGAATGAAGATGGTCGTTCAAGTGGGCGGTTTTCCGGGAGCCATATTTCCAGGCACGATCAAGGCCATTGATTCTACAATTTCGACGCAAACGCTCATGGTGCAGGTCCGCGGAACACTGCATAACCCACACGATGAGCTGCGGCCGGGCTCCTTCGCACATGTAACCATTACCACGGGGAGACCGCAGGAGTTCATTACGCTACCAAAGACCGCCATAGCCTACAATCCTTATGGCGATACCGTCTACGTGGTCGAGAAACAGACTAAAAATGGCAAGACAGTAGAAATCGCTAAACAGGTTTTCGTGAGCCTTGGAGAAACGCGCGGGGATCAGGTCGCTGTAACCAAGGGGCTGAAGCCGGGTGAGGT
>JAJZBH010000002.1 GCA_021799015.1 Pseudomonadota bacterium
CAGATGAATGCGTCGCCACCGCTGCCGCATCAGCGTGATTGTAAAGATAATCGCAACGGCGAGCACACATGCGCCAGCGGATGCAAGCGTAACATCTCGGCCAATAAGTTGATCCGAACCCAAGGGCGTCAGGACTTGCGAAAATGTTGTTCCCGCCATTGCGACAAAATGGATCGCGGCGATACAGCACATAAGAAGCACAGCCGTCTTGATCTGGCCGCGCACCCGGTGAATTTTGTTAATTTGCCACAATGCGAGAACCGCAAACATAAGGCCAAGCGCAACAGCGCCGACAACATTCATGGGCCGATAGCTAACGCGAGCCGACCAGATCGCGCTCATGCCGGTGAAATGCATGGCCGACACCGCCGCTGCCACGAGCGCACCTGCACCAATCCGAACTCTCACGCTTCGCGGCGCTGACAAGACCATCGCAAAAGCGGGCAACACACCAATGACCGCGATCACAAGGGACAGAACCGTTGGGCGCAGCGCATAGCTAACGTCCCTTCCTGATGTCTCCGCAACCATTGCGACGAAGTGCGTCGTCCACACACCGAAGCCAAAAGCAAGCGCCGCGAGACAAAGCCAGCCCCGCCGGATCCAGCCGCCGGCCAGAGCCGAAGCGTGGGATAGCACAGCAACCGCGCTGAAGGATGACCAGAAGCCAATTGCAATGGCTAGAGCAATCCAGCCGCTTTGGGTCAAGCTCATGACCATGTGGTCCCGGGAAGCTCGGAACTTCTCCGCCGCTGCCCACCGGCGATCATGATTCGTGCCCTCGGGAGGGTGGCGCGAACTATGGCCGATTGAGCCATGATGATGTCTTCACTTCCAAGAATAAGATCTTCCCGTAACTGTTTGGCTAGCCGAGCGAATCGGCCGATTCAAAATCGCATGTAGCATAGCACAATAGCGCGGCAAGCATAGTGGTTCCGCAAATGGACCCTCTGGCGTCACCCCCTGCTTCCCTCGTGACGCGCAGGTGCTTGGTGGCCGTGCGACACCAGACCGGTGCGCCCATCAGTGATTTTCGCTTCCTTTTTAATTATTTAACGACACCGCGAGCGCCCCAATCGACACCGGGTCACGCTTTCCCCAGGAGATTGCGTTCTGGCGGGAGGTCGCCTGAACCGGCGTTGGCTAGTCGCGTACTGCTCGAAAGCAGCTTGAGAAAACTGGTCACATTCTGGTTCGCGGCATTAATAATGGTCTGAATTTCGGAAACTTCACCCATGATGAGACGCAGTTTCTCGGCATCGTTTTCGCGGCCTGGCTTCCCCAGTATTTCCCGGTAGGCCGACTCGATCGTGTGATGTTTCGCTCTCCGCACGACCAGCAGCAGATTATCCAGGTATGGCGTGGCTTCTAGAACGCGCGATTCCAAAGATCGCGCACTTTGAAACAATTCTGCTCGATCAGCACTGATTGCCCGCGTCGCGAGGTCCGACGCCGCCGACTTCACCGTCATTACGGCGTTCAAAGCCTCGTCGAGAACCCTCGAAAAATCCATTTCCGATGTCGGCGCCGCCGCACTTTCTTTAACCTGGTCAGTCACCCTTCAGGATCCGGGCTTCGTACCGAACAAGGGCCTTGGCGACCGCTTCTGGCGGCGGCTTATAGATGCCGGCAGCAATCTGCTGGGCAACTTCCTGTATAGTTGCATCCGAATATCCTGGATAGGCCGTCGAAGCGCCTTTGGCCATCGCCTGACCAGCTGTTGCCCGTTCGCTTACCGAGACCGCCGGGGCCGCCTGCGTTACCGGAAGCTCATGTGTAGCAGGTCTGGTTTGTGCCGCTGGTGAAACAGTCTGCGGCGACGCTTCCCGCGAGGACGTCAGGGGTGGCGCTGGCTGCGAAGTCGCGGAATTGACAGGTGGAGTCATGCTGCCTCCTTGCCGGATATGGTCCGGAGCTGTCCCTCAAGCTCCTGCGTCTCAGAGAGAATCGACGCAATCGCCGGCGCGTCGTTCGACGCATTAGCGTTGACGATCCGGACGTGCAAACCCGCGTAGGCAGCGGACAGCTTCTCGGAAAGCGGGCCTTCGGCGGACCGCGCAAGAGCATCCAGCTGCATGATCAACTGATTGGCTTTCTCGATCATCTGGAGTTTCTTTGTGCGGTCGCCTTCCTCGATAGCAAGAGCGGCGCGTCGGAGAAACGTCTGAATTCCGCGCAACCCCCGGACGATCCATGTCATATCCGGCATCTCCGACATCATCGACGTTATCTTGTATGCGCCTGCGATCGACATGGTCACCCCCCAGACCCGCTTTTCGTCGTTGTGTTCAAAAGTGCACCAAGATAAGCCAACGTGGAATTGGCACCGCTTGTTCCATTGATTGCCGCATTAAACTGATTTTCGATGTTCGTGATCTGCTGGTTGCCGAGGAGCGTCTGTTGCACGATCTCGGATTTGAGCGACGACACCGTACTGTTCAGATCTGTCGTCGACGCACCGATAAAACCGCTTCCCAGCGCCCCGCTGCCGCTTCCCGAATTTGAACCTGTTGTCGAACTCGAACCAATCGCCCCCGAAACCACCTCTTTCACGGCTGCGCCGATCTGTTTGACCAGGCTGTCGACGGCTGTCGGGTTCTTTTGATACGCAGAGCTGAACTTCGTGGAAGAAAAGCTGATACTCCCGGCAGAGGAAATTGAAAACCCGAGAGACCCTGCTGAAATTCCAGATCCCGCTGCGTCGGCTATGCTCGCGATCAGCTCTTGCTTGAGCTGTTGCACCTGGACATTCCCAAGCAATGGTCCAGCGGATGCCACCTTACTGCCGCTGGCAGACGAGGATGTTTTGCCCGGTGTGTATGCGATCTCCTTTGATAGCGTCGAGATGGCTGTATTCAGTTGGCTTGTAAACGAGGACAGCGCCGAGGAAAGGCTGTTCGCGCTTTGGGTGACGTTGACCGTTGCGGAACCCGAAGCCGAAAGGTTGAGGGTTACTCCTTTTACCAGGTCAATGCCAGTATTGGAATTCTCGGTAACTGGAACGCCATTAACCGAAAACGACGCATTGCGTGCGGATTGCGCCAGCGTAAAGGTCGCACCCGAGCCCGAACCGTACTTGACTCCCGAGAACGCCCCCGATCCGGAAAGGCCAAAGGCCTGGCCGGATCCCGCACTTGTGCTCCGGAACACGAGCTTTGCACCGCCGCTCGTCTGCACGACTGACGCAGCAATTCCCTTGTTCGCTTGGTTAACAGCTGCCGCAACATTCGCGAGCGTATCCTGCGAAGATAAAAGGCCGATTTTCGTTGACGTTCCGTTCGCGAAGCTGAACGTCAGGCCACCGGAACCGCTGCCAAGCTTCGCGCTCGCGGACGCATACGTCGCGGAATAGATTTCCTGGCTTTTCGCCAGCTTGATGCCGGACAGATTGTAACTACCAGCCACTGCGCTCGATGTCACGACCGCCGTCGCACTCTTGTTGGACACGCTGGCGACCATCGGATTGACCGATGTTGGGTCCATGAGAGTGCTCAACGATCCATTGAGCGACGAAACGGCTCCCTTGATTTTCCCGAGCGCACTGATTTGCGCCTGGTCGGCCTTAATCTGCGATTGTTCGAGCGTGATCGGAGCATCTATACGCTGTTGCGCCTGCCCGATGACCGTCTTGATCTCGGCCGATGAAAACAAGCTGCTGATCGAGGCGCTCACGCAAACTCTCCGTTGGTTCCACAGATTATAACGTTGTCAGTACGATTCCGCCAACATCTTTTTACTCGGCCAGGTATCAGCCTTGAATACCTTGCTTCCGGGAAACCCGGCCCCTTTCGGGAGCCGGGCCGCCAGTCCCGCATTTAGGAAGGACGTCACGGAAGGAGAGACAGGAACGCCTGCTGAAGCGTCGTGCTCGATTTAAGCGCGGCGACACCTGCCTGCGCCTGGATCTGACTCTGCGTCAGCTGCTGGCTCACAGCAGGGATGTTTGCATCCTGCACGGTCGCCAGCCCGTTCTGGAGGTTAGCGTTTGTGGTCGTGAGGTTGTTCAGGGTTGCTGTCAGGCGTTGTTGGCTGGCCCCAAGTTGCCCTCCAAGGTTATTCAACCCCTCGATCGCGTACTTGATCACGTTGATCGCGCTGTTGGCGCCTGCAGTCGTGGAAACGTTAATGCTGGACAGGGACAGCAGGGTCGACTGCGATTTCAGGCCGATATCGGTGGCATTTCCAACACTGAATGACTGGTCCGACTGGAAGGATACCAGTCCTTGCGCAACCAGCGTTTTGCCGGTGGTGGCCGCGGTAAACGTTCCGGCGGTGGTTGTGCCACCGTACGTTCCCGCACCTTTTCCACTACCCACGGTAAAGCTCCCGTTCGCAACACCGGTCACAGAAATATTCTGGCCCTGCGACTGTGTCAGAACAATCGATTTGGAGTTGGCGCTACCTTGTTGGACTGCGGTGATGCCCGTCTTAGCGGTGTCGGCGTTGATCGCGTTAACAAGCCCGGAAACACCGGTCGCGGAAATTGTTACCGTGTTCGTGGGCGAAGCGGAAGTGCCGTTGCCGAGCGTGAAATTGAATGCCGAGCCCGAACCTCCTTTGACTTTAAGCGCAAGCTGTGTCGTTGCTTGGGCGGAGACATTTGTCTGGTTTGTCAGCGCGTTGACCGCAGCAGCGATGCTTGAGGCTGACTCACTTGCCGTTACTGCGACTTTGGCGGTGCCGTTCGAACCGTTAATTGCCAGCGATCCGGCGGTAAATGCGGATCCGGTCTTCGTTACCGCGGCAGATCCGCCATACAACGTGGCGGAAGCGCTAAGCGTGTTCATACCAATGCTGTTCGCCTGGGTGCTGCCGATCGAAAGGCTGAGTGTCTGCCCTTCGTTGGCCCCAATCTGAAACTGCACACCGCTGAACGTACCATCGAGCAGATTGATGTTGTTGAACTGCGTCTGCTGCGCGATCGTCGTAATCTGGCTCGTGAGCTGCGAAACAACGCTCTGCAGGCTTTGAGCTTCCTGTGGCGTCTGGGTGCCGTTCGCCGCCTGGACCGCCATGGAGTTCAGCTTCTGGGCGACGTCGAGCTGCTGCTGCACCGCACCTTGTGCTGTCTGCAGCAATGAAATGCCCTCATTGGCGTTCGAAGATGCTTGCGTGACGCCGTTTACCTGACTTGTAAAGCCCTGAGCTTCGATGAAGCCCGCCGGATTATCCGCCGGCGAATTGATCGACAGCCCCGTTGAAAGCTGGGTCTCATAGGTGTTGTTGGCCGACTGGGCCGCGGCAATACCGTTGAGCGCCTGAAGCGCTCCAAAATTCGACAGTATGGAGCCGGTTGCGCCTGACATCATGTTCTCCTGAGTTCTGGGGAAAAACACGCCGCACGCCTCCGGCGTCACGGTCGTGTCCTATATTCGAAACCGACCCGAAGAGATTTCAGGAAGCGCCATCACGTTTGCGTGATAATTTAGTGAATAAAGCTCCGCGCCATGGTGCCCATCAGCAACGGCCACCCGCCGATCGAGACAAAGAGCAGCAGCTTGATCGGCAAACTGATGAGTGTTGGACTGACCATGATCATGCCGAGCGCCATAAGGACAGCAGCTACAGCTAGGTCGATAAGCACAAATGGAATATAGATCAGAAAGCCGATCTCAAAAGCGGTCTGAAGCTCCGAGGTCACGAAAGCGGGTACCAGAATCAGCATCGGCACATCGTTTGGCTTGGCGTATTTCTTGCTGCTTCCCGACAGGTTGACGAACAGCTGGAGCTCGCGCCTGCGGATTTGGCCCAGCATGAACTGGCGCATCGGAACCTCGGCGGCAGCGACAGCCCGGTGAAATGGCAGCCGTTTTTCCAGATAAGGCTGGACTGCAGCCGTGTTCACCTGCTGAATTGTCGGACGCATCACAAACCCTGTCATGATCAGGGCCAGGGCAACAAGAACCATGTTGGGGGGGGTCGTGGTCAGGCCAAGCGACTGCCGAAAGATGGCGAGAACCACGACGATCCGGGTAAAACTCGTCATCAGCAGCAATAGGCCCGGCAAGAATGCAAGGCCGGTGATGATAAGCAGGGTCCGGACATCGAGGGAGTAAGTGACATGATTACCACTCCCCGCAACAGCAGCCAGCGGCATTCCCAGACCCTGCGCTGCCAGGATCATTGCAGAATGAAGTCCGTGATATAGGCGCCCGCGAAAGGAGCAGCAGGAAGTTTTGCATCGCCCCTTGAAACCACCTTGTCAGCAATGGCCAGAGCCGTTTGTGCAAAGTGCCGTTTTGCCGCCGGGCTTCCGGTTGCCAATTGAGCTCCATCCTCCATCACGGCAGAAATAAGGGAAGCCTTCACCATCGGCTTGTATGACTCAAAAACAGCTGCGGCGTTCTTGTTGTATGTCGCAAAGGAAATTTCAATTTGAAGGTAGCCCTGGGATCCATCGGCCGATGCGGAAGATGGCAGAGTGACAACCATCTTGCCGGTGTCAACGAACTCGATCTTTCCTTTGTGCCTTGTTACCCTTGTCAGTTTTCTTGCTACCGGCGTCGTTTTCGTGACCGTCGACGGTTCAGACTTGAGCCATCCGAGGGCCCATGCTGCCGCAACGCCATCCCCCACCAGCATCACAAGAAGGGCGAGTCCACCTAACGCAAACACGACTGTCTTGCGCATAAAACCTCCGCTGCGGACAGAATCAATAAAGACACACTAGAAAATTTCTCTTGCGCCGTCATAATGGCATGCCCATGAGACTGTCAAAATGAACCACGTCGCATGATCACTCGATGCTGGAAGCCTTGTTGGTCGAGAAGCTGTTCATGAAAGGGATTTTGCATTGATTTTCGGGGCGACCCGCCGGCAGCTATATTGCCTTGACCTGCTTCACCATGGCCTCGCAATCGTTGGCCTTGCCGTGACACCCCTCATTTTTGGTATCATCCTCGTTGGCCTCGCCCTTGCGGTGTTACAGGGAGCATTTCAGATTGAGGACAGCACGCTTGCAATGGCAGCAAAACTCGCCATTGTCCTGCTGATGGCCGGAAGTGGTCTGGTGGACATCTATGTTTCGTTGTCGGGCCTTGCTACCGACTGGCTTCACCACCTCCCGGACTTAATCAATCGGCCCTGGTCCTGACATGCTTCTCATTCCACAGCACGAGCTCCTCGCATGGATTGGCGCCGTATACTGGCCGTTTCTCCGTATGACGGGCGTGTTGCTGACCGCCCCTGTCCTGGGTTCGAACGTCCTGCCGGTCTTTTTCCGCATCCTTCTTTCGGCAGTTTTCGCGGTCTGCCTGGCAGCATGGGGCGGGCCATGGCCCCCGCTGCCACAGGGAGTCTTTGCTCTCATGGGCGAAGGCACACTGCAGATCGTGGCTGGCGCGGGAATCGGCTTAACAGGCATGATCATTGTGTCAGCAATCGCGTCAGGCGGCGAGATTGCCGGTGCAGCACTCGGTCTGAATTTCGCCACCATCACCGGCCTCAATCCAGACCAGACGCCCGCCGTTCTTTATAACATCTTCTACTGGACCGGACTGCTCGTATATCTTGGACTGGGAGGAATGATCATGACCATCCATGCTGTCAGCCTCTCTTTCCACACGTTTCCCGCCGGACCACCATCAGCTCCTGCATTGCATAACCTTGCCAACTTTGCTGGATCAATCATCGAAACGGGCGTGCTGATAGCGCTCCCCGCCATTGCCGCCAGCCTTGCCCTGAATGCCGTAACGGGGCTTGCTAACGCACTTGCACCGCAGATAAATATTTTTTCAATCGGATTTCCGCTGCTGTTTCTCGGCGGCATCTGGATTATCGCGACATCGTTGTTCTCTATCGAGCCAATCGCAGTTCACCTGATGACCCAAGCGGCCAAGGTGCTAGGGGTTTGGACAACGTCCTCGGCCTCGAAATGACGCGTGCCACGTCGACCGCTCGTGAAGGGCCAGCACACCAAGCCCGTGCTTATGACATTGCCCTGGCCACACTCCTGGTAAGCGAGAATGTTGGCCACGAGCCTGGGGCATTCCGGTAAAGCACAATGGCTGAAAATGATTCGGAGAAAAAGCACGCGCCAACCGAAAAAAGGCTTCGGGAAGCCCGCGAGAAAGGGCAAATCAGGCGCTCAAACGATCTGCCGAAAGCCGCGACTACTCTCGCCACCATACTGGCTGCCGTAGGGCTTTCCGGACTGCTTGCAGGCGCTACCGGAGCATGGCTTGCCGGCGCCATCAGAAATGCCGGCCATCTGAATATTCCGGTTGCCGTCGATAATTTGAACGATTTCCTGTTCGTCCTCGCCTGTTTCCTGATGGTCATTGCCGGGATCGCACTTGTCGCCGGCTTTGCCTCCGGCGGATGGATGCTGTCTTTGGCCCTCGTCGCGCCAAAGCTTGAACGGTTGAATCCCGGTTCATCATGGGGGCAGATTTTCTCTCTTTCCAACGCAATCGAGATACTGAAGTCCATCGTCAAGATTGTCGTCATTGGTGGCTTCGCCTGGATGACGTACGCGTTCGAACAACGACGGTTCGTATCGCTTTCAGGCAGCCGACATCTCTCGCTTCTTGACCTCGGATCACCCGCTTTCATCGTCATCGCCGGCGCCACGGTCGGCGCATGCGCTCTCGCTGCGGTCGATGTCGGCGTTCAGGCCTGGCTTAATCGACGCAATCTCAAACTAACAGATCAGGAACTCCGCGACGAAATCAAAAACATGGATGGCGACCCTCAGGTTCGTGCTCGACGCCGCGCTCTGATGAGAAAGCTTGCACGAGCAAGAATGCAACAGGCTGTTCGGACCGCTTCTGTTGTCATTACGAATCCGAGCCATTACGCGGTCGCAATCCGCTATCGCCGCGGGCTTGACCCAGTCCCCATCGTGGTTGCCAAAGGCTCTGATTTCAGCGCTGTCCCCTTGATCGATGCCGCCAGGCAATATGGCGTTCCACGGGTCGAGGCCCCACCTCTCGCGCGCGCATTGCATCGAGTTGTAGAGATAGATCGCCCCATACCTGGCCATCTCTATCGGGCGGTTGCGGAAGTCCTTGCATACATCTGGCGACTGGAAGCCTGGAAAATGTCAGGCGGAACAAGACCCGTTGCGCCGCAGTTCCCCGACCAGCTCGATTCGCCCTCTGAAGATGCCGCCTAAGTGCCGCGCAGATCCCGAAGATGCCGATCACGCATGTTGATCTCATCGTTTCTCACGGTCAAGCTTTTCTGACGTTCGATTTCTTCGCCCAATTTCATCAGGGCGGCTTCTTTCGCCAATGCCGTTTGAGCCTTGGCATCCTGATTGACCAGTTGGGCTCGCACCGTTGCCATCAGAAATTGGCCATAGATCAGGAGATCATGCCCAGTCCGGATATCGGAAAGACGCCGCCCGTCGAGTTCGGATGCATACCCAGCCAGCGTCCGGGCAGAACGCTCAAGCGATTCGAGTCGCTGTGCCTCAGCAGCTGCGCGGGTTTCCGCCTGCACCCTTTGTTGAGCCGCAAAGATCATGAGAATTCGAAGCGTACGCGGGCTCAACATCGACGTCAGGCCAATTGCGGATTGACCGCCCGTTGCAACGCCGCCACCGATTCGGTGAACGAGACATAGTCATTCGATCCCTGACGCAGGAACATTTCCATGCCAGAGGCGCACCGCAAAGCATCATCGAGGACAGCGTCCCGACCTGGCGCATAAGCGCCTATGTCCACGAGCTCCCGCTTCTCGGCGTTCCTCGACCACAATAATCTGAAGCGGTTCGCTGCCTCGGCATGCTCCGGTGTCACAACATTGTTCATCGGTCTGGATAGCGACATCGACAAATCGATTGGCGGATAAATCCCTGCTTCGCTGCTTTTGCGGGACAAGACGATATGGCCGTCAAGAACCGACCGGGCGGCGTCCGCGACGGGGTCGCCGACATGATCATCGCCTTCGACCAAAACAGTGTAGAGCCCGGTAATCGAACCCTCCCCTTCCTTGCCCATTCCGGCTCGCTCCACGAAGGCGGCAATCTGGCCAAACACGCTTGGCGGATATCCTTTCATTGCCGCTGGTTCTCCCGTGGAAAGGCCTATCTCCCTGCCGGCCATCGCAAGGCGGGTAAGCGAGTCCACCAAAAACAGAACGTTAAGACCTACAGACCGAAAGAATTCGGCAATTGCAGCAGCGCGCTGGGCGCCCAGAATTCGGGCTAGCGCCGGTGAGTCGGCTGCGCTAACAACCACCACCGCGCGCGACAATGACTCGCCAAGGTGATCCTCGATAAACTCCCGCACCTCACGACCACGCTCGCCAATCATCGCCACAACAACAGCATCGACGTGCGAATGCCGTGCCATCATGCCAAGCAGAGTGCTCTTGCCTACACCGCTCCCCGCGAACAAACCCATGCGCATGCCTCGGGCGATCGTCGCCATGCCGTTGACCGCGCGGACGCCAACGTCGACGACGTCATTCAGGCGACGCCTCTCCAACGGGTTGACCGGATTTCCATCAAGAAGCCAGGATTCTTCCGCGGGAGGCCGTTGCAATCCATCCAGCGGCTCACCGTAAGCATCAATCACGCGACCGAGAAGAGTGGGTCCGACGTCGACCCGGGCCGAAAGTCTGCTGGGCAAAACCGGGTCCCCGCGCCTTATACCCTTAAGGCTTCGGTCGACAATCAGAAGTGTTTCGTCCTGGTCGAAGCCCACAACCGACGCCCCGATCGTCCGATCCGCTGTCTTGATCACGCAGCGCGACCCTACCGGCGCGGGCATTCTCGATGAGCGAACCACCTCACCCGCCACCCCACTAACATAACCACAGCGCACGACGGGCTCCGCAACCTCTTTTGCACAGGCCAGAAGGGCATTGGCGGCGTCCGATAGTCTCGCCCGCAGCACTGTCAAACTGGTGATCTCATGCTGACTCCCTTAGGAATTGGCCTCTGCGCTTGCTTTTCGGTGCCAAGCCTCGGAGTGCCAGGATCTGACGTTCAATTCGCGCGTCCCAACGCGCAAGAATTTCGCTCGTGTCTCTCGAAACGATCGTCACCTCGATGCCGCCTTCCTTCATGGTTTCATCAGGTTGGCACTCCAGTCCCACCAGCAGACCGGAAATATGCGCCAAGGTCATCGGATGTGCGTGACAGACGACGACTCCGCGGCCTGCAGCTTCCTGCCTGGCCTCTGTTATAACATCTGAAAAGATGGCAGACCGGTCAAACTTAGCATTGCCATCCAACAACGCTTCGGCAAGCTGGACACCCAGATCGCATACGGCCTCACTCAGGTAATCGCCTATTCTGCTCTTTTCAGCCTCGGCTTCCGCCAGACGTGTTTGAAGAGCCCCGACGAGCGAGGCTATTTCTACGCGCGCCTCGTCGTACGCAGCCTTTCGGCCAGCGTCGAAGCCCTGCTTCCATCCAGCCTCGTGTGCCGCCTGTCTCGCCTGCTCAATCTCGGCGTTAGCCGCCTGTTCGGGTGTATTAGCGTCGAACTGACCCAAAGCCTCCGCTTCGTCATCGGCCAGACGCGCGCGGTTGGCAATCCGAAAAGGATGAGTCACCATGGACGTCGACGCTTACTCAAGACTGCCTCCCACCGAGTCACCAGACTAATGATTTCGAGCAAGATGACGAGTACTCCTGCAGATCCGATAGATAAGGCGGTAATTTCAGCACCAAACACCAGCAGCGGGCCCAACCCATCTGTCTGCGGAACATTGAAGGCTCCCCAACCAAAGCTGATCGCAGCGCCGCTGAGAAACGGGCGCAACGGAACATCAGCCAAGTCTTCAGTGGACTTCGATTTAGCCATACTGGTTTTTACCAAACCGACCTGCGGCAGCATGGCTGCCAGTACCCGTTGGCTTGGGGGCTGTGATGAGAATCTCAACCCGACGGTTCGCCGCCCGGCCAGCGCTGGTCCTATTGGACGCAATTGGGTGATATTGACCAAAGCCCTCGGCACTCAGACTGCGGCCGGTCACCGATGCCGCCCGCAACAGCAGCAGCACGCTCATTGCTCTCGCCGCGGACAATTGCCAGTTCGACGGAAAGGCAGAGGTGTGGATCGGCACATTGTCAGTGTAGCCTTGAACCGTAATTCTATAACCCGGCGGAATTTTTGCGAGGACGTGGGCAAGTGGATCAAGGACTGCCTTGGCTCTCGAGGTCAGCGTAGCTTGGCCATTTTCAAAAAGAATCTTTGCGTTAAGACGGATTCGAATAGTCAGAGGGGTCGTGAGCAAATCAATTCGGTTTTTCCGGATCTCCGGCTGCAATAAACCCTCAAGTCTTTTCAGCAATTTTTGCATCGCAAGCAGGGAGGGCTGCAACTCGCTCTGTGTCGCGCGTGACAGGATCTGCGGTTTCTGGGATTGCGGACTCTGGGGCGCCTGCACCGGGCGTGCGATGGGTTTCGGTAAAGCATGCATCGGAGCATGAGGCGATGCGGGCAGCCGAATCAGTGCGGGAGGCGTCCCCTGAAATGCCTGCAAGATGCTCGCGGCCACTTCCTGCAATTTGTATTTGTTCTGATTTGATGTCGCCCACAGAACGATGAAAACCGCCAGGAGCAGGGTCAGCATGTCTGCGTATGAAATCATCCAACGCTCATGGTTGGCCTTGTGGCCAACATCGCGGCGGCGACGGCCGCGATGACTCGATCCCGAAGACATCAGTCAGCCGCCTCGCCAAGCGGGTCGCCTGCGTCGGATGAGGCAACCTCGTCCGATACAGGTGGCCTCCGCGACTCAAGCATATTTTCGAGGCGCATCCGCATTCGGGACGGCATTTCCTGCCTGGAAAGCATGATAAAGCCCTCGGTCGCTATCTCCCGGAATACCGATCGAGCGCCGGCGATTTTCTTGAGCCTGTTTCCAAGAGGAAAGAAAACAAGATTTGCCGAACCGACACCATA
Source organism: Pseudomonadota bacterium (assembly GCA_021799015.1). GTDB lineage: Bacteria > Pseudomonadota > Alphaproteobacteria > Acetobacterales > Acetobacteraceae > Acidiphilium. Next base: position 12,864 of record JAJZBH010000002.1, read on the forward strand.
TACAGTTGCGACAAACGCGGTTGCAATACCTCCACCGAGTTCGCTGGGGTGGTTCAATCTCAGCATGACATGGATTAACCCGAGAACAGCACCCAGAACGCCGATCGTTGGCGCGTAACCACCGGCAGCTTCCCAAACACCACCGCTGGCCATGAACGCGCGGTCTTCCGCATCACCAGTGAGGTACAGCATATCTCGCAGATCTTCCGCCGGAGTCCGAAGAACAACAGCATCAATCGCGACGCGAAGGAAATGGTCGCTAACCTCCTCGGTGGCACTCTCGAGAGCGAGCGGGTTCTTTCGAACAATCTCGGCCCACTTCGTCATGTCTTCGATCAACTCGATTGCATCGGTCTTCGGAGGCCTCAGGAGCCAGGAAACATGCTTGATTGCATTCCGAAGCGTTTCGATGTCCTCGTGAACTAGAAGCGCCGAAATTGTCCCTCCGAAGACTATCATGGCCGCGTCCATTTTCAGGAGCGACTGAATGGCATCGCCCTCCAAAAAATTGGCACCAAAAAGGACCAACAGCCCAAGAAGAACACCGACGATGGAACTCAAGTTTCCGTCTCCGCAAAAGTCGTATTCGGCGGCGGATAGCCATCGGTTATGATGGACCGGGCTAACATCGCTATCGCCCGATGCCGAACACGGCTGGCCGTCGGTTCGCTCAAATTTAACAGTCGCGCGATCTCCGCATTTGTGAATTCTTCCAGATAAAACAGAGAAATTACGGTCCGTTCCTGCTCCGGAAGCTTTTCGATCGCGCTCGTCAATGCGGATAAGTTCTCGGAGGCAATGAGCAGTTCGACGGCACCAGGATCGACATCAGCTTCCTCAAGGCTGCGCACCAGCTCGCCTTCACGGCGCACCATCGCCCCGCTCTGTCGCAGCATGTCAATCATGGAGCCGAATACCCGTGGCTTTATGAACGCCTCGAAAGGCACGCCCCGTTCGGGGTGGTAACGTTCACGCATTTCCAGCGCGGTCATGATACCCTGCTGGGTAAGATCGTCCACCTCAGCCCAAGGCATCCGATCCCGCAGCCGCAAAGCGGTTCGTCGTATCCATGCCCCACATCGGATAAGAACATCTTCCGATGTCGGCATGTGCGAATTCACCTGATCAGGTGTCGCCAGCATTGACAACCTGCACTGGCTCAATTGTGCCGATCAATGTGATCGGCTGATCAGATGGAATTTCCTCCATAGCTATGACGGGAAGAATCGAATTCAGGCATGCCGCAATCGGGAAGCGGTACCGGCCGGGAACGGCCAACACCGGCCCGCTCTGAAGTGATCCCTTTACTTTTTTTCCTTCGCGGGCAGCCGAACGTAGCAGAGCCAAGGTTCTTGGCTCTATCGCCGTACGCATGCCTTGGTCCCGCGCTGTGTCAATGGCTTTCGTGACCATTGCCTCAAGATCAGGGGCGATTGCCAGAACTGCGAGGTTTTGGGAATCATCCAGATATGGGGCAACAATCTGGCGACCGATCCGGATTCGGACCAGTGCAATCGTTGTCTCCGCATCCTTCGCGTTAGTTTCGGGTGCTTCAAGCATCGCCTCCGCGATGCGTTCCAAATCCTTAATGGGAACGTTCTCAGACACCAGTCCGGCAAGGACCTGCCGGATGAAGCCCACGGTAAACCGGTTCCTGAGGTCGTCCGTCAGTTTCGGATGCGTTTTTGCGAGCGCGGCAATGAGTTCCTCCACCTCCGCGCGTCCGAGCAACTCTGCGCCATGCGTTTGAAGGAGACGATCGAGGTGCGTGGCAATGACACCCGATGGCTCCACAACCGTATAGCCTCGCGTCTCCGCATCTCCGACCTGCGCAGGCTCAATCCAGAGCGCATCGTGACCAAAGACGGGTTCCTTTGATTTTCGCCCCTTGCCCAGCTTGTCCACAACGTCTGCCGTCTCGATCGCAAGCAAGGCGTTGGCCACGACCTCTCCCCGGGCAATTGGCGCCCCTCGAATCGTGAATTTATATTCCTGTGGCCGCACACCTTCCGCGTCCCGAATATGAATGTTTGGAAGGAGGAACCCCATGCGTCGACTGTAGCGGGTTCGAACAGCTGTCAATCTGGAAACTAGGGACGGCTTGCCATCTGGCTGTTCCCCGACCAGCTGGACGAGCCCAAAGCCAATCTCAAGCCCAAATGCGTCGATTTTCTGCACGCTGAGCGCATCGAGTTTCTGACTTTTTTCCTGTACCGGTTGCACTGCCACCGCATCGGCAGTTTGGGTTTCTGCACGGCTCTTTGCCCGCAAGCGCAAGCCCATCAAACCAATACCTGCGCCAAACGCGATAAATGGAAGGTGCGCCATGCCCGGCATAAGGCCAAGGGCAAGGGTGAGCGCCGCAGCCACGAGAAGGGCCTGAGGATACCTCGAAATTTGGCTGATTACCTGCGACGAAATGTCTTCTCCAGTTGCTACGCGGGTAACAATGAGGCCTGCCGCAACCGAAATCGCAAGGGACGGAATTTGGGCCGCGACTCCGTCACCGACAGTCAAAAGCGTATAAGTGTGAGCTGCGACAGCCAAGGGAAGTCCATGCTGAAGAGTGCCGATCAGCAAGCCGCCGACCAGATTCACACCCAGGATAATCATGGCCGCAACAACGTCGCCTCGAACAAATTTTGACGCGCCGTCCATTGCACCAAAGAAATCCGCTTCACGCCTCAACATGTCACGCCGGCGCTCTGCCTCCTTTGCGCTGATTGACCCAGCATTCACATCGGCATCAATGGCCATTTGACGGCCGGGCAAGGAATCCAACATGAAGCGCGCAGAAACTTCTGCCACACGGCTCGAGCCCTTGGTAACAACTACAAAGTTAATCGTTATAAGTATCCCGAATATTATGATTCCAACGACATAGTTTCCACCAACGACAAAACGTCCGAAACTCTGAATAACGACTCCCGCCGCATCTGAACCGGTATAACCATTAAGTAAAATCGCGCGGGCGGTGGCTACGTTGAGCGCAAGACGCATAAGCGTGGTGCCCAGCAAAATCGACGGAAATGCCAGAAACTCTGACGTCTGAGGAATGTAGATTGCCGAGGCAAGAATCACCAGCCCAGCCGAAATATTCATCGCAAACATCAGCGAAATAACAAGCGGACTCAGAGGCACGATCAGCATCAGCAGTATCGCGGCCAGAATCATCGGGCCGGCTAGCCGTCCCGCTAGAACGGCACCCGATTGACGCGCCAGCGGCTCAGCGACGGTAGCCGACATGGACTATCTCAGGTACAGCGGCAAACACGTGGCGGGCGTAGCTCGTGGCCGAGCCAAGCATGAAACTGCCGCCCAGCGCCAACAGAATCGCGAGACCTATCACCTTGGGCACAAACGCGATCGCAGCCTCGCGAATTTGGGTCGTGGTCTGGACGAGACCACCCAAAACACCCAACACAAGAGAAACTCCAAGCGCTGGCCCAGCCAGCGCAGCAAAGCAGTAGACAGCGCCCGTGGTGAACCAGCCGGGAATTGTCACGCCGACGACTCGTGCGCATCGGGCGTCGCGATCTCCGTCAGGCGAATCCCGTACTTTCGGCTATCAGTTGCAACGACTTCGCCTCGGGCGACAAGCCGGCCGTTGACCCGAATATCCATCGGCTCACCGACACCACGATCGAGAGGGACAACTTCACCCTGCTTCAGAGCACGGACGCTCTTGAGAGGCATGGTCAGGCGGCCGATCTCGACACTCATTGTAATGTTAACAGAATCCAGTGCAGTTGTCCTGATGGCCGGCTGCTCGGACCGATTAGCGCTGCTCGTATCGAGCGCCTCGACCTCAACAACATGCTCTGAAGATATCACGACGTTATCTGACATGTTCAAAAATTACCCCGTAGCTTTCTTCATTCAGCCGCCCGAACGCGGCCTCTCCAAGGACTGCTTCCCCATCAGTAACGCGAGCAAGCCTATGAAGCGTAATTGAAAAAACGTCGCCGGGTTTGAGCGACGCCAGGCGTTTAAGCGGTATCGATGCAGTTCCAATTTCGACGGCGAGTGAGATCTCGATTTCGTCGAGTACCGTTCTGAACTGACGATCCCAGGTAACATCACTATCTTGCCGCGAAGAAGTGCCAGCGGGCGAGGAAAGCGCAGTTCGATGAGCCTCGAGGCCACGATACGGAAAGCCGACGATCAGCCCGCCGCCACCGGCACTTAATTCAAGGTTAGCGAACATTCCGTAGTAGGGCTCTGCCGCGTCGGCAACCGAAGCCAGCGTGGGATGAGTTTCGGTTCGCAGGACCCGAACCTTCACGTCCAGGTGAGCGCGAAGCGCGTCGTCAATCGACTGCACAACCATTCTTATCACGCTTTCACCGATGCGTTTTTCCATCGCGGTAATGTCGTGCCCGGCATCTGCTGTCTGGGGTCCGCTTGCTCCAAACAAATCATCGACGATGGCAGATAGGAGTCGCCCTTCGATCATGACAATCGAGAAGCCGCGAAGAGGAGAGATCTCGACAATGGCAAACAGAACTGGACCCGCCGGCCAGGAGTTAAGCAGATCGTCGTGCTGAACAATGCGGTGGCCACCGCTTATAACGTTGATACCGCGGCGTGTATCCTGAAACAGCCGCGCTCTTAAGGCTCGAAAAAGCCTTTCATAGACAATCGTTAGATCCGGCAGCCTGTTGCTTAAAGAGGCGGGCGGCCGCGTCATGTCGACCGGTTCGAATTGAATATGCTCATGCATAGGCAACTACCGATTGGTCTGGCTCACCTTTTGCCGCCGACTCGGTGGAGGCTTCCGGCCGATAAGGTTGCGGCTGGTGGTAGCCGTGATTGGAAGAGGAGCCGCGGTCGGTGAAGGAGCCTGCGGCATCGCCTGCACCCTGCGAAGCGTGCACGGATGAAACCTGGAATCCAGCCTGCGACAGATGCTGGGCCATCCCCGCTGCGGCTGCCACGGCGGCCTGAAGGCCAGCTGCTTTTTCAGCGATCATCCGCACACTCAGCGCCCCGCTCGAGGCAATGGAAATGCTTAAAGTAATCGTACCGAGGTCCGCGGGATGAAGCGTAATCCGGGTTTCTCCTCCGCCTTCCGCTGCGAGCCGCGAGGTGAGTGCAGCCGTGTGGGCGGGGAGACCATCTACCGGTACCGCTGCAGGCGACGCGGGCACGCCAGCCGACGCCATGATCTCTCCCCCTCCACTACTATGCTGCCCACGCGCGATCGCTAGGGCGCCGCCTTGCGTTGACGGCACGCTGGAAGACATCGGCTGCCTGTGAAGCTGCAGGGCATGGCCCGATGCCTGAACAGCCCCTGCCAAGAGGGCGGGTGCTGCCGATGGGTTTCGTTTCTTGGTCGGGTGAAAGTTATGGCTAGCTGGCGGTGGCGAGGCGGTCGTTTCCAGCCTGGCGAATGAACTTCCGGAAGTTGACGTCACGATCAATCCGGATCCTGAGCGGTCTCCTGACGGCACAGCTGACGGTCCTCGGCTTTGTTTTTCGGGGTTCCTGTTGACGGTTGAGCTTGCCGCCCGGGCTTCCAGGATTGCCGCCGACGATTCAGTCTGGGCCTCTTCGTGGCGCGCACGCGATTTTGCCCCCGAAAGTTGCGCGCCTTTGGCGAGTGCATGCGCGCGTTGTGCCGTCTCTGACACCGAAGGTTTACCGGTGCCTCCGGCGGAGGCAACCGTCGTCGAACTGGCGTCTGGCGCGCCAGCTAACGGCGATTTCTGGGTACGCGCATTCGCCTCGATGGGCAGTGGCCTAGGGATCTCTGCGCGAGCGGCCGCAGCACTTCCCCCGCTCGAAGGAAGGTTCGTGGAGACATGTTTCTCCGAGCCGCTCTGAACCTTGGGCAAATCATTATGTGCGTTGGAGTGCGGCGGTTTAGGTACCGGCGTGGAAATGCCCGCTTCAGCGTGTCGTTCCGCACCGTTATGCAGCGACGCAGAATCGCTGGTCGTCGAAGCATCCTGAAAGCCTGAAACGCGACCCTTCTGTTTATTGACCTCCGCAGTCAAAGCACCTTGCCATCGGTTCGGCTCCAGCAACCCGTTGGGTTTCGGCACCGTTCCCGTAGTCCATGGTTCGGTCCAGCCGGTTAGGAGCGCCCTCACAGCATGTCCTCCGCGCCAGCAAGCGAAATTTTGCCTTCCTGCGCCAGCCGAAGCGCAGCATCAACGAACTCCCGCTGCGCCGCCTGCGCGTCTGCCCGTGTCACCAGCGGACCGGTCTCCAGTTCCTCCCGTAGCAGCGCCCCTTCCTTGCTCGAGACATTCGCAAATATTTTCTGTCGCATCGCTGAGTTCGCACTTCGAAGCGCCGGAACCATTCGCCCATTGTCGACTTCCCGCAGGATCATCTGGATCGCAGGATCGGCGAGCCGGACCAAGTCATCAAAAGTAAACATCTCTTGTCGGATTCGGTCCGCAAGCGCGGAATCCTGCTCCCTGATTTCGGACAAGACCCGATCGGAAATCGGTACGCCCATGCCGTTCAGAATGTCGGCCGCCTCGCGCACCCCCCCTAACGAAGGCGCGCGGGCCGTAACTGCCCCACCGAGCATTTCTGAGAGCATAGCCCGCAGTTCCCCCAGAGCAAAAGGAAGAACCTGATCGAGGCGCGCGTATCTGGCCAGAACATCCGTTGCGAGGGCAGGCGGCAGATGTGCAAGGAAAGCTGACCCGGCCGCCCTGCCCATGTGTCCCAGCATCACAGCAAGGACCTGCGGTCGCTCCGACCTGAACTGCTCAGCGAGGGCTTTCGGATCGGCCGTGGTTAATGCGTCGATGGCGCCGTTGCCTGAACGCATGAGGCGCTCCATCATTTCCGCCGCCTTCCTTTCCCCTACAGCGATAGTGAGCAGGCGTTTGAAATGCGCGACACCCCCGGGTGCGATAGCACCATCGGATTCCAGATCTGCGTTGAGGCGGAGAAAAATCTCGTAAGTCTTGTCAGAGGGAACGGCCTTCATCGAAGCCATAGCGTCCGTAATTGCCGCGATAGCCCTTTCGTCCATGTGGCGAAGCACAGATGCAGCACGATGGTCCTCGAAGGACAGCAGAACAGCTGCAGCCATTTCCGCCCCGGTCAGGCTCTCTGGCTGGGCCACACTCATCTCACGATTCCTTTCTTGGAGGCACCGGCTGCTCCAGCGACCAGTTCTGCAGCGTTCGCGCAATGGAAACCGGATTTATGTCGGCGACATTCTTGATGCGGCCGACGATTTCCTGAAACTGCTCGTGCACAAGGGCTTGCTCCTTTGATACGGAAGCGCCGAGCGCGTTCCGAGCGGCCCTGAGATCGGCATCCTCGGCCAAGCCATGCGGCCCTGTTGCGGGACGACGCAGCCTTTCGGCAAGCCAGCGCCTGGCCGGCAGCACCACGCCGAAAAGAGCAGTAAGGGCAGCGAGTACAAGGAGCCCGCCCCGGATCAACAGCGGCAGGCTGTTGGCCGCGTTTGCCTCCAGTGCATGGCCTGGTGGGACAAATGCAGCTGTTGTGACGGCCACGCTTGTCACTGGGACGGCGATCGCCGCCGCTACCATCGACTTTACTGCGGCGGTCGTTAGCCGGCCAAGCGCCGGGGGCGCAACCACCACCGAGACAGACGTGCTTTTTATTTGCCACGCAGGAAGACGATCGAATGTGTGAGTCTGATCGATAGCGAAGGCCTCGACCTTATGATGCGATGAGGACCTGGGCATAACCGTGGCCGGCCTTTGCTTCGCAGGAGCTGCAGCAGGCTTTGCGATACCCCCCGCTTTGGTGGCAGGCTGGACAACAGGGGCAGTCGTCGGGCCGGGCGGCTGGTTAGACAGCGCCCCTGGAATGCCCATCGCAGCGTATCCCGACCCAACTTTTTTTGTTGTCGTCAGATCATCCGACGTCGGATACGACTCAGGCCCATACAGTGTCCTGTCTATCGTCTTCCTCGAAAACCCAATATCCGAAGAAACCGCAACCCTGTAGTTGGCCGCACCGAAGATGGGGGTTAGTATTTCGCGGATTTTGGCTTCGTCACTGGCCTCGACATGCCGCTGGATGGAAAACTGCTGCGCGACGGTTCCGGCATTGGTCATCGGATACAGAATTCTGCCGGCCTCCGTCTCGACGACGACGTCCTTCACGGACAACCCAGGAACCGCTCCGGCTACAAGCCTGGCGACCGCAAGCCCTATGGCCGCATCAGCCTCGGGCGCACCGGCCATAACAACTGAGGCTTTGGGCTCAGGCTGATCGGCAAGGAACGGCGTGTACCGAGGAATGGCTAGAAGAACACGGACGTACCGCGCTCCGGTAACCTGCTGGACCGACGACTCAATTTGCGACTCCGTCGACTGCATCTGCATTGCGTGAACAGCAGCCACACTCGCGGTCATCGGCGTCTTCACAAGATCCCGTAAAGCTGCAGTGCCGTCGCTTGACGGCTCCCCGGCCTTCGCAAGCTCGAGCCGGGCCCGACCGAGATCGCTGGCAGGAACCCTGATCACATTGCCGTCAGCGGCCAGTTTGTAGGGGATACCAAGCTTCTGAAGCTCGCCTATAACACCCCCCCCTTGTTCCGGAGTCAGGCCGTCAAACAGCGTGACATAAGCAGTACCGTAAAATGCGACCATCCCGAAAATAACGGTGGCGAGCAGAGCAACAGCGACCCCTCCCGCGATTGGCAACGGCATCCGCTTCAAGCGCTCAACCGCGGCGCCACCAAACTCACGCGCCTGTGAAAAACTCATCGTCTCTTATTCAGATTTGCATATTCGTCAGCGTCTGGTACGCAGAGACGACTTCATTCCGAACAGCAACAACAGCATTCCAGGCAACTTCTGCCTTGTCCGAGAGAACAAGCGCAGTCGCCATCGATGCCCCGGGTGTTCCAGCCGCGACCGCGTCTTCGGCTGTCGCAGCAACTGCCTGCTCCGCGCTAACTCCGGTCAACGCGTCATGAAGCGTTTGGAGAAAATCGCTTGCATGGCTTGATACCTTCCCCCCTGTTGGCGTCGCAGGCTGCGACGGAACAGATGAAGAGCTTACTATGTTATGGATTGAAGCCATCCTGCCTACCCTGCCTCAAAAAAACTCGCCGATGGCGGAACAACGCGTTGATTTCTCATGGCGCATAACGCAAAGACGCCTCATTCTGTGTATTGCCGATTCGCAATTATCACGAATCCGGGATTTTCCTGCTCTCGTTTCCCTGATCTCCGCGACATTCATTTTTAGCCGACCCAACGGCCATCGCGGCTATGTCGCACACAATTTAGGATTGCGCTAGTGTAATTTTTCCTCTTGAAGTTGAAATCGTGATTGTGTACTCAGGCGCGGTCCCAAGGAAGAACGATTTGACGAACACGCCCAGCTTTATTGCCTTCGCACAAACGATCTTTGACCTGCGCAGCCAACGGGAGTCGCTGATCGCGAGCAACATCACGAACGCGAATACGCCGGGCTACAAAGCTGTGGACATTAACTTCCAGAAAGCATTGACCCATGCTCTTGCCCGCGCTGACAGCGAGCAACCAGCCAGTGCGCCGGTCGAATTTACTACCGGATTTCCTGCGGGACTCGATGGGAACGACGTTTCACCAACAGCCGAGAAGCTGGAGTCATTGCAGAACATGAGCGCATTGGGGGCAGAAACCCAGTTTCTACACCAATCGACCAGCGATCTCATTACGGCCCTCCGCCCGAATCCTAACGGCACATGAGTCGTGTACCAGGAAAGTTAGTCATGGACAGTGCAGTTGTTCCCGGCATAACGACAATTATCGGTTCCGGAATCCTGGCCCAAAACGAGCGATTGAGCCTTATCGCCTCGAACATCGCCAACGCCGATTCCATCGCGACGTCCGCAGCTAACATCTATCGGGCCATGGAACCGGTATTCGAGGCGGTTCCATCGGAATCTGGCTCGCCAATTGACGAAGTGCAGGTGGCCGGCATCGTGCAGAGCTCCGCTCCGCCGAAGACGAAATACGATCCCGGGAGCCCGCTGGCGAACGCAAAGGGCTACGTCACGATGTCGAATGTCGATCCCGTTCAGCAAATGATCGATCTCATCTCGGCCTCTCAGAGTTACTCGGACGAGATCGCCGTGCTGGATCAGACCACCAGGATGAACCAGACCATGACACAAAGTTTCATCGCGTGACGCCCACAGCACCGAGAACTCGGTTGCGCCCAGGAGGTTCAGCATGACCAATCTTTCTCTCAACGGATCCCTTGCGAGCATCGCACCGACGGCCAGCAGCCAGGCACCGCAGGTCAGTCAATCCTCATCCACGGGATCGTCGTCCGGACTCACCCAAGCCGACTTCATCAAGCTGATCGTTGCCCAGATGCAGAACCAGGACCCGACACAGCCGATGAATCCGCAAAACCTGGCGACAGAATTCTCGAATCTGGCTACTGTCAACGGTATTGACACTCTTGATAACAAGGTTTCGCAGATCCAGTCGGGCGCTGCCGCGGCCCAGCTTGCACAGGCCGCGAATCTCGTCGGCAAGACCGTCGCGGTCTCCGGCGACAGCCTGACGACCAATGGCTCCGGCACCGCAATCGGCGCCTTTTCGCTGACCGGGCCGGCGACAACCGCAATCGTCTCAATCATTGACCCGGCCACCGGCAACGTCGTTGGCCATGTAGGCCTCTCGAATCTCCCGAGCGGAATCAACAACTTCTCCTGGACAGGGGGAACGCCCAGCAAGACGTATTCCTATCAGGTCTCGGCAACGGATGCAGCAGGTAATCCCGTGCCGGCCGCAACCTACGCGTCAGGAATCGTCAACGCGGTTAATCTTTCTGGCAGCGCGCCCACCATATCGCTGTCCGGACAATCAAGCCCTGTTTCTCTTTCCAAAGTCGCAAGCATCATCGGAGGCTGAAGAATGTCTCTCAATACGGCTCTTTCAGGATTGCTTGGAGCTCAGCAAGGGCTCAATATCGCATCTAACGATCTCGCAAACGCAAGCACCACAGGCTTCAAATCCGGATCCGCACGGTTCAGCGATCTTTACGCGGCGGGTGGCACGAATCCGACCGGGCAGGGCGTCGCAAGCCAGTTCGTTGAGCAGGATTTCGCACAGGGAAATCTCCAGACCACGGGGAACCCTCTCGATCTCGCGATCCAAGGGACAGGGTTCTTTGTTGTCCAGAAAAATGGCCAGAACAATTATACTCGCGATGGTGCATTTCAGCTCAGCCCGAGCGGCCAACTGCAGGGCGCGACCGGCTCCGCCGTTCTGGGATACGGCGTCAACCCCAACGGTAATTCCAATGGAATCCTCGGCCCGATCACCGTAGCCACCTCGGGTCAGCCGGCCCAAGCCAGTTCCAAGATCTCTCTGAACACGGCATTGAATTCCGCGGACCCCGCGATCACTTCCGCGTTTAGTCCTACCAACTCTTCGACGTACGACCGGTCGACCTCCGTGGTGGCCTACGACTCTCTTGGCAACGCCAACCATGTCCAACTCTATTACGTGAAGAACCCGGCGTCCGGGTCAGCTGGAACAACCATTCCGAACACATGGTCTGTTTATGCCCAGCCAGAAAGCGCGTCAGGGAATGCGGTAGGTTCGGCGAGCAAGCTGACTACGCTGGCGTTCAACTCGTCAGGCGCTCTCACCGGAGGCGGATCGGCGACATTAAACGTCAACTGGAAAAACGGCGCTGCCAATTCGGCTATTGCTTTCAATTTTGCCGGCACGACCGTCGGTGCTCAGGCCTTTGCTGTCAACTCGACGACAAACAACGGATACGCCCCTGGCACCTTTACCGGCACAAACATCACCAAAACGGGGCAAGTTCAGTCTCTTTACTCGAATGGCCAGACCAAAACAGTCGGAAACCTTGTGTTGGCAAGCTTTATCAACAATCAAGGCCTCATCCCAAAGAGCGCGAACCTTTTTAGTGCATCCGCAAACTCCGGCCAACCTGTTCTCAATCTTGCGGGCGCCGGGGTTAACGGGTCTTTGGTGTCAGGTTCAATTGAGCAATCCAACGTACAGACCAGCAATCAGCTGGTCGAGCTGCTGAAATACCAACAGGCCTACCAAAGCAATGCCAGCGTGATCCAAAGCGAGCAGCAAGATTTCGCCAAGCTGGAACAGGTGGCGTAACCGTCATGGGATTTGGCGGACTCTACACTTCGATGTCGGGCCTCGAAACCGCGATGCAGCGTTTGGACACAACTGCCGAAAATTTGGCGAACGTGGACACCCAAGGTTATGCATCGGCACAGACCGATGCGCTAAGCCTTCCTTACGTCGGCGCAAGGCCTCTCCCTGGCGCCGACGTGATGTCTCTCGGCGAAAAGGCTGATACCCAAAAAGGCCCCCTGCAGCGGACTGGTGGTGCGTTCGACGTCGCGGTCGAAGGCGGCTGGTTAGTGGTCCAGGGCCCCGGCGGAAAACCCGCCTTGACCCGCTCTGGTCAACTTGCGTTGGGCGGCGATGGTGTTCTGGTAACGGCCAACGGCAACCCTCTCCTTAACTCAAACGGCAGCCCCGTCAGCCTGCCCGCCCTCAAAGACCTAACCATTTCAGAGTCCGGCCAGATATCGGGTGTGCCCGATACCTCTGCTTCCAACACACCCCAGGTTTTTGCCCAATTGCTGATAGCACAGACCCCTGCCACAGGTGTAACGCCGATCGGCAACTCTCTTTATGCACTTCCTGCTGGGGCAACACCCACTCCCGCAGTCAAGGCATCGGTTCGCCAAGGCTATCTGGAAGGGAGCAACGTCGACCCGGTACGGTCGATGATGGATCTCATCGATGTCTCGAGAGGTTTCCAGTTGCAGACCCAACTTGTGGCCCAGACAACGAAAGACAGCTCGCAACTCGACCAGGTTCTGCTCGCCTGAGCTGACCTGAAAACGCAGGAGATCGACCATGCTGCCAGCCCTGTCCGTGACCGCAACCGGGCTCAATGCCGAGCAGGTAGAACTGGACGCCATCTCGAACAATCTGGCCAACCTGAACACCACTGGCTTTAAAAGTTCGATGCCGGTGTTCGAGACGCTTGTTTACCAGCAGCAAATCCAGCCGGGCGCCGCCTCCAGCGGAAATACTCTCTACCCCTCGGGGTATGATCTTGGCACCGGCGTTCGTGTCGCAGGCACCGTTCCCGTGCTAACACAGGGAAACCTGCAGCAAACAAACAATCCGCTTGACCTCGCAATCGAAGGCCAGGGCTATTTTCAAGTTCTGCAACCGAGTGGCCAGATCGCCTACACGAGAGACGGTGCTTTCCAGGTCAACCAGAATGGCCAGCTGGTGACGGCCGACGGCTACCAGGTTCTTCCGAACATTACAATCCCGCCAAACGCGACCAGCGTAACAATAGCCCAGGACGGCACAATCTCGGTGACGACACCCGGCGCGAACAACGCGACCCAGATCGGGCAAATCCAGCTGGCGAATTTCGTTAATCCCCAAGGGCTGCAGCCAGTCGGGAACAACCTCTTTCTGCAAACAAACGCAAGCGGAGCGGCCATCACCGGTAACCCCCAGGCAAATGGCCTTGGCGGTGTCTACCAAGGCTATCTTGAGCAATCAAACACGAACGTTGTGGAATCGATGGTGGACCTGATCAGTGCCGAACGGGCGTACCAGCTTGGTACAAACGTCGCGTCCGATGCCGGGCAGACCCTGTCCCAGTTGTCACAGATGGTTGCTAACGCGTGATTGAATCAGCTCCGCGTTGTGGAATCGATGTTTGACCTGAACAGCAGCAAGCCACTCACGTCTTGGACACTGATGTTGAAGCGTGGGACGTGGAAGCATTTCGGCCAGAAGTTACATTCTGGCGCAAGCTGGCTGCTATGATGACGGAGCAGACGCCGTGGCAAGGGGTAGCCCTCATAATGCTATGCGGCCTTCTGACCGGATGTGCCACAACTGCACCCGGAAAACTCTACTTCGTGAAGCCCACTGCGTTTCCGGTTTCCGTTCAGCAAACACCCGATTCCCAAAGCGGATCCATTTTTCCGCCGGATACCACGGGTTCGCTGTACGCCAATCAGCGCAACTGGGCCGTCGGTGATATCGTCACCATCGATGTCACCCTGAACACTACTGCCCAGGACACAGACAGCGGTGCTCTGACAAAAAGCTCGTCAGTCAATGATTCGGTTTCAGCCTTCCTCGGTGTACCTCTTCAGTTCGGTTCCTTGCACGGCAGCCCATTCCAACCAACGTTCAATCTCGGTAACAAACAGGCGTTCAGCGGCAGCGGAGCAACAAGCGGATCCAATACGGTAACGACAGAGATTGCCGCCGTCGTAACCAAGATCGAGCCTAATGGTATTCTGGCTCTTGCCGGTCGGACCAATGTCAACATCAACGGAAACGTGACCGGGGTAGACGTCAGCGGCTTCGCCCGCCCTCAGGATATTGGAGCAAACAACACCTTGAATTCTGCCCAACTCGCCGATGCTAACGTCCAATATGTTGGGATCGGGGCCATCAACTCATCGCATCATGTCCCATGGCTAGAAAGCGCACTTTCGAGATACTCACCATTCTGATAGCTGCCGCTGTCTCCGCAACTGCGCCACCCGCACTGGGTGACCAGGTGCGGGATCTCGTAACCGTTGCCGGGGCGCCCAGTAACCAACTGGTAGGATACGGACTCGTCGTCGGATTACCCGGAACCGGCGACCAGACAACCCAGATTCCCTATACCCAGCAGGCGATAACAAACATGTTGTCCCATGAAGGAATTACCCTACCGGCCACCTCCTTCATGCAACCGTACGACGTCGCCTCGGTCATGGTCACCGCGACCGTACCGCCGTATGCGGAACCTGGCGCCGACCTCAATGTTACGGTCTCAGCGATCGGCAATGCAACGTCGCTCGCCGGTGGCGTCCTTCTCCCTACGCCCCTCAAGGGAGGTAACGGCCTTGTATACGCCCAAGCCCAAGGCCCCTTGCTCGTGAGTGGATTCGCGGCCAGTGCCGCCGGATCATCGGTGAGAGCCAATACGCCTACGGTGGGGCGCATTCCCGATGGAGCCGTTATGTCAAGGGCCATTCCGACGAGCTCGATCCTGCCGGACGGAGAGAGTCATCTGCTCCTGCGTCAACCAAGCTACGGCAATGCCGCGCGCATCGCCTCTGCGATCAACCGGTCAGTTGGCGCGGGAACCGCTTATGCAGCCTCCCCTGATGAAATCGACCTGAGTAATGCGGGTAGCCTGGACCCGGTCGAGTTCATGGCTCGCGTTCTCAGGGTCAGCGTAACGCCCAGGAAAGCAATTCCGACTGTCGTTGTCGATGCTCAATCCGGAACCATCGTGATGGGAGCGGGCGTCCGGCTTGGCCCTGCTGTCGTCTCGCACGGAAACCTGACCGTCACCATCCAGGCATATAATGCCGTTAGTCAGCCCAATCCGTTTAGCGGTGGACGAACAGTTGGCGTCCAGAATGCCCAAATCTCTGCCCGGCAAAGCAAGGGTGGAAAGGTCGTGACACTTCCACACGCGGTTACGCTGGCCGAAGTCGCTGCAGCTCTCAACCGAATCGGGGCGAGCCCCAGCGATCTGATCGCCATAGTAGAAGCCCTCGAGTCGGCAGGCGCGCTCAAAGCCGATCTGAAGGTGATCTGATGCTCGTTCACGCCCCCGCCTCTCCTGGCAGCTCTGGAGTCAACGGTGTATCGGTCGCCGCGCAGGCAGAAAAGCTCATCGCAATGCTATGGGAACAGGTGCTTTCGGGCATGACAGCAACGGCGCTACCCAGCAGCGCGCTAGGCACCGGCTCGAACGTGTACGATGGCATTGCCCTGCATGCTGTCGCAAGCTCGGTCTTCAGCCAAACGGATGGAGGATTGCGTCATGACATCGTTGCCCAGCTTACGGAAGCAAATCCGTCTGCAGGGCAAAATTCGCGACCGCTCGATAGTCCATCTCTGGCCGGATCGTCGCTTGAAGCCCTCCGAACCCTTGCCAATGTTAAGGGCAGCCCCGGAATTCAGGGAAGCGCCATGGTCAAAGCTTCAACCATCCTCGACCGTGCAATCGCGTTTGCCCAAAAAGTATGGCCCGACTTGCAACAAGCGGCTCTAAAGCTCGACGTACCTCCTGTCGGCCTGCTCGCGCAGACCGCGCTGGAAACCGGTTGGGGAAGCGCCATCCCGGGTAACAACCTCTTCGGCATAAAAGCTGTGAACGGCCAGGCATCGGTATCACTTCCGACAAAGGAAATGGTCGAGGGGAGCCTCATACCGGCGACGGCGTCGTTCGCGACCTATCCATCGATTTCATCGGCGGTTGGCCACCTCACATCGTTACTCGAAACACGATTTCGCGATGTACTCGGCGCCAGTTCCGTTGAACAGTTTGCCGCGGGACTGGCCCGCGGTGGATATGCAACAGACGACGCCTACGCACAAAAAATTATTGATATCGCACGGTCGCCAATCATGGATCAGGTGCTTCAAAGTTTAGGAATTAGCTCATGAGCGGTCTAACCGGCGCAATGTTCACCGCGCTCTCGGGTCTTGACGCCTTCTCGAAAGGCACCGAGACCGTTAGTAACAACGTCGCCAACCAGGCAACCAGCGGCTACGCCGTCGAGACCCTTGCGCCCCAAACCGTCGGCAACTCTTCGTCCGGGGCAGGTAGCGGAGTATTGGATCCGGCGGCCGTCCGGCGCGCCGCCGACGGCTTCGCGGCGGCGCGTGTCTATGCAGCGACCGCCACAAGCCAAGGGGCTCAAAGCCTTGCCTCTGCGCTGTCCACAATCGATCAGGCCTTCACCGGTAACGGAAACATCCATAGTACTGCGAGCACCTTTTTCGCCGACCTGTCCACGCTCGCCTCGGAACCGACGAATGCCGCGCAAGCCAGCACAGTGATCGCTGATGCCCAGACGCTGGTCAGTGCATTCCAAAGCGCCGCTGGAAGCCTGAACACCCAATTTGCAACAATATCCAATTCACTCCAGCAGCAGGTTGCAGACGCCAACAAGTTACTTGGACAGGTCGCAGCCATCAACAAATCGCTCCAGGCGTCACCGAACAGCAACACTCTCCTGGATCAGCAACAAGCCACCCTCACGGCACTCGCGAAGTACGTATCGATTTCGACCGTTCCGCTGTCGAACGGAGCAGTCGAGGTTACCACTGGTGGTACCGTTCTCGTCGACCAAAGCGGAGCCCAGTTGCTGAGTATTACACAGTCAACGCCATCAAGTCGCCCCGTCGTCACCGCCGGGGCTGACAAGGTGCCCGTAAACCTCGGAAGCACCAGCGGATCCCTTGGTGGATCATTGGCCGGTTTCACGGCGACTTCAAACGCATTAGCGTCCCTCAACTGGTTCGCAGGAGCACTAACTGGGCTCGTGAACCAAGCGCAGGCCGAAGGCCTGAACGGCTCTGGTAAACAAGGTGCTCCCCTCTTTTTGATTCCCGCTCCTACGGTTACACCATCCCCGACGAACACGGGATCAGCCACGCTGGGTGTCACGATAACAAACGCGCCCCAGTTGCCGCCGAATGGCCAAGGCTACACACTCACGTTCGGGCCCGGCGGCTGGACGGCCACCACACCGAACACAAACCAGACTTACAGTCTTGGCGCCGGGCCAACCCTGACACTGAACGGCATGAGTATCGCGGTAACCGGCACGCCGAAGCCAGGCGACAGTTTTCAGATCAACCCCACTCCGGGGGCCGCAGCCGGATTGGCCCTCACATCAACGAATCCGGCGGTGCTCGCGGTTGCAGACCCGTACGCGGTAACGTCAGGCACCATTTCCCCAAGCGGGGCGGTGATAAACAATAATGCCGGGACCGTGACAGAAACAAGCGACACTGTTCTTGCTAACCCAACCGCGGGCGCAGCCGTTGTCCCCGGTTCGTACTTCGGCCAATCCCTGGTCATGACCTTTACGTCGCCCTCCGCGTACAAGATCACAACAGCAGGGGGAGCTACGGTCTCAAGTGGAACGTGGAGCGGTGGAACCGGCGTCGCAATTGCATATCCGTCAGGCTCGAAAGCCGGTGGCGAATACTGGCAAGTCAATCTGAGCGGAACACCCGCCGCGGGTGATGTTGTTTCACTGACGCCCGGCGGCCTGAACAGCGGATCCAACGCGTCCCGCATGGCACAGTTGTGGGACGCTTCGAATGCGGCTCTTCCGGGCGGCTCGCTACAGGGATCCATTCTATCGATCATCGGCTTCAACGGCGCACAATCCGCCGCTGCAAAAACCATGCACTCAAACAGCGCCAATAACCTGCAGACAGCCCAGAATTCGCTTGCCGCAATCGCCGGCGTCAACCCTGATCAGCAGGCAACCCTCCTCTTGCAATATCAGCAAGCCTATGCCGCCGCGGCCAAAGTTATTGCAACAGCCGCGACAATGTTCAACTCACTCCTGCAGGCTGTTTAAAGGAACGTTCGATGGAATCAACTTTCTATACCAACTCTGCCGCAGCGTTCACAACGCAGGAAACACAGCTCCAGCAGCTTCAATCCGAACTGGCTTCCGGAAAAGCCGTGAACTCCGCTGGTGCCGACGCAACGGCCTATATTGGCGCAGCACAAGACAACTCACAAATTCAGCAATTGGCAGCCGAACAGAATAGCCAGACGAACATACAGGCGACCCTCCAGACGGGAACGTCGACGTTGGGTCAAGCAACGACGCTTCTCGACCAGCTCCAGAGCATCGCACTTCAGGCAATCAACGCGACCACATCCGGTCTCAATTACCAGGCTCTCTCCGAACAGGCCGGACAGATAGGACAGCAGCTGCTCGCATTTGCCAACAGCCAGGACCCGCAAGGAAATTTTGTCTTTTCTGGGACCGCCAAGGGGACGGAACCCTTCAGTCAGAACAGTTCCGGATCGGTCTCATATAATGGGAACGAGGGAGTTTCGAGTGTTGAAATCTCGCCTGGAGTCACGGTCAATTCTGCGTTGAACGGAGCCGTCTTTATGGACGGCCCGAGCGGCAATGGATTTGCGTCGGTCAGCGCCGGAACGACCAACACGGGAACAGCAACTCTGGTTGCGACAGGGGTATCGAACCAAGCCGCTGCAGGCGCATTTCAAACCGGCAATCTTGCCATTACCGTCTCATTTTCATCATCTGGCGGAACGGAAAGTTACGTAGCCACTCAAGGCGGCATAAAAATCGGTGGGGGACCCGTAACCACGTCAACTAACAGTGCAATGCTGAATCTTGACGGAATTCAGTTCAAACTGTCCGGCGCCCCCAATGTAGGCGACACCTTTGTTATCGCTCCCTCACGTCCCCAATCAATCTTCTCGCTTGTGTCCGGCATTCAATCTGCACTGTCATCGCCGGGATCGACCTCAGCTCAGATGGCCCAGACACGTCAAACGTTGGAAAATGCACTTGGCGGCATCGTGCAATATCAGAACCGATTCTCAGGCGCCAGCGCAAAAGCGGGCGTGATACTGAAGTCTATCACCCAGTCTGGGGCAGCGGACACTACACTCAGCACGGCCGATCAGACAAATGCAGCCGCATTAGTCGGAGCAAATATCCCTCAGACGCTGACGCAAATCGAACAGCAGACCGCCGCGCTTCAGGATTCCCTCAAAGCTTTCAGCTCGGTCCAACAACTTTCGCTCTTTTCGTTCATCGCCTGATCCAAAGGCCATCGAGCTAACATAACAGAGGTTTCATGAGCAACGGCAAAACGGCGATCATCATTGCCGGATATTATAGAAGCGGCACGTCGGCTTTGAGTGGGAGCCTGAATGATCTTGGTATCACCATCCATGGCGATGCCGACGCCAACGAACACAATCCCAGGGGCTTTTTCGAGTCAACCGACCTTATCCGTTTCGATATGCGCGTGTTCGAGTTTCTCGAGATGCCGTGGGCAGATATTGGCCACACCCCTCGGGACTGGTTCAGGCGCCCGGGCGTCAGCCTCTATGTATCACAACTATCCGAACACTTGGCCCCCAAATTCAAGAATGATTCGCTGGTTGCGGTTAAACACCCCCACATATGCCGCCTTCTTCCGGTTTACGCCGAAGCTGCAAAAAGTCTTGGATACGCAACCGTTGTTCTTCATACACACCGCAGCCCGTACGAAATCGCGTCCAGTCAGGCAAAGAAGAATGGCCTTAGCCGCGCGCACGCCCTGTTACTCTGGGCCAGTTACATTACCGAAGCAGAAAGACACTCGCGTCTCTTCCCGCGCACATGGGTTTTCTACGAGGATCTTCTCGCAGACCCGACTGCGACAGTTCACGAGGCTCTCGATTTGCTGGGTATTACCCCCCCCAATTCCGTGCCCGTGGGATTCGTAACCAGGGCTTTGCGCCGCTCGGCCGGGGTTGATGGAGTAGATCTTCATCCTGCGGTCGGCGATCTCGTGGCGGGAATCGCCCGCGCAATCGAGGACAAAAACTCCAATCCTGACACGTGGGATCATTTCAGCCGGAAGGTTGAGGAAATGGCCCGGTTCCTTAAGGAGATGGGCAAAAGTTCCAACCGCTCTGCGCGTGGGGTTGGCGAAATGGTGAGCTTGGCACAAGCGATCGCGGCACAGCAAGCCACCGTCGGCAACACCGCAACTCATGCGGTTCGGCCAGCCGAGCGAGGAGACGAGGCAGAAAGAAACCGGATACGCCGCCGGATAGAAGCGGAAGGGTTGGCAGGCGGTGGACCGGTAACCGTAATCATTGTCGTTCAGCCCGAGGTGGCGACAGAGCAGGTCGTCCGAACCGTGAACAGCCTGCGGAACGGGTGGCTCATGCCCATGTCAATTTGCATTTACGCCGTATCTGAAGCCGCGGATTCAAGTTTTGGACTCGGTGTTTTCGAGCGCTTCTTTACGACTGCCGACGCCATGGAAGCCGAGCTGTACCGGGCGATGTCTAACGTCGAGACAGCTTACGTGGCCGCGATTGCCGCAGGTGACCTCGTTGAACCCGATGCAATAGCCCGACTCGCTCTTTCCACGCTGGATCGGCCCGCCATGATTTACACCGACGAAATTGTGTCCGCCGGAGAAAGCCACGTTATTCGGGCAAAGCCGAGCATGGATATCAACCGGCTACGGGAGAGTTGCTTTGTAGGGGATTGGGTCTGGTATTCGGTTGACACGCTGCGACATATCGGCGGCTTTGATCACAGTCTGGCTGGGGCCGAGGAATATGATGTCCAGTTGAGAATCGCAGAAATCGCCGCACGAATTGTACGCCTGCCCGAGGCGCTCTTCGTCCGAGGGCATCATACACGTCGCGACGCCACGCCCATCGAGACGAGCATGCAATCGGCGATGAAAGCCATCGGCGCGCATCTTGCGCGGTGCAGAATCGCAGCCCGAGTGGCAGAGTCCGAGATCGGCATTCCAGGGCTTTTCGCGCTGGTTTATGACGGCGCCGAAGCACAACAAATCCTTCCCTTGACGATCATGTTGTGCGTCGAAGGCCGAACCCTACGGCAGGTACTGGATGCAACAAATAGACTTGTCCCCATACTCGGCCCCAACGACAACCTTGTCTTTACCGTCGCCGACCAGGACCAACTCGATCGGGCTGTCGTAGAGTTTCTCCGCTCGGCCGAAGAAGCGGTGGTACACGAACATCCCAACATCCGGGTATGCCGCCTTGTCGGGCCAATGGGAGCGCGGATCCAGTCAGTTCGAACCAGCCAGCCTGGCCATGCTGTGCTCGTGGTGGACCCTGCAGGCCACCCCGAACGCGATGACGCGCCCACGACTCTGTTGGCAATGGTGCACTCCCTCCCTGACGCCGCACTTGTGTCTGCGCGCACGTTCTGGACCGAAGAGAACGGTGCGACTCAAATGTTGGGGCCTCTACTGTTCGGAGCAGCCATGCGGATCGGAGCAAACAGGGATGGCAAAAACCCGGGGCCCGGGGGATGGTTGGCCGCAACGCACGCCGTGGATGGGGTTGACGGACCGATGGTCATGATCCATCCGGACGCTCCACCCCTGAATGGGGAAGCCACCTCGTGGACCGAAATCTGCAACAGCGTTGGCCATACACAAGCCCGCCGGCGGCTGCGGCTGTGGACCCCTCGAGTGTCTGTCGAAGTTCCGCGGACTTACGCAAGCGAGAAAAATCACGAGCCGGCCGCAGCTCTAACGCTGCCTTACCGGCCGGACAGTCACCATCCTTCCATGTCCATGATCGGCGATCCACTGCTTCTTGAGGGGCGGTTCGGCCTGATCGACACGGAAGGGAGCGTTTTGCTTTCCGCTGCCGGGCGATTAGAGGATGGCCGGATTATCGACATGCTCCGGAATGCTCGACTGGACGCCGGTGTGTGCGCCTCGTTTTCGCCTGATCCGATTGACTATGCTTCTGCCGGCCGAGCGATCGCGCAGGGACGCCGATGGATCCGTGTCAATCCACGCTATGAACCGGTGCTTTCTGGTTCGGAATCCCGTTTCCCGTTCGAAGCGGTCTGGACCGAACCGCCGCCGCCTGAAACCAGGTCGCTTGTTCAGAGCGCTTATTGCCATTACGCAACGTCGCAAGGAATCGCTAATGTGCTCCGAACGCTCGGCGCCAGAAAGGTACAGACCCTCCAACCCAAGCTCCGAAAGTCGCTTTGGCTTGACGGGCACGTAGTCGCGGCGACTACCAAGCCGTCCGTAATGTGGATCGACGAGGGCACCGATGTTCCTTGGCTACCATCAGTCATCGCGGAAACCAAAGAGGCGGTCGACTGGATCGTGATCAGTGCAGCCGATCTGCCTCTTCCGGGCTACGTCGCGCAGGTGAAACCTGTAGTCCTTGAGGAGCAGTGGCTTGGTCTGTTCCGGCAGTTCAGCCCACGTTTTTTCATCCGTCCGACGCCGGGATCAAAGTGGCGAGATGATTATACCCTGATGATGGCCGCCGCGGCAGGATGCATCCTGCTGGCTGGGCGCGAAAGCCCCGCGCGCGACGGGCTTCCGGTCCGCAATTACCTTGGATCAGACAGCCCCGAGCGCTGGCGCTCGGCGATTGAACGCCATGTACGGGAGTCGGCCCTTCCCTCTCCATCCTCCCTCGACAACCTATGGTTCGATACCAGGGATTACGACTGGCTGGTTAAGGCACCCGATTTCGTCGTGCGAAAGGTTGCCTGATGCGCAGTCTGGCCTGCGTTATGGTCGGACTTGTCCTTGGCGCTGCCTCCCCTGCACTCACCTACGCAACGACTCATGAGCATGTCGCCGCCGTCACGAAAGCGATCCGATCCCAGCTTCACATGAGCACCGCGCAGTTCCATGCCGGGGGCGCGCGGATGATGCCGCAATGCTTGGCACCACTGGCGGTGTCATGGCTCTCCGGTACCGATGAGTACAAAACCGTTGCGGTCAAGTGTTCGGAGCCCCCATGGACGCTTTACGTCGGTTTGTCGGTACCCACGGTTGTTCGCGTCCCCGTCATAATTCACGCCGTTCCCGGCGGGCACACCGTTCCACCGCGGGATGTCGCGTACAAGACTCTCCCAATCGACGATTTGAATGGTCAGGCCATAAGTCCCTTTCAAATTAACGAAGGAGTCGCCGCCCGCATCACTTTGTTGAAGGGCACCCCGTTAACGGAAAGTGATGTCGACATCCCTGTCGCTGTTCGTGTCGGGGAACCGGTGTCGCTGGTGTCGAATACTCAGGGAATAACGGTAGAAACTGCAGGATCAGCCCTGCAGAACGGCGGTTACGGGCAAAAAATTGTCGTACAGAATGACGAAACGCATCGACGGGTTATGGCAATTCTCGCTCCATCGGCACCTTCACTCAAAGGCGTCTATGCGATCCCGAACGCCCCCAGCAACTAGCCGACGATCGATGCTAAACGAACCCGGTTCCCCGCAACGTCCATATGCGGTGTCGCCGCAAGGCATTAGGACTATCGTTAACACAAATCTTTGACGAGCCTCTAACGGAATACCTTGCCTGCCAGGTGCCCCGGACAGGCAGAATCATGGCTGCGCGGGCAGGCGGATCACAAAACGCGCACCGATTATAGCACCGGCAGCATTGCGGCGATTTTCTGCCATGATCCGGCCATTATGCGCTTCAATAATCTGTCGGGAAATCGACAGGCCCAGCCCGGAATGGCTGCCGAAACCTTCCCCCTCGGGCCGTTCAGAGTAAAACCGGTCAAAGATGCGATCAAGTTTGGCGTCCGGAATGCCTGGCCCCTCATCCTCAACTGCAATTTCGATCAGGCTGCCGGTCGTCCGCCCGCGAAGCCATATTTTGCCTGCGTTCGGGCTAAAGGAGATGGCGTTGGTAATCAGGTTTCGTAGAACCTGCACCAACCGGCCTTCGGCACCGCGAACGCTCAGCCCGGTTTCGGGAGCATCAACGATGAGATGGGGCTCGTCAGGTTTGCGGGTCGCTTCATGGATGTCTGCAAGAGCCGCCAGTATGGGCGCCAAGTCAAGATTCTCCATCGCGGTCCGCGACATTTCTGCATCTAAACGCGACGAGTCGCTGATATCGGAGATCAGCCGGTCCAGTCGGCGAACGTCCTGACCAATAACGTCGAGGAGGCGCGAGGCACGTAAGGGGTCGTCCATGCGGGAAATCGTCTCGATCGCGGAGCGAATCGAGGATAGTGGATTCTTGATCTCGTGAGCGACATCGGCAGCAAAGCGCTCAATAGCATCCATGCGCGCCCAGAGCGCCTGAGCGGAATCCTGTAGAGCACGAGCCAGGGCGCCAATCTCATCCTCTCGTGAAACAATGCTGACCGGAAGCGGTTCAGCGAGGGCGGCATGTCCTTCCCGCAGGCGGGTGGCCGATTGTGCGAGGCGAAGCAGCGGTGTTGCAATTGTGCGGGCGAGGTAAAACGAAAGCAACACCGTCAGCGCAATTGCAATACCGAACAAACCGAGAATTGAAACTCGAACGGCAAAGACCGCACGATCGACCTCGTCAGCGCGGCGCGTTAGCAGAACTACGCCCACCTCTCGATCTGACCGCAGAATCGGCTCGGCGACGGTCACCAGAAGGCGCCCGTCGCGCGCACGGCGAACAAAAGGCGGGGCTTCGTGTTTCGCCGTCGTCTCAGTGGTCAAGCGCAACGTCTCACGAACGTCCGGCTCCCACGCATGCCTGTCGTTTTCAGCAGATTTGCCGCCAGTTTCTCCGGGAGGCGGGCGAAAGGCAAGAAATTGGTCGTACAGCATACTAACCGCGCGGGCGAATAAACCACGCGGCTCAGCAGGCGGTAATTTTTCGGTTATGATGCTTCCTCCCGGTCCTTCCCGCGTCCGAGAGTTTGCAATAACCTGCCCGTCAGGTCCGTAGATCAATGCCTGAGCGTTCGGCGTCGGCTCGATCAGTCGATACAAAAGCGGTCGCGCCAGGTCAGGATTCAACACTGGCTGGTTAGCGGCATTGGTCTGGACTGCGGATTGGGCCAAAGCGCCCGCATAAATTCGCGCCTGTTCCCGAAGTGCTGTCACTTCCGCCGTCATCAATCCACGCTGATATTGATCCAGATAAAGCAGCGCGGCCACGATCAGCGCAATCGGCAAGACATTGACCAGTAGAATGCGCCCCAGCAGCGGCGAAACCCGCCGGCGCCGGAGAAGTCCGCTCATCAGGCTTCCTTGTACCGATAGCCGATGCCGTAAAGCGTCTCGATCTGATCGAACTGCTCATCACAGGTACGGAATTTCTTGCGTAGCCGCTTAACGTGGCTGTCGATCGTTCGATCGTCGACATAGACGTTTTCGCCGTATGCCGCATCGATCAACTGATCGCGCGACTTGACCATCCCGGGGCGGGCAGCCAGCGCCTTTACCAACAGAAACTCGGTGACCGTGAGTTGAATATCCTGGCCTTTCCACAGGCATTGGTGCTTGGTTTCATCAAGGGTAAGATTTCCTCGCACGATAACGCCCGACGGGCCGGCTCCCGAACCTTCTGCCCGACTTGCTTCATTGCGGCGCAACAGGGCTCGAATACGCTCGAGTAACAGGCGCTGGCTGAACGGCTTGGTAATATAGTCGTCGGCGCCAAGCCGCAGGCCCATCAGTTCATCTATCTCGTCATCCTTACTGGTTAGGAAAATGACCGGCATTGCTGAGCGCGCGCGAAGGCGCTGCAGCAACTCCATCCCGTCCATGCGCGGCATCTTGATGTCGAGAACCGCAAGATCTGCCGGTTTGGCCGTCAGCCCCTGTAAGGCCGATTCGCCGTCCGTGTACGTACGGACCTGAAATCCTTCCTGCTCCAGCGTCATCTGGACGCTTTCGAGAATATTGCGGTCATCATCGACCAGGGCAATTGTGTGTTTCATGGTGCTTATTTTGACGCATATCACATGGCGAGAAATTCGCCGAGACGTGACTGGAACGGAAGGACAATGCAAGTGGTGGGTGACGACAGCAAGGATAAGACGGCGTCGAATGGAGCCAGGGACGCAAACCGCGAAGCGATTGCGCTCCTGCGAGGATGCCGAATGGGCAGTCTTGCGGTAGTCGACAAGGGAGTTCCGAGGATTGCGTTGGTGACACCCGCGGTCGCCCTTGATGGCGCTCCCGTGATTTTGCTGTCACGACTTTCAGCCCATACCAGAGCGATTGACCGCAATCCGCATTGCGCTTTGATGCTGGTGGGACCACTTCCCGACAAAGAGCAAAATCCGCAGACCGCCCCGCGGCTGTCCCTCGTCGGCCAAGCAATACGCGCTGATGACCCATGTCTTCGGGCCCGTTATCTCTCAATCCATCCATATGCCACAGAATATATCGATTTCGCCGATTTCGGACTGTTTCGGATCACGATTACCGAGGCCCGGTACGTGGGCGGCTTCGGAAGGGCCATGACTCTCAAGCCAGATCAACTGGCACCAGAACCCTGTATCGTTGCAGCCTTCGATGCGGCCAGCGCGGCGCTGATTGCAACGCTCAACTCTACGGCCGTGAAAGACATTGACCGCATTGCCGCGATGGGTCACGTTGAAGTCTCCGGCTGGCGAATCGTGTCGATCGACCCAGATGGCATTGATCTCGCACGGGCGGAAACCGTGCTGCGGACAAATTTCATGCATCGAATTCGAGACCCAGCCCAGGTTGCAAATGAAATCAGCAGGCTCGCAGCAATAAGTGGTCGCACGAGCCGACCCGTATCAGTCTAGTTTCCTGGACAGACCTGCACAAAGCGGTCAGCGAGCATTACGAGAAGGGGCGAGACCTGCCTGGCGCGGGCATGGCGCCCTCTTTTCCGCGCCATTTGCCCTGTACTTGCGCGTGGTTGAATTTGCGGGCGTGCTGTAATGTTGTCGCCCTCCGGGCTGGTGCGGGCCAGCGTACAACGCTCAATGTGCGGATGCATCGGCGATGACAGGCCCGAGGAGCGCTTCGGGGTATTTTCAAAGGACCAGTCTTCGGCAAAACCGCCGGCTTGGAAGCGGGTAAAGACACACCGGTGGTGTTGGAACCATTACTGTAGCCGCTTACATTCGAACCCTGCAACGGCTTTACTTTTAGGCAATCCTTGTGGGTAAATACATGAAGGCCCGTTTCGATCCGATCCCTGGCCCTGTGGGGCGGACACAACCTGAACTGATACCGTCAAGCGTCCGAGCACCGCGTTTGAAGTGCTCTGGCCGTGCAGCCCATGATTGGACTTCTGGCGCACCGCCAGCTTGCCGCAAAGAAGGGTGCCAGCGGCATTCCCTGGTGCGCGCTGGGGGCCACGCGCAACGACGCGCCAGTGCCTCCCGACACAGGGCCCGGCGGTTCGACACATGACCAAGCGTCCAACTATCGCCCAACTCCACGGCCAGCTGGTCGTTTTCTCGCGGTTGCTGGCGATACTGACCTGGACGGCGGCTGTCCTCCCGGCCCAGCTTGTT
Source organism: Pseudomonadota bacterium (assembly GCA_021799015.1). Lineage (GTDB taxonomy): Bacteria > Pseudomonadota > Alphaproteobacteria > Acetobacterales > Acetobacteraceae > Acidiphilium. The sequence continues at coordinate 40,674 of JAJZBH010000002.1, forward strand.
CTGAACAGGCGATCAAGCAACGCTAAGGTGGTCTTGCCGCTACGGTATTGGTCCGGAGTTGCGTCGATTCTGGGAATCAGAATCAATGTTGTAGGCACCGTTGCACGCAACGACAGACGACCGGTCGTTTTCGTTGCAAACCATGCTTCATGGCTGGATATCGTAGTGCTCGGCGCCGTATTACCAGGATGCTTCATTGCCAAAGCCGATGTCGGCCGCTGGCCAATCGTCCGTACGATTGCGGGCGCCGGCCGAACAATTTTTGTCAGTCGGCGACGTGCGAGCACAAAACGCGAGCAGTCAGAACTCGGTAGGCGGTTGAACGCCGGCGACAATCTGATTTTGTTTCCAGAGGGCACGACGTCTGACGGTGCCCGGATTCTGCCGTTCCGTTCCAGCTTCCTGGCACTTGCGGAGCAGCCGCAGCCTCCGATCGTTCAGCCGGTTACGATTGTTTTCGATCAACTTGACGGCTTGCCGGTCTGTCGACGGAATCGTCCGTTGATCGCATGGTATGGCGACATGGATATTGCGTCGCATTACGCCCGTATCGGTCAACACAATCTTCGAGCGACAGTTGTTCTTGACGAACCTGTCGATCCAAGAATAGGCCGCAAAGAACTTAGCCGCGCGCTGGAAACAACCATCGAAAACCGGGCCGCAGAGTTGCGGCAAGGGCGCATTGATGATGTTTTCATCAGACGATCACCGCTCGCGACGGGCGGACCGAATGAAAAAGCTTGACAGAAAGGGTTTGGAATCCCGACATACGTTCAGTGATCAATTGGAGATAGAATCACGATAAGGCGCTTGACCCTTTCGCCTTTCCGCCACATCCACCGGCGAATGACCAGCCGGGATGTTTTGGAATGACCGATCACCACGAAACACGCGCGCACGCGCGTCCTGACGCATATTCGCAGATTTCGCCCCACCGCTCACTCCATGTGATGACTTGGGGCTGCCAAATGAATGCCTATGACAGCGGTCGAATGGAGGATGTCCTGCGGCCGTTGGGTTTTCGCAGCGCTACCGGGCCGGACGCCGATCTCGTGATTCTCAACACGTGCCACATTCGCGAGCGGGCCGCCGAAAAGCTGTTCTCCGAACTTGGCCGGCTTCGTACCCTGAAGGAGGCGCGCGATGGAGCGATGACAATCGTTGTCGCCGGCTGCGTGGCGCAGGCCGAAGGCACAGAGATTTTGACCCGCGCGCCATTTGTGGATCTGGTGATTGGCTCTCAGTCCTATCACCGCTTGCCAGAATTGCTTGCCCGTCGCGCGCGTACTGGCGTGCCGGTCATCGAGACGGACTTCCCTGCAGAGCAGAAATTCGAACTCCTGCCGAAGGATCAAGCGTCGCAGGGCCCGGTAGCTTTTCTTGCGATACAAGAGGGATGCAACAAGTTCTGCACTTTTTGCGTTGTCCCGTATACGCGCGGTGAAGAGCAGAGTCGTCCTGCGGCGGCGATCCTCGCCGAAGCGCGCCTTCTTGTGACCAAAGGGGCACGAGAAATTGCATTGCTTGGACAGAATGTGAACGCCTGGCATGGCGAAGCTCCTTCCGGCGGGCAATGGTCTTTAGCGCGACTGCTTGCAGAATTGGCCGAAATTCCTGATCTCGCTCGCTTGCGTTACACGACCTCGCACCCGCGAGACATGCGAATGGAGCTCATTGCGGCACATCGGGACAACCCGAAGCTGCTGCCGTTCCTGCACCTGCCGGTCCAATCAGGGTCGGATGGGATCCTAAAGGCGATGAACCGACGTCATGATACCCGCCTCTTCCGGAGAATCGTCGATGATTTGCGGGCTGCGCGACCGGATATCGCGCTGTCGAGCGATTTCATCGTCGGCTACCCCGGCGAAACGGATGCGGATTTCGAGGAAACCATGAACCTTGTCCGCGAGACAAGGTTTGCGCTCGCCTACAGTTTCAAATTTTCACCGCGCCCCGGAACCCCCGCCGCCAGCGCAGAAAACCAGGTACCAGAATCCGTAAAGGATGCGCGCCTGCAGGAATTGCAGGCTCTGCTCCGCGATCAGCAACATGCGTTCAACGATGCCCAGGTCGGTCGGCATTTCGACGTCCTCTTCACTGGATCCGGGCGGCATCCAGGGCAGATCGCCGGACGCTCACCGTATCTGCAGCCCGTCATTGTCGCGGACCAGAAAATAGGGCCCGGTACAATCCACGAAGTCACGATTACGGCTGCCAACCCGAACTCGCTCATGGCAAATATCGTTGGCGGCGCCATCACGGGACCCGCTTTAACACACGAACAGGAGCATAAAGCCGCTTGAACCAGATCACTGCCTCCGCATCCAAGCTCGCGCGCACCCTTACATTCGACGATAACGCCTTACTTTCCATTCTACTTGGAGACCATGATCGCAACCTTGCCCGTATTGAGCAACGGCTAGGGGTGCGCCTCGCTTGTCGGGGGAACCGCGTATCGATTACTGGGGAAGCCCATCGAGTGGAAGCGGCCGAAATTGCGCTCTCCACATTATATCATCGCCTGATGCGCGGTGAAGCGATTGGCGCCGCCGATGTGGATGCGGCCGCCAGACTGGCTGATCCGGCAGCCGAGCCGCGACTACCGCTTTCCGATCTTCCGGCAATTCGTACACGCAAGGGGGTCGTCGGTCCGCGCAGCCCCGGTCAGACCGCCTATATCAATCTCCTCAGCCGCCACGAGATGGTTTTCGCCATCGGTCCTGCGGGAACCGGGAAGACTTACCTCGCAGTGGCACAGGCCGTCGCGATGCTTGGCACCGGCCGCGTCGACCGTATCGTGCTCTCGCGCCCCGCCGTCGAGGCTGGCGAGCGCTTGGGCTTTTTGCC
>JAJZBH010000107.1 GCA_021799015.1 Pseudomonadota bacterium
AAGCGTTCCTCGAAAACCCGCCAGTCGATCAGCCGCGCCAGCCGGACCAGGGGATGCCGCTGGTCGATGATGTTCTCCAGTCGCGAGCGGAACAGTTCGCGATCATCCTGCGGTGCATTCAGCTTCGGCGGCATTCTCTCTCCCATGCCAAACACATGATCCTCGGCATGAAAGGGAGAGAATCACGATCCCAACGACCACGCAACGCTCCAACAATTTTGCAAGGGTTCTGCGCCTTCATCCCCTACATCTTGCAAATCCCAATATTACCAGTATCAAAAATTCAGCATCAAACCAGCAAAGTTCGATTTTTTACAGGGGACTGGCTGCCACGACGATCTGGAAATTGGGCTGCTTGCCAGAGCCTTCCCTTCCCCAGCTGGTGCAAGCGGACAGGCACCGTGCATATCATATTCATTACCCCGCGTCGCGTAGCTCGCTGCCTGCCGTGCGGGCGTTCGTCGATTATCTGGCAGCCAAATTCGCCACGTTACTGTTGAATGATTGAAGGACGCAGCGGCCCGTCTGAGGCCCCACTTCCGGGCCCACCCAGTGTTCTGCAAACGTCGCCTGAGGTTGAAAACCGAAATTTAAATCGAAGCCTACCGGTTACTGCAATCGGCATCACGCAACTGCAGGCTCGATATAAGCGGGTCGTACATCATCAACAACAAACAGCAGGACGACGTCAAGGTTGGGGCGCACAAAAACAGGCTCAGAGGCTCTAAAAGCTACTAGAGCAACCATGTTCATGTGGCGGGGCGTAGAAGTTTTGGCTATTTGCAAAAAGTAGTTGGAGACAACCAAGTAATGCACATGACGGATGTTCCGGCTTGGTGTTATGCTCCGGCCGTGCAGACAATCTCCCTTCCGTCCGGGTTCGTGGGGGATAGCACGCTTTTTATGGAGGAGCACTCGAAGTGACGGCTCTGTCGCTGTTGTCCGGGCACCTGAGCGTCTCGACGGTGGCACGGGTGAGTGCCGGCCAGCTCGCTGTGGCTTTGGAAACAGGTCATTTGTCGGCGGTCGGCGACAGCCAGTCCCGCGCTCTCATTGCCGGGGTCTTCGGCGAGCACAATCCCGACCTGATACTTCGTGCCACATCCGAAGCTGGCGGAACCCCTGCGACCGCTAATGCTCTATACGTGGAGAGCCTGGCAGACGGGCTGCCCTGCTGTCCCGACTGGGAGCATCTCATGAGCGAAATCCTGTGAGCGGTGCCGACATCAGGTCGTTCTGCGCAAGCGGTTCCTGGAAGGATCTCGCCAGAGTGGCTGCGGAACTGGTCGCTGGAGCCGAGCGGCGGGCAGGTATCGAAATGAACCCACTGCTTGGTGGCGGGACGCGGCTGATGCTCGCGTACGAGCACAGAATAAGCCACGACATCGACCTTTTCATTCATGACGCGCAATGGATCGGCTTTCTGACGCCTCGGCTGAATGATGATGCAGGCAGGTTCCCATTATACGAGGAGGCATCGAACTTCCTTAAGATCACGCTTCCTGAGGGTGAGATCGACTTCATTGTGGGGATGTCTTTGCTGGGCCTTGCCGACGAGTCGTACCCGGGTCTCCCGTTCGCTCTGGAGCCGGTCGCCGAGGTCCTTGCCAAGATGCTCTTCTATCGTGGCGCCTCGCTCACGGCGCGGGATCTTTATGATTGGTGGGCGGTCTCCAGCGCTAGTCCTGATGTCCTCCCGGCGGCGCAGATCATATCTCTCCTCGGTTCAAAAGTGAGCGGCGTCGAAACGGGTCTGAAAAATCTCTCGCGGTCCAAAGCCGCGCTGAGCGTCTGGGATACGTTGATCACCAGTGCAAGGCCGAAACTCTCAGAGGCTATCGCGTGGGCAGAAAGCCAGCTCATAGTGGGGTCGAACCGTAAATGCCGCCCCGCCGGGCCGACCGTGAACTGAGGCGACTTTCTGTCATCATAACCTCCGGTTGGAGACCGTCGCCCGCATTACGACCGTACCGGTTGCGATCCCCAGGGCCGTTCATGGGTTGAACGGGACTGCTACGCGGTCGAGTGACTCGGGCATAAGCACCGCCCCTGGCTGCTCATCAAACCTGCAGCGAAGCGGTTGTCTCCAACCACTTTTTGCAAATAGCCGAAGTTTTATTACCCCGGGGCCGGAATTGGCCCTAACCCCCCAGTCTTGGGGATATCCGGTTTCTGTGCAACAGGTACAGACCCGCGACGATCCGGCGACGGTTCATCAATGACTTTCCGGATGATCTTTTCGCCGCGCAATACCATGCGGATTTCCTCCCCAGAGAGAGTCTCGTACTCAAGGAGACCGCGCGCAAGAGCATGCAGATCATCGAGACGTTCGGTGAGAATACGCTTGGCCTCACTGTAGGCGCGACCGATGATCTTTTTAACCTCCGCGTCAATTTCCTGGGCAGTCGCTTCGGAAATGCTTTTGTGCTGCTGGATCGACTGGCCAAGGAACAAGTCCTGCCCGTTGTCGCCGTATGAGACCATTCCAAGTATGTCGCTCATACCCCATTCGGTAACCATTCGACGAGTAATCTCGGTCGCTTGTTTAATGTCGCCAGAAGCGCCATTCGAAACATTATCCGGCCCAAAAATGATTTCCTCTGCGGCGCGCCCGCCCATTGCCTTGACCAGCTCCGCAAGTAGCTTCGCCTTACTCATAGAGTAGCGATCACCCTCGGGGAGGCTCATTACTAGTCCAAGCGCACGTCCACGCGGAATAATCGTTGCCTTGTGAACGGGATCGCAATGTTCTTGGGAAATCGAGCAAATTGCATGCCCGCCCTCATGGTACGCAGTCATCCGTTTTTCATCATCACTCATCACCATCGAACGACGCTCAGCCCCCATCAGCACTTTGTCTTTCGCACTCTCGAACTCGGCCATCGCAACGACCCGCTTGCCGATGCGAGCCGCCAGCAAAGCAGCCTCATTAACCAGATTGGCAAGATCGGCGCCGGAAAACCCTGGCGTTCCGCGAGCAATCACCTTCGGATCAACGTCAGAAGCCAGCGGCACCTTGCGCATGTGAACTTTAAGAATGCGCTCTCGTCCGTTCACATCCGGATTCGGTACCACAACCTGACGGTCGAATCGACCAGGGCGGAGCAACGCGGGATCAAGTACATCGGGCCGATTCGTCGCCGCAATCAGGATCACACCTTCATTGCTCTCAAACCCGTCCATTTCAACGAGCATCTGATTGAGTGTTTGCTCGCGCTCGTCGTTGCCTCCCCCTAAGCCAGCGCCTCGATGGCGGCCAACGGCGTCAATTTCATCAATAAAGATTATGCATGGCGCGTTCTTCTTGCCCTGCTCGAACATATCCCGCACTCGCGACGCGCCAACTCCAACGAACATTTCCACGAAATCCGATCCCGATATCGTAAAGAACGGCACATTCGCCTCGCCCGCAATTGCTCGAGCAAGTAGTGTTTTGCCCGTGCCAGGAGGGCCAACTAGCAGACAACCTTTTGGGATCTTGCCGCCGAGGCGTTGAAATTTCTGTGGATCACGAAGAAATTCAACGATCTCCTGCAATTCATTTTTGGCTTCATCGATGCCGGCGACGTCCTCAAATGTCACCCGGCCTTGCTTTTCCGTGAGAAGACGGGCCCGCGATTTGCCAAATCCCATAGCTCTACCACCACCTGACTGCATCTGCCGCATGAGATAGAACCAGAATCCAAAAAGCAGCAGCATTGGCGCCCATGAAATCAAGTACTTGATCAAGGGATTTTCTGGGTTGGTAACCGGTTTGGCATCAACTCTTACATGTTTGGAAATCAGAGAAGAAACCAACGTCGGGTCACTAGGCGCATACGTCTCGAACGCACTGCCGTTCTTGAGAGCGCCGGTAATTGTGTGCCCGCGGATCAGCACATGATCAACCTTGCCTTGGTCAACCTCGTTGAGAAACGTAGAATACGCAACCTGTGTGGCCTTGTTGGCATCTGAGGTCTGCGGTTGAAACATGTTGAACAGCAGCACGACGCCTAAGATCACAACGACCCAGATCAGCAGATTACGCCAAAAATTGTTCATCCGACCTTGTCCATTTTATTTAACTATGCACGCCTCATACAATTGTGCTGTTGGTATCGGCGACAGCGCTATCACCATGCGCCCCAAGATATTGGCACGCTGCTCCCCGACTCGCTACCGCAAAATCACCCCCTGATTTGGAAAGATGGTCATTCCGCGTCATATTCCTAGCCCGCCCCTTACCGTTCGCTGCGTAAAAATCCTGGATCGACGAGCGCCGGCCAGCCCGGTACAAATCGGACTGAAGCAGGTGGCCCAAAATCAAGATGGGGTACCGCAAGGAGTTTGTCATTCCTGAAAATGGCCGGCAGGCCTCGGAGCACTACGGCGGGTAGCGACGACCGGTCACGTATTTCGGCTGCATGGTCACCGAGAGCTCCAAATTCCGTAGCCGTTTCTGGTACCCGATCAAGAACAAAGCGACCGTCCCACTGCGCTCGATGCATGGCTGGGACCGGCTTGGCACACGCAGCCGGCTCGCGAATCAGGAGGAACCCCCCGAAAGGGCGTTTTGCGGGGACAACGGCCACACCACCAAGAGTCGCAGGAGCCAGCGACTCAGCAATGCGGACAGTCGAAGCACGTGGCGGTGGATAGTCAGCTCCCCCAATCACTCGCAACAATGCCGCAAGCGCATTGGGATCTAAACGATCGGCGGCGATATGTGCAAAGCCGGCATCGTAAAGACAAACAGACCCAACCAGTGAGGCAGCCGCAACGTCTTGCTCTAGCCGACGTGCAACCATTGCGTGAGCAATCAGCGCCGCTAACTCGTTTGACGAAAACCTCTGGCCGGCGAGACGCAATCGTCCGCGCTCGAAGCGACGGTCAAAGTTGCTGGGGTCTTCGATCCATTCGACACCGCGCGCGCGTAGATAGTCCTGCAAGGCAGTATGCGGTAACGCGAGAAGGGGACGAAGCAGGAGAACGTCGTTTCGTGCACTGATTGGCGGCATTCCGGATAAACCCCGCGTGCCACGAGCCCCACGCATCATGATCAATTCGGCCTGATCATCGGCATGATGACCAACAAGAAGATGCACTGCGCCATTCTCGCGTGCCGCAGATGTAAGAACCGCATAGCGTGCAGCCCTAGCTCGCTCCTGTAGCGCGGCTCCATCTGCCAAGCTGAGACGATAGCTCACGGAATCGATCGATTGTCCCGAAAGTCTCTGGGCAGTTAGTGCGGCTTCGCGATCGGAGCCGGGACGCAAACCATGATCAACAATCAGAGCAATAACGGAACCTCCGCGGGGAACAACCCAGTCCCGGGCCAAAAGAGCGAGCGCCGTGCTGTCAGCACCGCCCGAAACCGCGACAGCCAAACGCGGGGCAGTGCCAAGAGGGCCGCAAGCCACCATTGCGGCCGAAAAAACTTCCTCTACCGTACCGGGCACATCTTTCGCTCTCTGATCGTTATATCAGCCCGCCGCTTAACGACAGTGTGCTTTCAACCTGACTGTCTTTACCTGCGCCTCAAGCGAAGGTGAAAGCGGCGAAAACTGGCTGGCTAGAGAATCCAACGTATCGCACGCGGCATTATCCTGGCCAATCGCTGCAAGAGAGCTGGACAGGCCCAACAAGGCCTTAGCTGCGTAAGGGCCAGTCTTGTCTGCGCTATAAGCATCATCGTACGCGAGCGCCGACTCCTGAAAACGCTGCTGACCATCGAGAGCCTGTGCAAGCACCAGTTCGGCCTCCCCATGGTAAACTCCTTTGCCCCCCTTAGCGATAAGGGCTCGGGCATCTGCTTCTGCAGCCGCATAGTCGTGGGCGGCCAGCGCTTGACGTGCGGCGACGAGCGACGCGACAACGTGCCTCTGGGACGGTGCCGGCGTGGGAGGCGTGGTCGACCGGACCGGCAACTGACCTAGTGTCTGCGATTTTTTGTTCTGCGCCCCTGCGGGCGAGGCAAGTCCTGTAGAGGCTTGCTTGCCCTGCTGCGTCATCTCAAACTTTAGGTCGCCAATCTCCTGATTAATCTGATCATTCTGCGTTGTGACCTGGTGCTCCAAGGTGTCGAGCTGACCACGCAATGAATGCACGTCTTGTTGCAGTTGCTGCACCTGTTGAACCAAGCTCGGCAAAAGCGCTGCACTGCTCCCCGCCCCCGATCCGCCCGGCTGCGAAGGCGCCAGCACAGAAGCACCGTTGCCCCCTTGGTTTTGCTGAAGCTGCTGGACTTGTTGCCGAAGCTCAAGAATCTGATTTTCCAGAGCTATTCCCTCTTGACTCGTAATAACTTGTGCCCGGGCGGCTGACGATGAAACAAGCACGGCGAAGCCAACAGCCAATAACAACGCACGGCAGCGACAAAGAAAGCGGAAAAGGACTTTCATGAAGTGAATTCCGATACCTGACGACGATTCACCCCATTGTATACGCCGAAACAGCTGGTGGAGAACAGGCTCATCAGGAACTGAAAGCTTGGATCGGGTCTTCTAAAACGAAAACGGCGGCCCGAAGCAGTCACCGGGCCGCCGCCTTCAAAGCAGGTCAGAGTTTTTTACCCGTCAGTTGCAATGCTGTGGATTGAAACCCTGTACGGAGGTAATTGCGACGCGATCTTGCTCGTAGTCTTGCTGGGTATTTCCCGGTGAAACCAAGCAAGATTTGCCATAAGACATGGTCTCAATCCGCGATGCAGCAACGCCCTTAGCCACCAAATAATCGCGCGCGGCATTCGCCCGGCGATGCCCGAGCGCAAGGTTATACGTTTCAGTGCCTCGTGGATCGCAATTGCCCGCCACCAATACATCCACGTTTGGATATTTCATGAGCCATTGGGCCTGGCGAGCCAACGTTGCGCGATCAGCTGGAGTCAAGGTCGACTTGTCGAAAGCAAAAAAGACGCGATCGCCGACATCCGCTACGAGTTGTTCCTCGCTCCCGGGCGCAGGGCCAGATTGTGCGGTCATAGCGCCGGATCCGGTGGACGCCGTTGTAGTCGTCGGTGCATTTGAGCAAGCCGCAAGCAGGGCAACAGCGGCTAGTGCCCCCAGAGCTTTAATGTTCATTGTCTTCCGTCCCGGTGTTGGGTGCCTGAGAAAAAGTGAAACTGGAGTATAGTCAGAATTCTTACGACATTCCAGTGTTTTCGTTACCGAATAATCGGTTTTGGAATCGCACCGTTGTCGTAAGCAACGACCCGTCCGTTACACTTGATACGGACAAGCGCGTTGTCACGGCGCCGTTAATGCGGCGCGCCGACGGCGGCAAGAGGAACATGCCTGGCAAAGTCAGCCGCGCGACGGCAGAATGATCAAATCCGAGTGATAGCGACATTTTTAACACAGTTTTTCGCCATAGAAGACAGAAACATCGCCGGTAACAATACCAAACGGTTCGGCAGCCCGAACTCCCCGACAATGCAGTTTTACCAAAAATCGACCCTGTTTTTATCATTGGCGATGAGCATTCGATGAAGAATAGTGCAAAATATGCGCTCGGTTTTTTTTCTTCTTGTGCCGGCATTATTGCGACATTATGTTGCGTTTTCTTGCCCTTGCTAGGCACAATGTGCAAACGCACCTCTCTCGATGGCGCGTCAGAAATGCTCGCAGACGATGGCTGAAATGCAAAAGCAGTGAGGCGGACTTTGCGCTGGCAATATGGATAAGCATAGCGCCATGCGGCTTGAAAAAGCCGCGTTCCGCAGGCTACGCATGCGGCTTTGGCGATCTGGTGCCTAGGCAGGAATCGTTAGCAGAGCGAGGCCCTAGTTCCGGTTCGTCTTCTGTTCCTTGTGATTAAAGTCGTCTGCTTCTTCGTTAGCCCCGCGTCGCGAAATCACGGACCAAAGCGGGATAGGAACGATAGTCGACGCTAAAGCCCAGCCTTCTCGGCCAGAAACCTCCGGCGATAGAGGAGGCGTTTTCAGTGCCCAAGAAACATTGAAAAATGGTCCTCGAGAACCCGAAACGAACACCGCTTCGCTTCCCTCCCGAACAACGGCTCATCTAACTACGCTGACGTAAAAAGGAATGAGCGTGAAAGCATCCAAAAAGAAAACCGAAAAAGCGATGAAGCACGCGCGAAGCCGCGAGCAAATGCCGTTGATCAACACTGCCCGCTTTGCGGCTCATGAGAAACTCGCGTTCTGCGAAGCTAGTCACATGCTGTGGTTGGCTGTGCTCGCCCCCATTTATCGGCTAAAAGATGCGGAACTTCCTGGCAGTTGCCGATACTCCGCGTTCCATCCCGTACGAACACTAGAAATTGATAGCGTCTGCACCGTTGAACGACGGAAACTCGCCACAGCGAAGTCGATCCCTCACTAGAATCTATCAGACGGGACGCTTCAGAGCGGCAGCTTACCGTCGACGTCCATGCCGCCAGCCCTTCGCTCTGGGGTTGCACCAATTACTGGATACCGCTGTCTTCGTTAGTGTTGCCCACTGGCCCGCCCCCTGAGAAAAACGC
>JAJZBH010000108.1 GCA_021799015.1 Pseudomonadota bacterium
TCTGACAATCAGGATACAATGTCGTTCCTCGATCGGCGTTTGAGGGAGACAGGGCAGGTTGCCAAACTGCGTAAGACCCTTGAACAATGCGTTTCGGGACTCATGCGTTCAGCCCCATCGCCGTTCGCATGAAAAGATGCTTCAGCCATGGCATGCGTTCGACGGCGGCGAGGCCGAGGTCCCGTGCCACACGGACCGGCTGAAGATTGTTAGAGAACAAACGGTTTAGACTGTCGGTTGCGGCAAGCATGAGCAGATTGTCAGGCCGTCGCGCTGTTTGGTAGGCGGCGAGCAACCTGAGGCTTCCCGGATCATCGTTTGCGTCGATAAGTTCGGCAAGGGTGGCTGCATCGCGTAATCCGAGGTTCAGGCCTTGGCCAGCGATAGGATGGACGCTGTGTGCCGAGTCACCAACTAGGGCAAGTCGAGGCGCAAAATAGCGGTGAGCGTGTAACGCCGAAAGTCGATAACTCCAGCGTTGGCCGATGAGGCGCACGCCGCCAACGTGATCGCCGAGTCGGCTTCCTACTTCCCGATTGAACCCGGTAATTTCCATGCGGGTTAGCTGGTCCGCCACGTCGTGGCTTTCGGTAAGCACGATGCCCGATAGATGAATTGCTTCGCCTGTTCCGGTCATCGGAAGCTGAGCAATAGGTCCTTTCGGAAAAAAAGCTGAAGCGCCACATTATTATGTGGTCTTTCATGGGCGATGGCAAAGACGAGAGCGGTTTGGCGGTAGGCCAGGCGGGTCACAGGTATTTTTGCGCTCGCGCGGAGAGAGCTGGTGCGGCCATCTGCAGCGATGACCAGGCGGGCACTGTACGTTTCACCTCCTGCGAATGTTATCAGGGCACGGTCAGTGTAACGTTCCACAGTCGCCTGGGCCGGCGCGCGAAGCACTATGCGCGAGGAATCTTTCAGGGCGGAATTCAGTGCCATCCGGATCGATCGGGCTTCGATAATCCAGCCGAACGGGTTATCGCCTCCTTTAGGATGGTCGAAATGCAGCAATATCGGGGTTTTGGAATGAGAGAGCTTAGCATCGGAAATCCCGATATGCTCGATCGGGCACGGCTCGAAAGGCAGGCGCTGCCAGAGCCCTGCGTCTTCAAGAAGAGGGCGCGATCCGTTTGCGACGGCATAAACGCGGCCATCGAACCCGGAGCGCTCCATGTGAGGCAGAGCAGCGCGATCCACGAGCAGAACTGAATGCGCGGCATTAGCAAGCCGGCAGGCAAGAATGCCTCCGACGGGACCGGCGCCAATAACCGCAACATCGACATTGATCGGGTTGGCCACGATGTCCCTTCCAGAATAGGGTGAAGACCCAGCTTATAGTAACGCCCAGATGCCAACCCGCTAAGCTGTTACGGCAAAATATCGTTGTACTGGCCTCATATAGGGCAAACATTCTCAAGACAAAAAACATCGAATATAACGCCTAATAAGTAGGCGATATGATGCAATAATAAGCATTGCGTTTCCTATATTTTGTCATTTGCTTAAATTGTAGCTTATAATGTTTGGTTTAGCGGCAATGGCACGTCCTGTGCATATTAAAAGCGAGGTCCCGTGGTCCCGATTGGAGCGCGGAATTATGGAGCAATAAGGCTAAAAACATACGGAGAAATTGAATGTCGCTTGTTCCTTCACCCTCGTGGCTCGACGCCGGCGACAACGCCTGGCAGCTCACGGCCGCCACGTTTGTCGGGCTGCAAAGTGTTCCGGGGCTGGTTATTCTATATGGAGGCATCGTCAAGAAGAAATGGGCGATCAACTCGGCGTTCATGGCTCTGTATGCTTTCGCCGCCGTACTAATCGTGTGGGTTTTGTGGGCCTATAATATGGCGTTCGGCAAGGAATGGTTCCCATTTCTTGGGCACCCCGGCCAGATTACGTCGGCGTGGAACGAACTGAAGCAGGCGACCATTCCGGCAGCGGCAGCTGGCATGCCTCCAATTGCCTTTCCGATGTCGACAATGGTGTTTTTCCAGTTCGTGTTTGCTGCGATCACGGTGATTATTCTTGCCGGATCGGTGCTTGGGAGGATGAATTTTAAGGCGTGGATGATTTTTGTGCCGCTCTGGATGACGTTCGTATACACCGTTGGCGCGTTTTCGCTCTGGGGCGGCGGCTGGTTGGGGTCGATGGGGGTCGTCGACTATTCAGGCGGTTACGTCATTCATCTCACGGCGGCAGTATCAGGTTTTACGGCTGCGGCGGTGATTGGGCCGAGGCTGACGCGCGACCGCGAAAGCTTTCAGCCAAATTCTTTGCTGATTACGTTAGCTGGTGCGGGGATCTTATGGCTGGGCTGGAACGGGTTCAATGGCGGGGATCCATATTTCGCTAATGCGGATGCTGGCGCAGCAGTGCTCAATACGAACATTGCTACAGCGGCGGCACTGCTCACTTGGACGATACTAGATGTGTTCGCGTTTGGCCTTCCATCCGTCCTTGGTGCTGTGAACGGGATGATTGCTGGTTTGGTGGCGATTACACCTGCCGCCGGATACATCAATGGCGGCGAGGCGATCGTACTAGGTGTTTTTGCTGCCATTCTGCCGTGGCTTACGTGGAACAAGCTGGGGAAGACCAAGTTTTTATCGAAAGTGGATGATACTCTTGGAGTCATTCATACTCACGGTGTGGCGGCGCTCGTAGGCGGAATCGGAGTCGGCATTCTCGCGGACCCGAAAATGGTGGAATTCCTTGGGACAGGCGGCGATAGCAATGTGAGCGTGACTGGTGCGCTTTTTGGTAATTTTCACCAGGTGGTCCTGCAGCTATATGGGGCAGGCTTCATTATAGTGGTGAACGCAATAGGCACGTTCATCCTGCTTAAGCTGATCGGGATCTTTGTTCCGCTGCGAATGGATCAGGAGATGCTGATGATGGGGGATGAAGCGGCCCATGGCGAAGAAGCATATGCGATTTTTGCAGACGGCCAGCGTGGAATTCCCGTATTGGGAGATTGAGTAAAACGATCGTCAAGTTCGGGTCCGGGCGGCGATAGCCGTTCGGCCCCTTTTTGAATGTCGTCAACATGTTTTGGATGGCGGCGGTATGCGCACACTACGGTCGTGTTTAACCAGAAGGACAAAGGAAAAGGGAAGGCTGCAAGCCTACCACTAGGTGAATTGGCAGCTGCAATAGGGTTGGAGAGATTTGTTTTGTCTTATCAGTCGGATTCAGGGTATGGTTGAGACCGTCTAGTAACCGGGAGTTCTTCGGGACGATGTCTGCAGCCGCTCAATCTCGCCAGTTTTTCTCACCAGCCCTGAAAATTCGGTTGATACGGCAACTTGCCGGGTTGGCTGCGCTCGCCCTTGCGCTGATCGGCATTCTGCTCACGATGTCACTACTGTCTTATCATCGCGGCGACGCATCTCTTGACACGGCATCGACGATGCCCACCCGAAACCTTGTTGGTCCGGCAGGTGCGATTGCCGCGGATGTTTTGCTGCAAGGCTTTGGCTTTGCTGGTGCATTGCCTGCGATGATCATTTTTTTTTGGGCCTATGGGCTTGCGCATCGTGGTTATGTTCCGAATCTGCGGCGCCGATGTATGATGGCATTGGCTGTCGTTCCCATCATCGCCGGGGGGCTTGGTACGCTGTCGGCAACGCACTGGCCTGTCAAGGCTGGGCTTGGCGGCGCGGTCGGCACGGAGTTTGCTCTGGCTGTCGCGCGAACTGAGTATCTGCCATTCGGTGATGTTATACGGGCGATGGTGCCCATACTGGCGTTGGTGATCGGGGGGGGTGCTCTGGTCTATGCGTCTGGACTTAGCGCACGGGAGTGGCGCGCTGCAGGTCGGCGTGCAACGGGCGCTGCGCTCGCGTCTGCGCGAACGGGTGGACGCGCCGTTCGTGGTGCGCGTGATGGCGCCAGCGCCGTTTCGGCGTGGCTGGCACCTCTGATTGCTAGCGCGCCAATGCGAGGGGATGCCCGTTCGGAGAACACTGGCGGGGTGGCGGTGCCAACAGCCCCCCAAGGCGGTTTTGTCCCCGAGACGATAGCAACCTTGGATTCTGAGCCGACGCCGATCTTGCCCAGACTAAGGCGCGCTGCGCCGGCGAAGAGAGCACCACCAAAGCAGGAGCGATTGCCACTACCGGATACGTTGTGGAAGTTGCCGCCGTTGGACTTGCTACGGTCGCCCCCGTTACGCGCGGCAACAGGACCTTCGACTGAATCTTTGCAGGCCAATGCACGCCTATTAGAAACGGTACTCGGCGATTATGGAGTTCAAGGCCGGATCGTTGAGATTCGCCCTGGACCCGTTGTAACATTATACGAATTGGAGCCGGCGCCAGGCATCCGCTCAGCAAGGGTGATCGGACTCGCCGACGACATTGCGCGCAGCCTATCGGTGTTGGCGGTGCGAATTGCTACCGTGCAGGGACGCAATGTCATTGGCATCGAAGTGCCGAATGCGAGGCGTGAGACGGTGTTTTTTTCGGAATTGCTCGATGTTGCAGAATGGGTCAATCATTCGGGAAAGCTTGCGCTTGCGCTTGGAAAGGACATAGGTGGAACACCTGTGATTGCCGATTTGGCACGGATGCCTCACCTCCTTATCGCGGGCACGACCGGGTCTGGCAAATCCGTCGGCATCAATGCAATGATCCTTTCGCTCTTATACCGGCTATCTCCCGATGAGTGCCGGCTTATCCTGATCGATCCGAAGATGCTTGAACTGTCTGTGTACGAAGGAATCCCGCATCTTCTGACTCCTGTCGTGACCGAACCGGCAAAGGCGGTGGCCGCGCTAAAGTGGGTCGTGCGCGAAATGGAACGGCGTTACCGCTCTATGAGTCAACTAAGTGTGCGGAACATCGCGGGCTATAACGAGCGGGTAAATGAGGCACTGGCGCGCGGTGAGGTGGTGACCCGGCGGGTACAGACCGGATTCGATTCAGAGACTGGTAGACCAATTTTCGAGGATCAGCCGCTTGCGCTTGAGCCACTGCCTTTAATCGTCGTCGTTATCGATGAAATGGCCGATTTGATGATGGTTGCAGGCAAAGAGATTGAGGCGGCGGTACAACGGTTGGCTCAGATGGCCCGTGCGGCGGGGATCCACGTGATCATGGCTACGCAGCGTCCGTCCGTTGATGTTATTACCGGTACGATCAAGGCGAACTTTCCAACGCGGATATCTTTTCAGGTGATTTCGAAGTTCGATAGCCGAACGATTCTAGGTGAGCAGGGGGCGGAACAGCTTCTGGGTATGGGCGATTTGCTTTATATGGTGGGGGGCGGACGGATTACTCGCGTACATGGCCCTTTTGTCAGCGATCGCGAAGTTGAGGATGTCGTCGCGTTTTTGCGTGAGCAGGGCGAACCCGAGTACGTTGAGGCCGTAACCGAGGTAATCGACGAGGATATGCCGGCGATTCCCGGTTTGGCCTCAGCTGGTGAAGGAGGGGAGACAGGGTTGTATCAGCAAGCGGTTGCGCTTGTAGCCCGCGAAGGCAAGGCGAGCACGAGCTTCATACAGCGACATTTGCAGATTGGGTATAATCGTGCTGCTAAGCTAATGGAGCAAATGGAGAAGGCGGGCGTTGTTAGCACAGCAAACCACGTTGGTAAACGTGAAGTCCTGATCGGTGGCAGTGGGCGAGACGATTGAGCTGGCGGAAGTGGCCCCTGCGGTGATCGTACGCGACCGTTTGGATATTGCGACCGCAGTAGGCTTTGGCTGGCCAGTAACATTACTATCTCCCCCAGGTTTTGCACTTTATTGCGGGGCGCCTTGGTGGATGGCCCTGTTAGATCAAGCGAATTTCAGGGGATTCTCGCTGCTAGATTGTGCCGACGCCCCAGGGCGGGCTCTCGAAGCGCTGTATCTCGGGCTGCCCGGGATCGTGCTCGCCGCAGAGCCTGTGGCCGCCGAGCGTGTGACTGCGGTCGCTGCCCAATATGGGGCGCTTATGTTCGATCGGCCGCCGCCTGCGCTCGATCTTTCATTACCAAGCGCAAAAAGCCGTCTCCGAGACTGGCTCCGGGGTGACGTACGCGGGAATCTCGGCTAGCTCGGAAGGAGTGATGATAGCAGAAGGAGATCGCCATGCGCGTAACGCAACGGGTCAAGAAGATCCTGGAGTGGTACGAGAGTGACAATCCAGGAACCAAGGGGAACCTTGCCAGGATATTGATGCAGGGCAAGCTCGGTGGGTCTGGCCGGGTCGTAATTTTGCCAGTTGACCAGGGCTTTGAGCACGGCCCCGCACGGAGCTTTGCGAGCAATCCTGCGGCATATGATCCACATTATCATTTTCAACTTGCGCTCGATGCCGGACTGTCCGCATATGCGGCCCCGCTTGGTATGATTGAAGCGGCCGCTGGCAGTTATCCCGCTGCAATTCCGACGATTCTAAAACTGAACTCGTCGAATAGCCTCGCTACAGAAAAGGACCAAGCTGTCACGGGAACGGTGTCGGACGCGTTGCGCTTGGGCTGCGCAGCGATCGGTTTCACCATTTACCCGGGTTCTGAATACCAATTTCAAATGATGGAAGAGTTTCGGGAACTCGCAGAGGAGGCGAAGGCAGCTGGCCTTGCGGTCGTGCTGTGGTCCTACCCGCGCGGCCCGTTACTTGACAAGGCGGCGGAGACAGCGGTCGATATTTGCGCCTACGCAGCACACATGGCTGCCCTGCTCGGGGCTCACATCATTAAGGTAAAGCCGCCAAGCCAGCAGATCGGGCTGGAGTCGGCACGCAAAGCCTATGAGAAGATAGACATATCTACCCTTGCGAAGCGAGTCGAGCATGTGGTGCAGTCATGCTTTAATGGGCGGCGATTGGTGGTATTTTCGGGCGGCGAGGCCACCGATTCAGCCAATCTGCTCGAAGTCGTCCGCGGCTTGCATGCCGGCGGCGCCTCCGGATCCATTGTCGGCCGTAATGCATTTACGCGGCCGCGCGAAGAAGCTCTGGCTCTGCTGGCACAGATTGTAGCTATTTATCAGGGGAAACCTTGAGCGAACTCTATCTGATCACGCCACCAGCTTTCAGTTTGGAAAGGTTTTCCGACGACTTGGCGGCCGCGCTAGACGCGGGGCCTGTTGCGTGTGTGCAATTGCGCATGAAGAATGTAACCGACGATCATTTGCGGCGGGTTATCGACCGACTTCGGCCGGTCGTGCAGGCGCGGGATGTGGCCTTTTTTGTGAACGATCGGGCCGACTTGGCGCGCGAAATGGGGTGCGATGGGGTACATCTTGGCCAAGAAGATTTGCAGCCCGGAGGAGTGGCGGTCACGCGGCAGATGCTTGGTAGCCTTAGCTTTGGCATTACCTGCCATGATTCACGTCATTTGGCGATCGAGGCAGCTGAGAGTGGAGCGGATTATGTCGCTTTTGGTGCGTTCTTTCCGACGAAAACAAAGGAGGCAAAAACCAGAGCTGATGTGCAAATCCTGTCTTGGTGGAGCAAGATGATGGAACTGCCCTGTGTCGCGATCGGCGGGATCACCCCGCAGAACAGCGGTTCTTTGGTGCGGGCGGGCGCCGATTTTTTGGCGGTGATTGGAGCAGTCTGGGAGCATGGGGGCGGGCCGGCTGCAGGCGTGCAAGCCATGCTTACGGCCATTTCGGATGCAAAATAACGGCTTCAAGCAGTACCTCCAACTGAAATATCCCTCTGCACTAACGGGGAGGAAGGGTGTTACGCGATCTGGCTATGAAAAATTCTTTTTTGACCTTGACCTCGAGCTCGTGAGGCGCGCATGGTTTTGAAGACTTTTTGGAGAGGTCTGTTAGACACATTTTTTAGAGCAAACGTCGAGTTCCGATGCGAGAATATTGTCATACGACAGCTACTATTGTGCGGAACTCTAGTGTTTATTGGCTTTTTATAGCTTGTGTTCATGTACGCAAATTTGGTTGGCCTCCGGTGATCGGAAACCTTGTCAACGGAGGTGGTAAAGAATTTAGATAGCGCCTGACGCCTCCAGAAGATCGCGAGGCGTTTTACGAAACCCAATCCTGATGGGGTAGTTTCTGTTTTTTTTCTCGCGTCATGTTGAATTTCTTGGGTTTGTTACTTTTTGCTTGATATCCTGTAACCGCCGCCGCGGATAAGGTGAGGAAATAAGCAGAAAGGACGCCTTTCACAGAATCGGAATACCATCATTTTACGTGTAGGTCGCCACAATGATCAGGAAAATTCCTTGCGTTCGAGTAATCTGTGGGTGCCGGTGTATGAAGTCATCCCCTAAGGAGGAGCGTCGTATTTCCGACAAAATGTATCAAAGATCGTTATGTATACAGCTAAATATGGGAGAAAGCGTCTTTTTTACCAAAGAACCTTACCTGGGTCGAGGCTTGACATAATCTATGCCGATGTTTCGGATCATCGCAACGCCTGATGCAGAACGGGGATGGCACCGGATAACATAATCTGCACGCCAATTCC
>JAJZBH010000109.1 GCA_021799015.1 Pseudomonadota bacterium
TGAAGGTTTTGGCATTAACCGACGAAAATTGTTCTCAGATCCGTCCCGTACCCGTTGGCATGTGTTTTTGGCGACCTTATCTCGGCACTGCAGGCTTGACGTGTTCGGGTGACTTAGCGTCTGTGCTGAGTGATGAAACGGAGCGTGCGATGCGGTGTCGTGTCAGGCCTGATCATTCCGCGAGCCAGCCTTTTAGAGATTTGTGCCGCATAAATCATTGCGGTCTGTTGCCGTTTGGCCGGGCGGTCGGGTCGTCTGACATGCAAAGTACTTTCCGCCTCGCCGAGATGTGGGTTGCTGGGCAAGTCCGTGCCGGCGAAAAGGGAACATTTGGTGATGGGGCCCCGGATGCGGTCCATAATCGCCCACAAGCCCTCGCCTGGGCGCCTCTTGGGCGTACCCACCGGAGGACACAGCTAGGGGCATGGGTCCCCCCAAAAAGCAGTGCGGCCGGCACGAGCGGTGATCGGTGGTTACGTACAAGGGAATGGGCAGGCTAGCGTGAATAGGCCTCTGCTGATCCATGACTGGCACGACGTGCCGGATTGCGCGCGGGCCGCCTCGATTGCCCTCGGCAATTTTGATGGCGTGCACCTTGGCCATCTCGACGTTTTGCGCGCCGCTCATACGGCTCGCCCCGACAGGCCTCGGGCCGTGCTTAGCTTTTCCCCTCATCCACGCGAGTTCTTTCGCCCCGATGACCCACCGTTTCGGCTAACCGTTGATTCCGAGCGCGCCGCCCAACTCGCCGCAAACGGCGTTGAGATTCTTTTCGAACTGACTTTCGATCGGGCATTTTCGGAATTGAGTGCGATCGATTTCATTGATGAAGTTCTGCATAAAGGGGTCAGGGCAGCTCATTTGGCCTGTGGCGCTGATTTCGCATTCGGGCACCGGCGTGGCGGTGATGTATCCCTACTCGCGGCGTGTACTGAACCGCTGGGGATCGGCTTGACAATCGTGCCGCATCGGGCGGATTCGGAAGGCCCTATTTCATCCACACGGATTCGACGCCTGTTGCAGGACGGCTACCCTGAGCGCGCCGCTCTCCTGCTTGGCCGAGCCCCAGCGATTCGCGGCACCGTAATACACGGTGATGCGCGGGGGCGGACAATCGGCTATCCGACGGCCAATATTGCTCTTGGCCGGCATCTCGAACCTGCACGGGGTGTCTATGTCGTGACTACAGAGTTACGGGATGGCGTGCGGATTCCGGGAGTTGCCAACATCGGGCGCCGACCGACGGTAACTGCAGGAACCGAGTCATGCCTCGAGGTGCACCTGCTCGACTACACGGGCGATCTATATGGTCAGCAATTGACGGTAGAATTGCATCACTTCGTTCGCGAGGAGCAACGCTTCGGAAGCGTTTTAGCGCTCCGCGAACAAATCGGGAAAGACACAGCTACGGCACGGGAATGGTTCGCAGCGCGGATGTAAAGTTTGGCTCCGATCAGCCCTGCCGTGCCTTCATTCGAGGGTTCTTCTTGTTAATAACATAGACTCGGCCGTGGCGCCGCACCACACGGCAATTCTTGTCGCGTGTTTTGGCCGAGCGGAGAGAGTTACGAATTTTCATGGTCTCTAAACTTTGCTACGTGGCCGAAGCCATTGGTTTAACGCAACACCTATAAGGGGGTGTCGGCGGCGGCTTATGGATTATCCGAGACGCTGATGTCAACCTTTGATCGGCTTCACGCGCTTTCGCCGCCTGCATTGACGCAAGCCTGATCGCCTCGCATGAGTTTTCCTGCACGGCTTAGGCGCGGCAAAATTCCCATCGCCCGCCGAGCCATGGGTGATTGCTTTTGGGGCAGGAAGACCATGGGTAAACGGTATAAAGTATCGTCGGGACGGGTCGGCATGATGCTTACTTGTTTCTTGCTGCTGACTCTGATCGGCGTCTTCGCGACGTACGCGACGCCCATTCCCGCGATTCGGGGTGTTTTGGCGGAGCAGGCTCTCCTTCGGGCGGCTTCAGACGTTAATCCAGTGGCCATGCGAGCGGCGTTACAGGCTGTCAAACCGGTGCTGGGCAGTGCTGTACAAAGGAAATTGTCGGCGCTGCCGGGCAGTCCGGCCGGTCTGGAGGCGGCGGGCAAGCTGGTCGCTTTGGATACCCTCCGAGCCAGTGCGCTCATATCCTATCGCAATCGCCTTCTTGTCATCGTCATCGGCATCCTAACCGGCTTGTTTGGTGTTGCCTTGCTCGGTATCGGAGAAGCTGCCAGTCCAGACCACGCCGATTATGATGGGAAAGGAACCTCGCCATGACCCGGATTGCATATGTCAATGGCCGCTATATGCCGCACCGCAAGGCTACGGTACATATCGAGGACCGGGGCTATCAGTTTGGGGATGGCGTGTACGAAGTCTTGCCGATCCAGAATGGCGTTCTAATCGACGCCGATCTGCACTTTTCCCGTCTTGCACGCAGCCTTCACGAACTGTCGATAGTCACGCGTATGCCTGAACGATCTCTCCGCGCGATTGTGGCCAATGTCATTCGAGAAAACCGCGTGCAAAACGGTATCGTTTACGTGCAGATTACCCGTGGCGTTGCCAGGCGCGATCATGCATTTCCAAAGCTTGCTAAGCCAAGTGTCGTCATCACCGCGCGGCACGGTCCGTCTATGCCCGAAGATGTGGAAGCCTGGGCGGCAACGGCAGTGACGGTTCCTGATATTCGCTGGGGGCGTTGCGATATTAAGTCGATCAACTTGTTGCCTAATGTGCTCGCCAAGCAAGCTGCTCGTGAAGCGGGGGCCTATGAAGCAATCTTAATAGGCTTGGACGATATCGTTATGGAGGGTTCGGCCAGCAATGTCTGGATTGTAAATACGGATGGCGTGCTTCAGACTCGTCCGCTAGACAATCATATTCTTCCTGGATGTACTCGTGCCGCACTGACTGAGCTTCTAGCCGAGAGGGATATTGTTGTTTCCGAGCACGCCTTTTCTCGCAACGCGCTGACCGGCGCACGCGAAGTCTTTCTCACGGGCGCTACTGCACTTGTCAAACCCATTACGGCGATTGACGGTAATCCTGTTGCTGATGGAGCCGTGGGAACGGTAACCCGCCGATTGTTTGATCTGTTCATCGCTCATGCCAAGCGGCAGGTTCGTTCAAAGCTTCAATCCGATTTCAGCCGGGGGGCAATGTGATGGGCGTTGATCTGCGTTATCATCGAGTGCTGCTAAAAGTTTCCGGTGAGGCGTTGATGGGGGAGCGTGATTATGGCCTTGATACCGAGACAGTCGCCGCCATTGCTCATGACGTGCGCGATGTCACCGCGATGGGTGTGGAGGTGTGCCTAGTTATCGGCGGCGGCAACATTTTCCGCGGGATCTCGGGCGCTGCCGGAGGAATGGATCGAGCTCAAGCGGACTACATCGGCATGCTGGCCACAGTGATGAACGCACTTGCGATGCAGTCCGCACTTGAAAAGTGCGGTGTGGCCACGCGTGTTCAGTCTGCCATTCCGATGTCTGCGGTGTGCGAACCTTATATTAGGCGGCGAGCAGAACGCCACATGGAGAAGGGCCGGGTTGTAATCTTTGCTGCGGGTACCGGCAATCCGTTTTTTACCACTGATACTGCCGCCGCCTTGCGCGCAACCGAGATGAAATGCGACGTTCTCCTCAAAGGAACGCAGGTCGATGGGGTCTATTCCGCCGATCCCCGCAAGTATGCGACGGCAGAACGCTATCATGAACTGACTTATCTCGACGTGTTGGCGCGCGATCTCGGCGTAATGGATGCGGCGGCGATTAGCATCGCACGCGAGAACAATCTGCCGATCATTGTGTTCAATATCCGCGTGCCTGGTGCTTTCGCATCGGTCATGCGTGGGGAAGGACGATATACCCGGATCGTAGAACAGCCTGCCCACTCCAATAGTGCTGAGAGGAATTGACCTATATGGAACTCGTGACACTCATCGATGGTCTGACGCGGCGGATGGACGGTGCAATCGAAACGTTGAAGCGCGAATTTGGGGGGTTGCGTACTGGTCGCGCCAGCCCTGCACTGCTCGATCCAATCCGGGCCGAGGCTTATGGCCAAACCATACCGCTAAATCAGGTGTCGACTATAGCCGCCCCGGAAGCGCGTATGCTAACGGTTCAGGTCTGGGACCGCTCCATGGTCAACTCCGTGGTCGCGGCGATCCGGGACAGCGGCCTCGGGTTGAATCCCCAGCCCGACGGCCAGCTCGTGCGTGTGCCGTTGCCTGTGCTCACGGCCGAACGGCGGTCCGAGCTGGCTAAGGCTGCCGGGAAATATGCAGAGGCAACGCGAGTCGCTGTACGTGCGGTTCGACGTGATGGCATGGAACAAGTCAAGGCTCTAGAAAAGAAACATGAGATCGGAGAAGATTTGGGTCGCGACTGGGCAGACCAAATCCAAAGACTTACCGATGCCATGATCAAACGGATTGATGAAATGCTCCTCGAGAAGGAAAAGGACATCAGGCAAGTTTGATGGGTAACGTCGATCGAAAGCTTCCGAAAGCCGGCATTCCGCGCCATGTCGCTATTATTATGGATGGTAACGGTCGTTGGGCGTTGCGCCATGGTTTGCCTAGAGCGGCTGGTCATCGGGAAGGAGCGCGGGCTGTGCGGCGGACGATCGAGGCTGCGATCGAGTGTGGAATCGAATGGATGACGCTATTTGCGTTCTCTTCGGAAAACTGGCAACGACCGAAGGACGAGGTGGCGGACCTTACTTTCCTGCTTCGCCATTACCTGCGTAGCACAATAGACGAGTTGTGTGCGAGCGGCGTACGACTGAGGGTGATAGGTGAGCGCGACCGGTTTGGCCCGAGCCTCCGTGATGAGTTGGAGTTGGCGGAAATCCGAACTTCGTCCAACACTAGATTCAACCTAGTGATGGCGCTTTCCTATGGTTCCCGCGCCGAGCTGGTGCAAGCGGCAAGACGAGTTGTAGAAGCTGTCCGCATGCAAGAATTTGATTCGGCACAACTCGATGAGGCTAAATTTGCCGCTTTTCTTACAACGGCTGGCATGCCGGATCCGGATTTGATTATTCGCACCAGCGGTGAGAAGCGCCTGTCGAATTTTTTATTGTGGCAGGCGGCGTACGCAGAATTGGTTTTTTTGGAGACGTTGTGGCCGGACTTTGATGCTTCACATCTGGCGGCCGCTTTAGTCGAATACTGCCAGAGAGAACGACGGTTTGGCGTTAGGCCCCTTGGCCCCGGGGATCAGGCCACGGACAGGCCCGGCTCGAATCCGGAAGATCAGACGGTCGGCGTACGGCGATGAGCATTGCCTCGGCACGACACGAGATGTGGAGTGATCTTAGGATACGTGCACTTTCGGCAGCAGTACTCGTCCCGCCGGTGCTACTTGCTTTAATCGTTGGTGGCTGGCTTTGGCTTGCTCTGGTGCTAATTGCCTTGGTGGTCCTTGTATTCGAATGGTATGGGCTGGCTTCGCGCGTGGCAGCACGCAAGCGGACGGCCTTTTTAGGTTGTGGTGTTATCTATGCGGGGACGCCGGCGGGTGCACTGATCTGGCTGCGAGAGTGCCATGACCGCGGTGCGGCAAATGTTTTGTTTGTTATTATAATTGTGTGGGCAAGTGATATAGGTGCCTATTTAATCGGTCGATTGGTCGGTGGTGCTAAACTCGCTCCCGCCATTTCGCCGGCCAAGACGGTAAGCGGAGCGCTTGGCGGGCTGGGATTCGGTGTTCTTGCTGGGATGGCTGTGGCGCGCGGCATCGCGCCAGTCACGGCATTCGAGGCGATTGTAACCGGCCTGATTGCCGGTGTGATCAGCATCGCTGCAGCAATGGGAGACCTTGCCGAATCAGCAATCAAGCGCAGGCTCGATATCAAGGATTCAGGCCACTTGATTCCCGGCCACGGCGGAGCGTTCGACCGCCTGGATGGACTGCTGGTCGCAGCTCCTGTGGCTGCTGCGATCGCCTGGGTTGGGACAATCATCTCCTGTGACGTAAGAGTCCCACTATGGTATTGACATCGCAAAGGGCCGGAACGCTTGGGACCGGTTCAGTTAGGACAGTATCAATTCTTGGGTCAACCGGGAGCGTTGGCACTCAAACTATTGATCTCTTGCGAGCCAACCCCGAGCGATATCAGGTTAGAGCCTTGGTTGCAGGCGGCAATGCCTCTCTTTTGGCCGAGCAAGCAAAGCAGCTTCGGCCTGAAATGGTGGTGATTGCTGATGAAGCAGCTTTGCCGGCATTGCGGGCTGCCCTTGCTGAAACCAAGATTTGTATTGCTGCGGGTCGCGCTGCCGTGATCGAGGCGGCGGGCCTTCCGGTAGATTGGGTGATGGCCGCGATCACCGGGACCGCAGGGTTGGAGCCAACGCTTGCGGCGATCCGAAACGGAACCGCTGTTGCTCTAGCGAACAAGGAGGCACTCGTGTCTGCCGGAGATGTGTTTCTGCGCGCCGCTGATGACGCCGAAGCCACGTTGCTGCCTGTTGATTCGGAGCATAACGCCATTTTTCAAGCGCTGGCCGACGGCAATCGTCATTCGCTCGAGAAGATTGTGCTAACTGCATCCGGAGGCCCTTTCCGTACTGCGAGCCTCGCTGAAATGAGGGATGCAACCCCAGAAGGGGCACTTAGACACCCTACCTGGTCAATGGGCACAAAAATCTCGATTGATTCGGCAACCTTATTCAACAAAGGTTTAGAAGTAATAGAGGCGGCGCGGCTGTTTGACCTCGAAGAGTCTGAGATCGAGGTGCTGGTGCATCCACAATCCGTGATCCACGGCATGGTCTGTTATCGCGACGGCAGTGTACTGGCACAGCTGGGTGCACCCGATATGCGCATTCCGATTGCGCATGCGCTGGCATGGCCGTTTCGTCTGTCCACGGTTTCGCCGCGGTTGGATCTAGCTGCGATTGGGCGCTTGGAATTTTACCAGCCTGACAGCAGGAAATTTCCTGCCCTTCGCCTAGCTCGCGAAGCATTGTCTGCCGGACAGGGGGCTGCGTGTGTTCTTAACGCAGCTAATGAGATTGCTGTGGCTGCCTTTCTGGATCGACGCATCGGTTTCCTAGCGATTGCCGCATTGGTGGAGGCGGTACTGGACCACCTTGGTGCGCCACCTGTTGCCGATATCAAAGCGGTTCTGGATCTGGATGCAGAAGCAAGGCGGATTGCGGCCTCAAAATTGCCCGCCTTTGCTTCCGTTTCCGCCAGCTGAGCTAAGGTACCCTGATGATCCTCGGATATCTCCATACCGCCGTCGCGTTCGCCATCGTTCTCGGCGTTTTAGTATCGGTTCACGAATATGGTCATTATATTGCTGCGCGCTGGTGCGGTGTTATCATCGAGGTTTTCTCTATAGGGTTTGGCCCGGCTTTATTCCAACGCAGGGATCAGCACGGAACGTTGTGGAAGGTTGCCGCGATCCCGCTGGGCGGTTTTGTGAAGATGAAGGGATGGGCAGATTTCGGCAACGTCGCTGGAGGAGATGCCGAGGCGGGCAGCTTTCGCGGCAGATCACTTGGAGCCCGAGCGTTGATTGTCGCGGCGGGCCCGATCGCCAATATGATTTTGGCATTTGTGCTATTCACTGGTCTGGTCGCGACTATCGGTATTACTACGGTCGAACCCGTAGTGAGCCGCGTCCTACCGAATACGCCTGCGGCCGCGGCGGGCCTGAAATCAGGAGATCACATTGTTATTATTGACGGAAAAAGCATAAGAAGCTTTGAAGCGATTCGTGAAATCGTGCAAAGTTCGGGTGGAAAGAAACTCTCGGTTGTTATCGAAGACCGTACCGGACTTCATCACGTTATTCTGATTCCGAAGGTTGCTGTCGTTGGCGGAAAAGCAATTGGCGAGATCGGTATTGTTGGTGCAGATGTCAGCCACCGGCCAGTCTCTTTGGCTGCAGCCCTTTTTTATGGCGCTGATCAGACTTGGCGCGTCACTGGGGCGACTATCGCTGGTTTGTGGCAATTGGTCACAGGCCATGAGAGCGTCAGACACCTCGGTGGGCCAGTGCGTATTGCGGAGCTTTCGGGACAAGCGGCCTCGCTCGGCGTCGCGGAGTTTGTCTCGTTCATTGCAATCCTTTCCGTCAATCTCGGTTTGCTAAACCTTGTGCCAATTCCGGTTCTTGATGGAGGGCATCTCCTCTTTTATGCGTTCGAGGTTGTCGCGCGCCGGCCCCTACCGCGTACGGTGCAGGAAATTGGTCTGATGGTCGGAGCCGCCTTACTTGCCAGTTTGATTCTATTTGTTACATGGAACGAACTTGGGATTCCATCCCCAATCCATATAATTTCAGGACTAAGGCCCTAAGGAACCTCTGAAAAAATCCTTTACGGTGTGATTTTGGTATGATTCTCTGGCTTTGGCAGAGAGGATTATTCTGGATGCAGCGCAGTTTTGCTGAGTATGACGGCT
>JAJZBH010000110.1 GCA_021799015.1 Pseudomonadota bacterium
TATGTTGGGTTCAATCGTGCAAAACGGGTAATTAGCGGCCTGAGCTACGACGGTCGCTGTCAGAGCGTTAAAAAGTGTGGATTTGCCAACGTTCGGCAGGCCAACAATGCCGCAATTGAAGCCCATCTTCAGGACACATCCTTCGTCAACAACGCCACTTTGGTCATGAAATCCTCGGGTTTTCCTTCAACAAGGAGCGGAACGGATTTGGATACCGCTTCCAACATCGGGATCAACCAATCCTCCTCGGCGGATGTGAAATTGCCAAGAACATGAGAGGTGACGCGTGATCTGTCTCGTGGATGCCCGATTCCGAGGCGGACACGCCAATAGTCAGGTGCACCGAGACAACGATCGATGCTGCGTAAACCGTTGTGGCCGGCAGCGCTACCACCGCGCTTTACCCGCACTTTGCCGGGAGCTAGATCAATGTCGTCGTGAAACACGGTAATTGCCTCCGGCGGCAGCTTGAAAAAACTTACTGCCGACTGCACTGCGCTGCCTGAATCATTCATGTAGGTCAGGGGCTTGAGCGCAATAATCTTAACCCCGTCGATGGTGCCATCTGCAATAACCGCGCGGAAGCGCTGTCGCCACGGTGTAAAACGGTGACGATCGGCGATTACGTCTAGAGCCATGAAACCAATATTGTGCCGATGTCGAGCCATTCCCGGTTCGGGATTGCCGAGGCCGACCCAGAGTAGCACGGTGAACCTGAGTCGGTCTTATTTCTTTGCCGCCGGCTTGGCCGGGGCAGCCTTAGCGCTTGCGGCTCCTTTTGTCGGAGCGGCCAGAGCTGCAGCAGCCGGTTCAGCCGTGACTTCCGTAATCACCGTCGGTGGTGCGACTGTCGCTATCACGAAATCGCGGTCAGTAATCGACGGACGTGTGTCTTCCGTGCCTCTCAGGTCATGCCAGCGAATGTTATCGTTGATGTCTAATGGACCGAGGTCAGCTTCGAACCGATCAGGAATACGATCAGGATCACACAACACTTCTACGGAGTGCCTCACGACGTTGAGAACGCCGCCGCGTTTCAGCCCAACTGAAATCGACTCATTGAGAAACACAACTTGAACCGCGACACGCACTGGTTCGCCTGGAGCCAGGCGCTGAAAGTCGACGTGTTCCGGCTGGTCGGTTACGGGGTGAAACTGGACGTCGCGCATAAGTGCACGAGTTTTGTCGCTGCCCGTGTCAATTTCATAAAGTCGCGAACGCCAGCCGCCACGCTTCAGCTCTCGCATCACTACCCGAGGGTCCAGCGCGATAAGCGTTGGCTCTTGCTTGGCCCCGTAGATGACCGCGGGTATCTTGCCCGTGCGCCGTGTCGCCCGCGCCACCCCCTTGCCGGCTCGCGCGCGACCTTCGGCCTGAATTGTTTCAAAGTTGGCCATGATCCGCTCCTGTTGCAATACAAAAAGCCGGCCTCCAGGGGTGCCGGCAGCAGCGAGATAGCTGATCAGATCGAGATCGGCAAGAACGTGTCAACGCCGCACCATTTCCATGCCTGCGTCGGTCGACGGCAAGCCATCGAAGCATCGCGAGAGACGGCCAAATCTATGTGAGGCCGCGACGCTGCTGGGTCTGAGGTCGGCTTGTGAAGATGTCTGGGCATTACAACGATTTCGCTGAAAAGGTCCTGCAGGACCTTCTGCCCCTACTTAGGGTCGCTGAGTGGGGGACAGGTAACGCCAAGCGCCGCGTCGGGAAGCACGCTGCGCGGCTGGATCGAGGTGGAGGTCCGGGCGGGAATCGAACCCACATTCGCGGATTTGCAGTCCGCTGCATCACCACTCTGCCACCGGACCTCATGTCAAACGTCCTTATCGGCAGCGTAGCCTACAAGGTCAAGGGCGCACCGTTTTGCGGGCAGGGCAAACTCGCTCTATAGGGGGACAGCAACGTTCCTAAGCTCCCCTAGCAGAGGCATTCGAATGACGGACCAGGAAACATATTTCCAAAAGGCTCGTGCACTGATGGTTGAAACCCAGATTCGACCCAACGACATCGTCGAGCCAAGCCTTATTGGCGCCCTTCGTACGCTGCGCCGTGAGGCGTTTTTGCCCGAACCGCTGCGCGCATCCGCGTATATCGATGCAGACATCTGTTTGCCTAATGGGCGTGTGATGTTGGCTCCGCTTACGATCGCCCGCTTGATCCATGCGGCATCAGTTCGCCCCGGAGACCGAGTGTTGGTTGTTGGCGCGGGCACTGGATACGGTGCCGCAGTTCTTGCGCGTTGCGGTGCAGCCGTGACGGCGCTGGAGAGCGATTCCGAACTTCGTTCGGTCGCGAAGGCCGCTTTCTTGTCCGAATCCGTCGATGTCAGATTCATTGATGGCCCGCTTAGCGCAGGTGACCCGGAAGGCGCACCGTATGATCTTGTCCTCATCGAAGGTAAGGTCGACGTTATTCCAACCAGTTTTGCGGCACAAATTTCTCCACGTGGACGTGTGGTCACCATTCTGGCTGAGCGCGGCGTCGGGCGCATCGTCGTAGCTGAGGCATTGTCAGCCGGCCGCTTCGCCTATCGTTTTGTCGCGGATGCGAACACCGGCTGGTTGCCGGGCTTCGTCAAGGCGTCGGAATTCGTGTTTTAATGCGTTGCCACCCGAACGACCTATTATGGGCATCCGTTGCTGTCCTATATATGATGCCTGCGCTTGCTTTTGGACAGCAGACTCGGCCAGGAACGCTCACCGAGGCACTTGCGGCAGCGTACGCCAATAACCCGGTATTGCAACAACAACGCGCCAATCTGCGTGCGACTGACGAAACGGTGCCGAGGGCACTTTCAGGCTGGCGACCAACTGTGACCGTTAACGGTACGATAGGGCATCTTTCTGGGTTGAACAGTGAAGCATTTCCCGGGACGAACGCCGTGACTGGGGAAAACTATCTGCAACATTTCAGGACTTCGGAACTGCGCAACGAAGCAGCGGGTCAATTAACTGTGACCGAGCCGATTTTTAACAGCGGTGAGACCCTGGCAAAAACGGGCGAGGCAAAGAATAATGTGTATGCCGCCCGGGCACAGCTCCTCGCAGCTGAGCAAAAGGTATTCGCCGATGTTGTTAACGCTTACGTCGTGGTTCTGACGAACCGGCAGATTTTAGATCTCGACCGCAGTGATCGAGCTGTTTTGAAGGAGCAGCTGCAGGCGGTCGAGGATCAATATCGTGTCGGTGACCAGACGGAGACATCAGTTGCTCAGGCTCGCGCAGCACTTGCGCAGGCGGATGCACAGGTTCGGATTGCGGCCGCCAGTCTAAAGATTGCTAATGACAATTTTCGCCAATATGCGGGCGCTTATCCAGCCCGGAAGTTAAAGCCGCCCCAACCCCTGGCTTTGCCCGTTCATTCGAAATCGGCGCTAATCAAGATGGCAGCTATCAACAATCCGAGCGTGGTGGCTGCCTTGTTTGCCGAGAACGCAGCGAAGGAAGCGGTTAAGGTCACTGTTGCCGCTTTGGGGCCGCAAGTTTCGGTGTCCGCTTCAGCATTCGATAATTCGGGAGTCGGGGGACCACACACGAGATCGAACGGCGGGGATGTATTGGCTAATTTGACGATTCCCTTGTATCAAGGCGGGGCAGAATTTGCGGCGATCCGAGAAGCACGCGATAAACTGCAAGCTGCCTATTCTGGCACCGTAAATGCGCAACGCCAGTCAGTTGTCCAAGCGGTTCAGGCATGGGAATCGCTACAGTCGTCAAAAGCCACGGTCAAAAGCCTCAAAGAACAGGTTCGGGCCGACGCGATTGCCCTCGAAGGAACCGAGCGGCAGGAGATTGTTGGGACATCCACCACGCTTGATGTTCTGAACGCCCAGCAGCTATTGCTCCAAGCGCAAACTCAGCAAGTTGAGAATGTCGGTAATATTGTGATTGACTCGTACGCGGTTGTCGCAGCCATGGGTCGCCTCACCGCAGAGGACCTTGATTTGCCGGTCCACCATTATGACGACCTCAAATATTACCGCGCGGTGAAAGACTCCTTGTTTGGCGAAGGCAACGCAGCGTATGAGAGCGTTGGAATTTCTCCGAACGGAGACTTGTTGGAGGGCCGACGTCCAAAAGAGGCCCAGTAGGAGCGAGGAATGAGTGTCCCGGACCAACCGATGAATGCTGAGCCGACCATGGACGAGATCCTGGCATCGATCCGCAGTATGCTAAAGGACGATCACCCCTCGGCGGTTGCGTCGGGTGATGATCTGTCGGGCAACGAGCCTCAGATTGATCTTGACGTTTCGATGGTCGATGGCTCAGGAGTCGAACGGACCGGTGAGTCGGCGCGTCCGGCATCTTACGAGCTTTTCGGCACAATGGCGACGACGCACACTGAAACTTTATCATCCGGCAAGGATTCAAACGTGAGCACAGATTCATCCGCTAAGACAGATCATGATTCTGATTATCCATCTGATTCAGGATTCTCACCGCCGACCGAACACGAACGTCAAATGATTCAGTCTCAGGAGGTTTCGCACCACTCGTTGTCGGATGAGGGAATACAAAGCCCCGAATCAATAGTGGGCGAACAGGCTGCACGTGAGTCTGGGCGACTACTTGGCACTTTGGTGAATTCACTAGCCAGGCAGCGCAACGTCGCCGTTTCCCGCGGCGGACCCTTGCTTGAGGATATTGTGCGTGAAGAATTGCGCCCATTGCTTAAAGCGTGGCTGGAT
The DNA here is from genome assembly GCA_021799015.1 of Pseudomonadota bacterium. GTDB lineage: Bacteria > Pseudomonadota > Alphaproteobacteria > Acetobacterales > Acetobacteraceae > Acidiphilium. Next base: position 4,691 of record JAJZBH010000110.1, read on the forward strand.
TCAAATTTGCCTGGTTTGGTCGAGAGACTGGTACGCGCTGAAATTGAACGTCTTATTGAACGAGTCGATCACTGAGCTCTTGCTGCATCGGGTAGGACCTGACTGGAGCTCTCATTTCGCAGTTTTCCGCATATCCCTCTCGGGGACTGGCTGACCGCAAGTATTGAACACGTGATATCATGACGCTTGAGAAAAATTACGACCCAAAGGCGTTTGAAGCTTCGATATATGAGAAATGGGAGCAGAACGGTGGTTTTGCTGCCGACCCGTCGAGTGTTTCGACACCTTTTGTTGTTATGATTCCTCCTCCAAACGTCACTGGCAGTTTGCATGTCGGCCACGCTCTGAACATGACTCTCCAGGATGTTTTGGTCCGTTTTCGCCGAATGCAGGGGCGTGATGTGCTTTGGCAACCTGGCACCGACCATGCCGGAATTGCTACGCAGTTGATGGTAGAGCGCGAGCTCATCCGCGAAGGAAGCTCACGCGAGGCTATTGGCCGCCCAGATTTTCTGGAACGAGTCTGGCAGTGGAAGCACCAGCAAGGCAATGCGATCACGAGCCAGCTGCGGCGGCTTGGCGCGTCTCCAGACTGGTCACGCGAACGTTTTACCATGGATGAAGGATTGTCACGCGCCGTCGTCCGAACATTTAACCTGTTGTACCGGGACGGACTGATTTACCGAGCCCGGCGCTTAGTAAATTGGGACCCAAAGTTCGGATCTGCGATTTCGGACCTCGAAGTCGAGATGCGCGAGGTCAGTGGCAACCTGTGGTATGTGCGCTATCCGATTTCGGACAGTGATCAAGTAATCGTGGTGGCAACGACTAGGCCGGAAACCATGTTGGGTGACGTGGCAGTTGCGGTGCATCCTGAGGATGACCGCTACCGTGATTTCGTCGGTAAGCACGTGGTCGTGCCGATCACTGGACGCAGGATCCAGATTATTGCCGATCGACATTCAGATCCTGAAAAGGGTACCGGAGCTGTGAAGATCACGCCGGCCCATGACTTTAATGATTTTGCCGTTGGCCAGAGGCACGATCTTCCAGCGCCCTCGGTTCTCGATAAGAAAGGGCGGATCACACTTTCAGAAATCCGGACGGAATGTCAGCCTGAGAATCTTTTGTTTCTGGAGGGGCTAAACGGGCTCGATCGGTTTGAGGCGCGGCACCGCATCGTCGAACAGCTTGGCGCTCTAAACATGCTGGACCGTGTCGAGGCCCACCTTCACGCCGTACCATACGGCGACCGCTCGGGCGTACCGATTGAACCGCTGCTTACAGACCAATGGTTCTGCAATGCTGCCGAACTGGCGAAGCCGGCCATTGCAGCAGTTGAGCAAGGTCAGATTACTTTCGTCCCGAAGCAATGGGAAAACACGTATTTTTCATGGATGCGCACGATCGAACCGTGGTGCATTTCACGCCAGCTTTGGTGGGGGCACAGAATCCCTGCTTGGTTCGGGCCAGACGGCACCATCTTCGTTGCCGAGTCAACCACGGCTGCTCACGAGCAAGCTACACAGCATTATGGGCATGATGTGCATCTTACACAGGATGAGGATGTTCTCGATACGTGGTTTAGCTCGGCTCTTTGGCCTTTTTCTACTCTTGGCTGGCCAGACCTTAAACCGGAACTCGCGCGCTACTACCCTGGTGATGTGCTAGTCAGCGGTTTCGACATCATTTTCTTCTGGGTTGCCCGAATGATCATGATGGGCCTGTATGTGATGGGGAAAGAGCCATTTCATACGGTCTATATGCACGGTCTTGTGCGTGACGAGCGTGGCCAGAAGATGAGCAAGACGAGAGGCAATGTTGTTGATCCATTGGCGTTGATCGAGAGGTTTGGCGCCGATGCGCTCCGCTACACGGTAATCGCTCAAAGCGGCACGGGGCGCAACATCAAGCTTGGTCCGCGTTTGGTTGAAGCCAATCGTAGTTTTGTAACGAAACTCTGGAATGCGGCTCGGTTTTGCGAGATGAACAGTTGCTCGCCTGATCCGGCTTTTCGTGCTGAAGACGCGAAGTTAGTGCTGTCCCGGTGGATCCTAGATGCCGCCAACCGCACAATTATTGATGCCACTCATGCGCTAGAGAACTTTCGCCTTAGCGATTACGTAATGATTTGTTATCGCTTCGCATGGGCGGATTTTTGCGATTGGTACCTCGAGTTAGCCAAACCCGGGCTCGGTGCAGAAGACGCCGCAGAATTGCGAGGCGTTACGTCCTATGTGCTTGGAGTATTGCTCCGGCTGCTTCACCCAGTAATTCCGTTTGTGACCGAGGAACTATGGGGTCATTTCGGTTACGGTGTCTCAGGGTCTTTAATTCGGGCTTCCTGGCCTGAGGTCGTGCCCGTTTCCGAAGCACCCGAAGCCCGCTACGAAATCGCTTGGCTGGTTCGCTTGGTGTCCGAAATCCGCGCGATTCGACATGAGATGAATGTTCCCGCGTCAAGCCAAATTCCTATCCTCGTCCGCGAGGCAAGCCCGACTGTCCTGGTGCGTCTTGACCGGTGGCGCGATGCGGTGAGGCGGCTGGCACGTGTGGCGAGTATCGAGACTTTGAAAGGGGATATGCCAACTGGCTTCGCACAGGCGTTGCTTGATGATGCAACTTTCATTTTGCCGCTTGCTGACATCATCGACCTGGCCGTCGAGCGCAACCGGCTGGCAGTGAGTCGGTCGAAAGTGGCGGGGGAGGTTGAAAAAATCGAACGCAAGCTGAACAATCAGGATTTTATTGCACATGCTCCCGAAGAAATTGTTCATGAAAACCAGCAGCGTCTGGATTCCGCGCGTGCGGAGGTTTTGCGGCTCGACGCCGCGCTCGCGCGCATCCGTTAAGGAAATCCAACCTTGATGTGGACGTGTTCCTGGCGTGATCTGAGTCGAGATTTTCTCTCACCGCGTTCTATTATGTCTGAGGAGGCTATATTTGCAGCCTCGCTGCGCCTTCGATGCGCTGGGCAAAAAGGAATCCCAATCTACTCTGACGGCAAGGCGCACCACGACCACACGTTGGAGGATGCTACCGCGTGCTTCCGATTACGGCCAGTTAGGGTCGATTGTGTGGAATGGAGCGCGGTCGGGCGGGCCGGCCGCGAATGAAAATAGCGAATTGCTTGTTCCAAGCGCAACCAATGCTGAGCAAACCGTTCCAAATCCGTTAGAAGGCGTCACGTTGAGGGAGGTCTCTGCGGGTTCGGAACAGTCGGCGAGAAGCCTGATCCAACCAGACCAATCGGCTGCCGTAGGGTCCGGGCGTAGTGCACGAACGAATTGCGGATGATAACGTCGGATACGAGGGCATCGGGAGTCATTCGGATCACCGGCGGTCATCATGGTGATGCCGCGTTCTACCGGCTGGCATTCGGGGTGTTCACGCTCTAGTCCGCGAAGCAGGAAACCACCGTAGCGATCAATGACTATCATATTGAAGCTGCGGTACATACCGGCGTCGATTGAGGCAATGTGCCGAGCGGCAGCGTGGGCCGTGGAATGCTCAAGAGCATACAGGGGGAGTTAAACAAGA
>JAJZBH010000111.1 GCA_021799015.1 Pseudomonadota bacterium
TTTGTTGTGACGGCCCAGCATTTGTTGGCACTTGCGGTGGCCTCGGAGACACCGTTGCAACGGGAGGAAGTGGGGGTATCGCAATCGTTGGGACGGACGTACCCTGCTGTGCCCATGCAACCAGAGGAAACGCGATCCATAAGGCAACGGCTCTTTTAAAGCGGCAGAATCGCGTTCGAGGTTTCATGGGCTAGATAAGTGACCCAATCCCGGCGCACCGCCTGCAGCTGCGCCAGTGTTGCTGCCACGGCTCCCCCCGGCGACGTTGGCGGCACTAAAAACGAACTTTCCAAGCAAGGATTCAATATTGATTGCAGACTGGGTCGCAACGATAGTGCCACCGGGTTTGAGCATTGTGTTCGAGCCGCCTGGTGATATCGATAAATAATCGCTGCCCAGAAGAGACGCACTCTCGATAGCAGCCGAACTGTCCTTGGGGATTTTGACCGACGGCTCGATCGTGAAATCGACAATTGCGGAATACGTAGTGGGGTTAAGCCTAATCCGATTAACCGTTCCGATGGAAACGCCAGAAATCTTGACCGGCGAACCCACAGTGAGGGGACCAACGCTGCCAAATTGGGCGTTTAGAGTGTAGCCACCGATAGAACCTCCCGCACCGCTGCGGGTTATGGCGTAACCCAGAAAGGCGGCCGCACCCACAATCACAAGAAGCCCTGCCACTACTTCCGAAAGTCGATCACGCATGGCACGGATTCAGATCAATGCTAAAATCCGAACCCAAAAAAAACCTACTCATCCGGTGTCCACGCTTCATAGGGGGACATCTGACCCTCCAATCCCCGACGATAGTCATGACCGGGCGGGCGGTACGCATCTGCGGTGCCGGTAGCATTGGGCACATAGCGCGCTTGCCATGGACGACGTCCGCTTTCAGGCAAAGGCACGTCAGTCGTATAATGTAACCAAGCATGCCATTCAGGTGGTACGAGCGACGCATCACGAGCGCCGCCAGCATATACAACCCAACGACGCTTTCGACCATCAGATCGCCCTGTCTTGTGCGCCTCGAAATAGGAGTTGCCACTGGCATCGACACCGACGCATCGGCCATGCCGCAATGTGTGAAGGACAAGCCCGGGATTCGTGAAAAAGGCTCGCCAGCCACCAACTGACGAAAATCGAGACTTTGAATGATGAGCGGTAGAGTTGGGCGCCATTGTCATGGCAAGCTATATAGGCGGCACTGCTTGATTGGTCCATGCCCCGGATGCGACTGCAAAATTCCAGTGAATACAAAAAATCATAATTGGGGCAGTTTTGCGTGTATGGCATGGAAACCAGAGCTTGACATTCGCCATTCGTTATTGAGGCTCATTGCGTTCGAGTCTGTTTTGACCTCGGGAATTCGGCTTCAGCTTATGTTCCCGCATATCTATTCGCGTGGGCTTTTAGAAGATCTATATCGCGGTGTCCGCCGACCAGGGCGCAATTTCTGCGCACGAACCATCAAGATGGCTCTCTACTCACCTCCGTTCCCCCAAGCCAAACATCGGCGTAAAGGGATCCGAGGTGGTGGCTGAAGGCAGGCCTACTAGGAAAAGCAGCAATATCTATCGAAGATCGTTTTGCAACAGGCTGCGCCCTGTCCGGCAGAGCATCCGTAAATCCTCGCTACGAGGGCTGGTAAGGCGATCTTTGATGAAAATGGCCGGCATACGGGAATGAGCGCTCAGCATCCAAGAAACAGGTCTTGTCCATCGCCCAAGTTTATGCGGGCGGCATCTTTTCGGCAATTTTTACGCCTAGTCAACCATCCGTCCCAAAGCGTTATGGCAAGAAAGTTCATGCTCGGTAGGCCAAACACCACTCCCTTCGTGCCCCGAAAGAAATTGCACGTGGAAGCTGGCTGAACCGCCGTTTCGCTCGGATGCTGGTTCGCGGTAGTGTTGCGTGGAGCGCATCCATCGTCTGTGATTTGGATCAATGCACTCGCCACCGCCGATCCCATGAATTGTATCACGAGGTACGGCATGCAGACCTTTTCGCACCGGATGTGGGGCGACCACACTCCTAGTTCCGAGCAGTCCGAAAACGACCGCCGTATTTCAACGTTCAGTCCGCTATCAGCAGCCGAAGTTTGCGCCAAAATAGGGTCGAAGCCGTCGGGCCTCTCCCAGCGTGAGGCCAAAGCCCGCCTCAAGCGCTTTGGCTCGAACTCTGTGACCCGCCAGCCGACCACCAGCGTTCTGCACGAGATCTGGCGGAGGTGCCATAACCCGCTAAATGCCCTACTTCTCTCGCTGGCTGTTGTCTCCTACTTCTTGGGTGAAGCTCGAGCTTCCATCGTTATAGCCACCATGGTGGGACTCGCAGTCACCACAGCATTCATACAAGAGCATCGCTCGAACCGAGCCGCCGCTCGCCTGCGCGCGATGGTGCACACGACGGCTAGCGTCCGCCGCACGCCACCAGGTGTTGACAATCGCTTTGCCGAAATACCGATGGAGCAACTGGTGCCGGGTGATATCGTCCGGCTCTCCGCGGGAGATATGATTCCTGCCGACCTTCGCCTTCTTGAGGCGAAGGACCTATTCGTGAACCAATCTACGCTGACCGGCGAGGCCATGCCCGCAGAGAAATGTGCGCTCCCCGCGGACACCGACCCCAATGACCCATTCGACTCGCAGAACCTGTGCTTCATGGGGACGAACGTCGTTTCCGGTTATGGTATCGGTGTCTTGCTACGAACAGGGCACAACACCTTCTTCGGCCAACTTGCAGAGGAAGTCGCTGACCGGCATGTCTCCAGCGCCTTTGACGACGGGATAACTCGCTTCACTTGGTTAATGATCCGTGTTATTGTGGTGATGGTCCCGTTGGTTTTCCTTATCAACGTCCTAACGAAGCACAACTGGCTCGAAGCGCTGTTGTTCGCCGTCGCAGTGGCGGTTGGCTTGACGCCCGAGATGTTACCGATGATTGTAACAGTCAATCTAGCCAAAGGCGCCGTCGCGATGTCTCGCGCGAAGGTAATCATCAAGCGCCTCAACGCAATCCAAAATTTCGGTGCGATGGACGTGCTCTGCACAGATAAGACAGGTACACTAACCCAAGATCGTATCATCCTGAAGCGCAGCCTAAACATTCGTGGGGACGACTCCGAGGAAGTACTGCAGTATGCCTTCCTGAATAGCCACTTCCAATCCGGGCTCCGTAACCTGCTTGATAAGGCCGTACTCGAACACACGGAGTTGCACCCGCTTTACGGCACCGACAGAAGTTGGTTTAAAGTTGATGAGATTCCCTTCGACTTCTCGAGACGTCGCCTTTCGGTGGTAGTCACCCACGAGGGTGGTCGGCATGTCCTGATCTGTAAAGGAGCAATTGAAGAAATCTTTGCCGTCTGCACGCGCTACACGCTGGATGGAGAAATCGGGCAACTCGACAAGAGCCACCTTGAGGCGGCGACCAAGCAAACAGTCGCATTGAACTCGGATGGTTTCCGGGTGGTTGCGGTCGCGTACAAGGAAATAGATCGTCCGAAAGATGTTTATTCGGTACCTGATGAGGCAGATTTAATACTTCTCGGCTACATCGCTTTTCTGGACCCTCCTAAGGCATCCGCTCGCGCGGCCATCGCCGCCTTGGCTGCAAAAGGCGTCTGTGTGAAGATCCTGACCGGCGACAATGAGATCATCACTCGTAAGATCTGTTGGGAGGTTGGGATTGACGCAGGCGAGATTTTGCTTGGCGGTAACATTGAGCAGCTGAGCGACGGCGAACTGGCTGACGCGTCCGACCGCACTACCGTCTTCGCGAAACTTACGCCCATGCAGAAAGAGCGTGTCGTTCGGGCATTACACGCTAAGGGCCATGTCGTCGGCTTTCTAGGCGACGGCATAAACGACAGTGCTGCTTTGAAAGCCGCAGACGTTGGTATCTCTGTCGACACCGCAGTCGATATTGCGAAGGATTCGGCAGGTATCATCCTGCTGGAGAAGAACCTGCTTGTTTTGGAAAGCGGGGTAATCGAAGGGCGGCGCGTCTTCGCGAACATCCTGAAATACATCCGTATGGGCGCAAGTTCCAACTTCGGCAACATGTTCAGTGTCGTCGGCGCCAGTATATTTCTTCCTTTTCTGCCGATGGCCCCAATCCAGGTCTTAACAAATAACCTACTTTACGATTTCTCCCAGGCGGCTATCCCTACCGACAACGTCGACGCGGAGTTCTTGGATTTCCCTCGTCGCTGGGATATTAGAGGAATTTTCAATTTCATGGCGCTTATAGGGCCGATCAGCTCGCTATTCGACTACCTGACCTACGCGACCATGCTGTTCATATTTCACTCTTGGAACGATCCATCGTTATTCCAAACCGGATGGTTTACAGAGTCCCTACTTACCCAGACGCTGATAATCCATATCATTCGGACTGCGCGGATCCCTTTCGTAGAGAGCCGTGCCAGCGCCGCACTAACGACTACCACTATCATCATTTGCGCAGTTGGGATCATGCTGCCTACTACATGGGTAGGAGAAACACTCGGCTTCGTATCCCTGCCGTGGGGATACTGGCCCATTCTCATCTCAATGTTGCTCGCTTACGCCCTCCTTACACACGTCGTAAAAATGTGGTTCGTTCGGAGATGGGGCGTCTGAACATCACGTCCGGCGTTGCCAGTAAACAGGCACACTGTGCTGTAGATCCGTGACACCCAGTTTTGTCCCTACCAACCCGCGCTTCTGTCAATTGCTTTTATTGTCTGCATGAGCAGCAACCGAACCCGAAGATGCTCAGACATCGGCTGGAAGGCTGACTGGTCGATCTGGTAACCTCTGAATATGGCGCTGAAGCCCAACCAAAAGGTACAATGTAGGCACCATCCCTTCTGGCCGCGCCGTACGTATCGCAGATAGCCTTTTCCTAACCATTCAGAAAAAAACAACTCTCAACTGCGTACCTTGCGTGCAGCTGCTGACCAACTGACTACCCTTTCCAAATAAATCTCGAACGACAGTCGCATCCCTAGCTAGCGTATTTCACCTAATGCGACTTCGGACGTCCCATCTCGTGTCTTCTGTACGCGCTCCACTCCGACAAGCGTCCAAAAGCTACTGGCCAGTCTGAGACCTTCAGTTACGCATCGCAGTCCTCCTGAAAGGTAATGTCAAAGCAATCAATCACAGGCAAGTCGGGTTCTGATCATTAATGATGATGGGAAACCAAAATTCCCGACCATTGCGGCGCGAAGCTAGAGGATAGCGCGCGCTCCTCAGCAGATGCTCGTGAGTACCCATAACGTCCCATGTCGGCGTCTCCAATTAGCAAAAATCGGTAGCGGCAAAACTACTCGACCGGCCAATCCCCGCGGAATCTCGAAGCGACTTTCTAAAACGCAGATCCAGCGTAGGCTTTCGACAAGAGAAACGTAGCGCCTGGAGTTTCTCGAGCCGGTTCGCATTACCCTCAAGGCCAATCTAGCCTATCACGGATCCCGGAATGAGACATTTCCATTCGACGAAACGCCCCATTTCATCACGCGCGAGATACCAAGCTTGAAACGATGATCTTGGGTGCCGAATTGCCAGCTCTCGTTTCAGTTCTGTCACGTCTACCATGTGGGCTTCGAGCTCAAGTTTCGGATTGTGCAACACCTCCGGACCATAGGCGAGACCAAGGGCCCCACAATTCGCGTGATCTACAACGATGAGGTTAGAAATACGGTGCAACTCGACTGAAGCGCTAAAATTCTCCCAAAACGTCTCTCTCCACGCCCTAAACCTCGGGGCTATCACACCAACTGCAGCGCCTGCGATAGTGAATGCGCTGTAGCGGCCACTTAGACTCTCCGTATGGCTCTGTGCGATCGCGCTGTCCATCCATTGCGCAACAGGCCGCTGCGTTCGCGGGTCAACGCAGGATAGTAACATCGCCGCGTATGGTTTTGCAGTCGATTGGGCCTGCGCGCGCGCGGAGTGAAATGCGAGAGCTACAGCGCTTCCGGATGAGAAACGGAAAAACTGTCGCCTGTTCATGCCGGGCGGCAGCGCCGGAATACGGCAACAGCTGCAAACCTGAGGGTCCATAAGCGGCATCGGAAACATCCTTTGGCAGCTCGACTGTGCTTATCGGCTCACGATATGATGAAAAACCGATAGAGCCTTGTCAAGACGTATCGTTTATTCCGGTACCATTTTCGATCCTCGACTAAATGTTTATATATTTTCCTAATGTTTAGCTGATTGTACTCGCTACATCACCACACCAAAGCTCCGGCAATCGCTGGCCTACTTCGAGGGGGCCACAGGCGGGTGCTTACCTTTCGATCCGGTCATGATGCTCAAGATCCGCTTCAGCCAGGCAGCAAACGACCTGTCGGACGAGCGCATGAGTTCACGGTCAACGACAGGCTGTCGCTCATGCGCTTCCCCGGATTCAGTCTGTCCCGACCATGCCGCCGATGCCTGTACCATCGAGATCACTCGGGCAACGGCCAAAATCAGCATAGTCAACCCCCTCGATAACATCAAACGCCTGCGGCGGATCTTGCATCGAACGACCCAAGCCTAACGTCCGAAAAGACCTGCTGAAACCGATTTTGCCGCAGAAGTCGCCATTCCTCCCGCCACAACAAAATGGGATTGACTCACGCCCAACTGAAATTAACCTCGGAGTAGGTCCGCGATTTCCGGAGATGGTCCACGAACTCTCGAAACCTACCGCGGCACCGAACGCTTCGAGTTGGTCGCCAAGCTCACTCAGTTATTTCAGGCACTCGTCCCAACGTCAAACAAAAACAGGTTACCTGCGCACCGAACTAGCTCCAATTCGATCATCGCGACTGCATCGCAAGCATCAGGCAACCATGAAGATCGTATAAACATTAAAAGCTTAAACGACGCCGATCGACAGACGCCTTAACAAGAATGTATTCCGCTGCTATCGTTATGCCAATGAGGTCATCGAAAAATGTAGAATGATTATTATCTGAAGCCGGCTTACGAGCCAGGATGGCGTCATGCCCAAACAATTTTTGCCTATTCAGAGAAAACAACAACTCCACCCATGGTAGTTTATAAACGTTGACAAACAAAACCCTCAACCCAGCGGTTGGCAATTGGCTGGTCCTGAAAAACAATTACTGATCGTTCTTAAATCGACTCGACGCTTTCAACGCAGAGGCTTTAACGCGACAGCCGGTGACTAATAACGGCGCATGCAATTTATAGCGCCTTGGGGTGCCCGGCTAAGAAATACATCGACCGGCCGTCGGGTACCCGATTGTTCAGGCAGCCGCCAACATTGGGACTAGCAGCGGTTTCTCCTGCAGAAGATTACGGAAATGCACTTCGATTTCATCGATTAGCATCTCGGGGCAAACGATTGCCGGACCAAATGCTCCATGAAGCCTCGCTTCAAAATGAAGGCGATCCTTACCGACGATGACCCATGATTCGTCGACCGGCACCTCACCGTAATTATCATCAGAGGCACTGTCGCCAGCTTCGGGGTCATATTCGCGGTAGGATATCATGTCGTGCGCCGGAGCTCGGATCGGATCAGCGCCCGATATCACGCAAACATCACGCATCTTGAGAATGATGGCTGCGAGGCGGTGACCGATTACCGCCACTGCGCGACCTGGACCTGAAAGGCCATCGCTACTTAAGTCTACATCAAATCGAATGACCAGCCCATCATTATTATGGGCGCTCTCAGGATCAACGATTGCCTGAAAAGGCTTCTCACACGGCATTTTCTAATCTCCTATCGGCTGCTAACGACTCAGCGGTATTGTCAAACGATGCAAGTAATAAAACCCACTATTCCGCGCCACTTTATTGACCGGCTTGTTTTTTCCCTGACCTTTTATTGCTCTCATGAACACTTTCCATTTTCTTAGGTTCATAGGCTCAGGAAAGAACAAATTGGACCGAACACGGAGCACAACATGGGTCCGGAATGCACCACTCACAAGCTCAATGCCTAGCTACGATGTTATGGCAGGTATTCGCCAATGGTGCAGAACACACGGATGGCTCTTTACCGCCTATGCGACTCCATCATGCTTGAGGAATGGTCCGGGCGCATGTAGCTAATATATTGAATGGTAACCGGGGCAAAAGTTGGGGTGGGGATTGATTTTTTGCTTGTGCGGTCACGGTTAGGGCTGATTCAAGCTTGGTGTGAGCGCGCTGCCGAACTTTGACGATCTACCTTTGAGTGAGCTGAAGCA
>JAJZBH010000112.1 GCA_021799015.1 Pseudomonadota bacterium
CGGGATCGACCCCATGCGTGTCCAGTAAGCGGCAAAATCAGATCTCGAAGTTCACCGATAAATACAGGGAATTTGCTTTCGAATCAGTGAAAACTTCAGACTAGATAGTCCTGAAGGCAGGTCGGCTCCGAGGGATGGTCAGTCTTGTCCCACCAAGGGATATCAGGCTGCTTCAGCACAGCGGCGTAGATGTTGTGCCATGGCTGTCGACCTGCGCGATGATGAGGGGGGTGACTTTATCGCAGCCATACAGGCCGAGCGGTCTCCGACCAATACGACCTGCTGTTGGGCGCGCGTGATCGCCGTGTAAACCAAGGCACGATCGAGCAGCTTCGACGCGAAAACGGGCATGATGACGCGGGGAAATTGGCTGCCTTGCGCCTTATGGCAGGTTATCGCGTAGGCATGTTCAAGGTCGGCGAGAGCCCGGCCGACCAATTCATTCGTCACGCCGTCGTCCCATGTCACGGTCAGTGAATGGTCCGACGTACTGACGACGGTACCGAGCGATCCATTACGCACGCCGAGATCATAGTCGTTCCTCGTGTAAATGACGGGCTCACCCGCGGCAAATCCGGCGGACGTCGAGGGCGCCACAACCAACCCGTGGAATGCGTTGTTCAAGGTGCGTGTTCCGGCTGGACCGTTTTTGACCGCGCTGATGATTTGAACATCCGCGCTTCCGCCGAGCTGCGTAACCAGGTTGATGATCGTCGCCTCGATCTCATCGGGCGTGACATCGAGGAAAGCGACTCCAGACCCCTCCTCGCAGGAATGCGAGAAATCTGGAAGTCGCCCATCTCGGATCGCTTGTGCCGCCTGCGGGATGCCGGTAGACGCGGCTTGGCGATGTACCTCTGTCAGCTCGACACGCGGAATCAAGTCGCTGACGGCGAGTGCATGGAAAGTCAGGCCGAAGCCGATCGGGGGTAGCTGGCCAGGATCACCGACCAATAGCAGTCCGTGAGCAGGCCGAAGATGCCGCAGGATTCGGTATAGCGTCGGGAGATCAAGCATGGACGATTCGTCGACGATGAACAACCAGTCCGCGCTCAGATCAAGATCCCCTGCCGCTATATGACCAAAAAATCGGGCGATAGTCGTCGCAGGTCGGCTGGTAGCTTCTTCCATCCGTTTGGCCGCGCGGCCGCATAGGGCCATTTGCCACACCGGCCGCATCATCTGTTCCGCGGCGGTGTGGATGACTCGGAGCGCCGTTGTTTTCCCGACGCCGGCTCCGCCAGAAAGGACACTCAACGGCGAGGTCATCGCCATGATCACCGCCTCTTCCTGCCCCGCGTTGAGCCGCAGGCCTTGTCCGGTTTGGGATGACCGCAGGACTTGCCGAACGTCCATTTGCCCGTTCAAGCGAAGCTGCTCTGGGTACCATGACTGCGACAACATATCCGCAGCACGCTCCGCGATGAAGCGTTCCATCGACCACGGACCAAGACCCTGGATCCCGCTTTCAAGCCGGATTAGCGCCTTATCTGCAATTGCGGCACCGACGGCCTGCTCGCCTTGCTTGATTCCGCCGCCGAGCAGGCTCCCAGCGGCATCGGCAAGTGTGCATTCGGCGGTCAGCGTGTGAGCATCTTCCAAGCGACGATAAACCGCAGCCTCCGCGCCTGCGACGAGGCGCCGCAGGTCATCGGCAGTAATGCCCAATGAGAGAGCGAAACGATCGACCTCCGCCCAACTGGCAAGTGCAAGCAGCCGATAGGGGTTTTCTTCGACCTTGGCGATCACCTCCGCGCCATAAAGATCAATCAGTGCCCGGCCCAATCGCGGGCTCAGTCCGTGTCGGTCAAGCCAAGCAAACATACGCGCATCGATGGACATGACCTGCCAGCCTACTATTACCACCTGAGCAAGCTCTTCGCCTACGATGGGCGCCAAGGCGACGGCGTCACCGGCATCGACGGTTGAGTAAAGATTCTCTCCAAGCGCATCCCACAAGGCTTTCGCCCGAGTCCGGCCAATACCGGGAAACGAAGCGCTCCTTGCCATAACATCGACGATGAGCCGGCCGGACGGGCGTTCCAGACTTACCTCTCTCGCATGCACCTGCGCACCGTAGGTGGGGTGGTGGTGAATGACCCCGCCAATCCGCCACACCTCGCCGGGTAGAGGCGGCCGAGGCATGAGCTCCCGGTTCGCTACGATACGCACCGTGCGCCCCTCGGAAGTGATACCGCGAAATATCGCGCCGATAGCTCCGGCGGACAGCACTTCCTCAACGGCCACCGCCTGTGTCACGGAATTACCCGCCGACCCGACTGGACCAGGATGGCCTCGACGGTATCGTAATTCTTCAGTTGTCGCCGAAGTTCATAGACCTCAGCTTGAAGCGCGGCATTCCGCCGTTCCAATGTAGCCACCCTATTTTCCAAAGCCTTTCGCTCCGGATCGGCAACTGCCTCTGGTCGAGTTTCAATTCCGACGATACCAAGCTCCGTTGTGGCCTGGGTAAGCATCTCTTTGCACCGCGGGTTCTGGTAGAGCACCTCGCGATTGAAGCCACAGGCGTGTGCGACAGCAGAAGAATTGACCTTTCCCGATCGTACAGGAAGACCCTGGCGATTGTCCCGAAGGCTTGCGAGGTATGCTGCAAGGCTGGCGACATGTGCTTCGCCAGTTTGGCGCCCGCCGCCGGTCACTTGGCCGGCCTCGTCCGGTCACGATCTATCGGCGGCAGCGCTTGGCCGAGATAGGTGGCATCGAGGCCTCGAATGCTTGCGTTGTATGCCCATCGGGCGAACTGGGAGAGCAGATTGTTGTTCTCCGCTTCGAGGCGGGCGTTCTCAGCCTCCAGTCGGGCTATGCGCTCCATGGCTTTCCGGAGTTCGATCGAACCCCTCGGCCGTTTGACCTCCTCCCTTGTCATCGCGCCCTTCTTTCGAAACGCAAACGCATCTCGGATCCGAACGTGCTTATGCAGGGCTTGACGGGTGTATCGACTATGAAGACGCAATTCGATATCAGCGATGAGCGCATCCCAGGTTAGGTTGCCGCCCCAACCATCGATGATACTGACGATTAACGCCACGTCATTATCCCTTAGATTCTTCGCCCTATGCTGCGGCATTGTCGTCTTCCTGGTCATTCATCAGGTCGGACAAGACATCGAGGTCGATGCCACGTTGGGGAAGGCCTTGGTGCTGCCGATCCGCTAGACGAATTGGAGAATCAGCCAACGGGTTCTTCAACTTGATGTTTGTTCCGTCTGGCACATCGGGGTCATCGAGCAGGCGGCAGAGCTCTTCCAATCGTGCCACTGTTTCTCGGTAATGATCGCGCCACCGGTCAGCCCCCTCGAATCCTTCCCGCACGCCATCCTGAGCCTTGTCCAGATAGCGGCGGGCATCATCGAGCTGCCGATGAATCTGAAGGGTCTTTTTTGCATCCCCCTTTACACACACATGCTCGATGCAATTGATGCAATCGCGATGCAATTGGCACGGCAGCATGGTGAAGTCATGCTCGCAGAACCCGATTTCGGTGGTATGTCCGACGGTGCCGTGCTTGGCCTCGAACTTAGCTCGGCTCACCGGCAACCTGATGTCTACGCGCGCCGGCGGGCCGAAAAGTTCATCCTCGTTACCAACGGATGCCTGGATCTGTCCGATCATCTCCTCAGCAGAAACATGATCATAGGCTCGGTTCTGCCGAACATCCTTGCGGCCGCTCCATTTGGCGATATCAAGTTGGCTCATACCCCCTTTTTGGGCCAGGGTATTGAGGTAGTGGCGGAATTGATGAGAAGTGATCGCGATGGGAGTACCGTCCTCCTCGGTCAGGTCGAGGCGGCTGAAGACAGACTGAACGCCGTGACCGACGCGGTTGCCTAATGCGTCAGAGATCACTCCATGCGTCACCGCCTCAATCATGCAGGGCATAGGAGTGGTCAGATTGTGCCGGAACCGATGTCGCAGCGCGACGAACATGGCTTCGCTGTACTTCGTGTCAGACTTGGGATCCAGCAGAGGAAACCCATTTGGTAGGAGGTCGATAACGGCCCGCTCTATGTCGCGAAACTGCAAATAATCCCGCGCACCTCTACGATATGTAGGTATTTTATGGATTCGGCAGAACTGATTGCCCGATTTCTGCCCAACAATCTCAGCCACGTCTTCATATTGAAGTTCTCGCCCGCGCAAATACTCAAGACCATCAGGAAGGAATATTTCGCCTGGGTTTTCTTCATACCAAGCAGCCACCTTCCGTGCGCTATCGCTATTTCGCCGCAGCATGACCAACGCATCCTGCACGACACCTTGCATCATCGGCAGGATCCACTTGATCGTGGGCTCAGCGCCTTTCTCAGGCCACCAGCGAAGCCCATAGGCGGGTTCCTTGTCTCGTCGATCAACGGTGACCTCGCAATCCGCCTTAAGGGTCAAGACTTCGCCGACCCGGTCTGGAGCCGCGCACATCAGGGCAATCGCTCCGACAGCTACCTGATCGGCGGGATGGGTCGTTGTCCGAAACACGATAGCTACGGCTTCGAGCGCGCGAGCCGACGGCATCTTTTCCTCGCGGCGCTTCTCGAATTCCGCCCCCACCCGAACCGCGTCATTTGGACGATTCAAGGAGTTCCGCCAAATGACAGGAACAGTGACCAGGCGCTTTGCAGTAAGAAACACGGCAAGGATTTCCATCTGCCCACCGATGCGATAGGCAGCGCTGGCGCTATATCGCTTCTTTATTACTTGCGCCGCCTGGTTGAGCACATGCGCATCGATGCGGTGCACAGCCCCAGCGAAGCCGAATTCCGTTAATACTTGATCGATAACGCGCAGGGCGGACAAGCGGAAATGGGGGTTTTTCGCCGGCTTGAGCCCTTGCATATATCGAATATAGGCCTTGGCAAAGTCCCCGAAGGGCTGAGCCATGGGAAGGGTCGTAACAGCGTCGACTGTCTCCAGAGTGCAGAAAGTAATTATGACACGATGGTTCTTTCCGCGCAGCCTTGCAGCTTCCGTGATATCCCATCTGTTCTCTGAAAACCGAAGGCCGGACCCAAAGGCGGTCAGAATATCTCGGGCTAAAGCAATGAATTGCTGCACATTTTCCTGTGCCACCACGCCAGCCTGCGGCATAAAATGAATGACATCTTCACTCAATATCCGGCTCCTCAAGAGCTTTGCGGCGCTCGTTGCATAGGCGTATCACCTCGGCGACAGCGAGAATGGTGCGATCATTGATGGCGGCGATCCTCGGGCTTCCGTCCGCCATCAGCTTTTCGCGTTCGGCGAGAAGGAAATCGAGCACTTCCTCATGAGGCCCGTCCAGCCAAGCCTGAAAATTGATGCAGGGGTAGCAAGCAATCGGCGCCGCTAGACCGCAAAAGCCATGCAGCCCGCATGTTCCTGCCGGTCGCCGGCCCTCATCAAAGCGAGGATCAACGATAGGATTGCGGCGCGGTCCTTCTCCGATGCGGCCGTCAACCACCACGCCGGCAAATGCCTGCGCAAGTGGAGCAAGCCGCAGAGCTATCGCCTTATCTATTCGTTCGATTGCCTCCGGCCGTGATTCCACATATACGCCGGCATTCTGCGTATCACTGTGGTCAAGAAGTTCTGCGATGACGAGTTCCCCGCAGCCTTCCATGGCAGCGCGCGTGCCAAGGGTCCGTCGTAATCGGGTTGGCGTGACGTGGATTGGCTCGCCGGTGCGCTCCGAAAAAACGCCAAGACACTCAACAACACCAGAAACTTTCGCGCTCATGGCACGCGCCGTCATATGACGCTCGAAACCAGTAGCGACGGTGGCCTGTATTCCTTGGCCCGGAAACATTGGAGCTTGATCAATATCGGCGAGTTGTCCCGCGAGCCTGGTACGTATGTCATTGGCATGAGACAAGAGAATCTCGCCAATGTCTGGGATGATTGCCCGGCCTTTGAACGATCCGCGCGTTATCTCACCCCTCTGTTTCGCCCGGGGAACACTTAAGGAATAAGACACTCCCCGCGACACCGAAGATTCTTTAACGGTAAGGTCACATATCTTTAAAGAAGCTATCTGGCTAGGCCGAGCACCCAGAGTTATAAACAGCAAACCTATTAGATAATCTTCGCGATTAAGCGATTTGTTCCCATAAGCTCCGTTCAACCGAGAAATTATTGCTTCATATTCAATTTCGGAAAACGGACCCGTTATGGGGCACATAGTGCGAACTGGTTCGCCTTTCCTCCCCCCCTTTATCCGCATCTCGTTCAAGAGCACGACAGCCTCTTTCTCGACTCCTGGATATCCGAGCGCACCCCATCTTTTGATTCCACTTGCCAAACTACCCAGATACCATTCGGTTCGATCCGACAGCGCGGCTTTGTAATTTAATATTTCCGCCACGCCGATAGACTCGCAATCAGCACCAGTGATCGTCTTAAGTGTACGAAACATATGGAGGAAATGCTTAAACATTGTATCAGCCGTGCTTGGCGCCCAATTTTCTAGATACCACAATATCGTCGCCTTCAAGGATTGAAGGACAATATCATCTACACAGTCCAATAATGCAAAATTAATCGAGATATATTGAACCCCCTCACGAAAGACCCAAGTCTTACTCCGCGGGCGGAAGATGCTACCAAATCGGGTCTGAGCGCTTACCGGCAGAACTACTGGCCGATGACGGGCGGCGAGTTCAATTGTCATCGGACTTCGTCCCCTGCATGATCTCCGATTGCATAGCTAACGAAGCCTCTTCTGCTCGTTTACGGGTATATCGCTTGGTGTAGGTGGCCGCCCTGCCGGATCCGTCCCGCCATCCCATCAGGTATGATCTCTGCTTCTCCTCATCAGATGCCGGCACCTTTCGTTTTTCCATGATTTGGGAAAAGTGATCGTTCCAACTATGCCGCAGGACATGCGCGCTCAGATCACCAAAAGCATCTCCCGCGGCCTCACGAAGTTCGCGGAATAGCTTGTTGATGGCAGATTCGGAAAGCGGCCGCCCATGATCAGAATCGACAAATAGGAAACCATGTCGCTTGGCACCGCGAAGCGTGGCCCTGAAGTTTAAGATGTAATCTTGGGCGAGTTCAGCTAAGCTCGTAGAGATCGGAAGTATGCGCGCCTGGGTTTTAGCAGTAGGTTGCTTGACCCGAGGGTCTCTTGGGTCGTCAGGTCGGCGAAGAATTTCCAGTCGAAGGGTTTGAAGCTTTATGTCTTCAACGCGCAGCGCGAGAAGTTCGCCTCGCCTTATGCCAAGATCCAAGAGAAATCGAACTATAAGCCGATTGCGGCGTCGCACATGATCACCAAACCAAGGATTTTCCTGACTTTCTGGTGAGATCATGGACTCCAACTTCGCCCGATGCTCGTCGGACATCCCCTCACGTTGGGATTTATTCTTAGAAGGCGGTATATGTCCCGCGATTACGTCGAGCATAATTCTCCTCGCCTCATCGTAACACAGGTATGCCTCACTCGGATTGGTCAGTTTGGCTTGATGGCGAAGGCTGATGAATCCAAGGAAACTGCGGATCACACGCAAGCGATTTGCGCCAGTTGCCTGATGCACAGCGGCTTCAAATTGGCTTGGATTGCCCTGACGAAATTTTTCGAGCGAAATGATCTTGGCTTGGACCAAGGACTTATCTCGCGTCTCGATCGGCTTCGAACATAAGGCTACGAGTTGATCAATTGGACGCCGTACTGCTCTGGACAACGCCGCGATCTCTTCCAACGTCAGCAACCTGCCCGTCTTTATCCGTTCGTCCAGATCAATCCCCTCTATTTCGCAAAACAGAAGGAGACTCTCGATCGCGGCCAGGTGGTGGGTGATGGTATTGGTGGCTAGATTCCGTCCGCGCACCATGGAGAGAATGTACACGGTGGCGTCGAACTTCGGCAGGCCAGTCGCTCGTTCGATAAGCATGGGCAACCGTTCGCCAGTGCCAACGATCACGGTCTTAATTCGAAATGGACATGACATAAGTTGACGCAATTCCGTGGTACGTTCTACAAAAAGAACATAACAGGAACACGTATCGATCTGCAAGAACAAAAACGGCCGAAATCTGCGATCCCGGCCGAATTGTTTACACTATGATTTTTGGTGCGTCCTAGAACGGAATTTCGTCGTCGAGTTCGCCGCCGCCGGCCCGCCCGGCATCCCATCCGCCGGCACGCGGCGCACCGCCGCCGCCGGAGGGCCGCGATGCC
>JAJZBH010000113.1 GCA_021799015.1 Pseudomonadota bacterium
CGAAGGGGCCCCCCCCCCCCCCCCCCCCCGGTTCTCGCGCTCCTCGCGATAACCTCTGTAGTGGCTCATCGTTGCGTTGCGATCGCGCCCCATCCGATTGCCGCAGTCGCAAACCATTTCGGGCCGCGACAGGTCTTTCATCTCGGGATGGAGCGCGTCGCACAGGCGACGCGTCGGCCTGCCGGCAAACCAGCGGTCGATATCCACGACCTACCGTCCGCGTCGTCGTGCGCCGCGTCGCGGCGAAGGCGCGGCTCTACGTCATGTCCTGACGGGATGGGCATCGGATAGCGACCGTGCGGCGCCTGGCACGCGACCATGAAATAGCCAAATCGTAGTCTAAGTGCGCCAATATCGGACCGTTTCTGTGGCGGCCCGTTTCGCAATACCGCGACAAATCGGGTGGCCATATAACGTGACGCGTTATATGTATTCACAGCTTATCCGAAGCTTCGGATGCAAATGAACACCCGCACTCTTCGACGGTGATGCCGTCCGAGAGTTTCAAGCGTTCCGGTCGGTGGCGTTGCGTAAGCTCGATATGCTCCATGCTGCGGCTATGTTGTCAGATCTGAAAGTCCCGCCCGGCAATCGCTTGGAAGAATTAAGCGGCGATTGACGGAAGCAGCACAGCATTCGGATCAATGATCAATGGCGTGTTGGCTTTGTCTGCAATGACGGGGCGCAGGATGTGGAAATTGCCAACTATCACTGAGGCTAAGCCATGACACGCATTCGTACATCACTTGGTGAAATTCTGCGCGAGGAATTCATGGTTCTGCTTAACCTGGGCAAAGGCGATGGCGCTTGCTCTGCATGCACCCGGCAACACGTATTGGTGAGATTTTGCGTGTCGATAGGCCGCGCGAATGGGCATAATCAGATTTTGCGCTCAAAAAAACTGCCGAGGTTGATAATCGCGATTTTGTGAAATCGGGGCCTTGTTGCCCCGGATGTTGCCTCGCGCAGCCGGAAACGAGGAAGGGGATAGGCGAAAAGACGCCTACCCCCTTGATTTCATTGGCTCCCGGAGTAGGACTCGAACCTACGACCGAGCGGTTAACAGCCGCTTGCTCTACCAGCTGAGCTATCCGGGAACTGTACGGCGCGTCATAGCCAACGCTGGGAGCGATGGCAACTCCGCAATATGGAGTTGCGGTTGCATGCTTTCGACGCGTGATTTAAGCCCAGCGCCAGCCAGCCGGAGAGGAATCCGTCATGTCCGATATCGTTGACATTACCGCACGCGAAATCCTGGATTCGCGCGGCAACCCAACCGTGGAAGTAGAGGTTACTTTGGAATCCGGCGCGAGAGGCCGGGCCGCAGTACCTTCCGGCGCGTCGACCGGTGCGCACGAAGCCGTGGAACGGCGGGACGGGGACAAAAGTCGTTATGGTGGTAAGGGTGTGCAAAAGGCCGTCAAGGCTGTCGAGACGGAGATCTACGATGCGATCAGCGGCCTCGATGCCATCGAACAAGTCATGCTCGATCAGATGATGATCGATCTGGATGGAACCCCGAACAAATCTCGCCTTGGGGCCAATGCGATTCTTGGTGTTTCCCTCGCTATTGCAAAAGCGTCCGCTGACGAACTCGGAATACCTCTCTATCGCTATGTGGGAGGAGCCTACGCGCGGACAATGCCGGTGCCGATGATGAACATCATTAACGGGGGCAAGCACGCGGACAACCCGATCGACATTCAGGAGTTTATGATCCAGCCGTTGGGTGCTGCATCAATCGCTGATGCCGTACGGATGGGTGCGGAGGTCTTTCATGCGCTCAAGCAGCTGCTTCATGATGCCGGACATAACACAAATGTTGGCGATGAGGGCGGGTTTGCGCCGAGCCTGAAATCAGCCGAGGAAGCGCTGGCCTTCATGATCCGCGCGGTAGAGGCCGCCAACTACATTCCAGGTGAGGATATTGCTTTTGCGGTCGATTGCGCAGCCACCGAGTTTTTCAAGGAAGGCGCATATCATCTTGAAGGGGAAGGAAGGGTCCTCGACGCTGCGGGAATGACCGACTACATTGCTGGTCTTGTCGCAAGATTCCCGATCATCTCGATTGAGGATCCATTATCCGAGGATGACTGGGAAGGGTGGGCGCATTTCAATGCTGCACTCGGGTCCAAGCTGCAAATTGTTGGGGATGATCTTTTTGTTACCAACCCTGAGCGCCTGCGTCGAGGCATCGCCGACAAATCAGCAAACGCTATTCTGGTAAAACTTAATCAGATTGGCACCCTGACTGAAACGCTGGAGACGATGGAGATAGCCCACCGCGCTGGTATGGCCTGTATCGTCAGTCACCGTTCGGGCGAAACCGAAGATGCTACGATTGCCGATGTGGCGGTTGCGGTGAATGCCGGGCAAATCAAAACAGGCAGCCTTGCCCGCGCCGACCGGACTTCCAAATATAATCAGTTGCTCCGCATTGAAGAGACGCTTGGTGATACGGCCCGGTTCGCTGGTCGCGCCATTTTGCGATAGTCCATGTGTGTGGTCGAAATGCTCCAAGCAAGTCGGCACGATGTCTGGCCGCTAGCGGAACACCTCGGGATTTCCGAGATCTGATGTAATCTGGATAAAATTTCAGAGACAGCGAAGCGTTCGGACGCTGCCGCCCGGATATCAGGCTTCGGAGCTATAAATTTGACGTGGATGATAAATAGGTGTGGCCAGTAATCTAGAAGCCGTTCATCCATGACCTTGCGCGCCGTTAACGAAATGCTTCTTGATGAGGACGCCGCGAGCGTGGTTCGAGAAGGCTCGTTGGCCGCATGGCCCGGAATGTCCGAAATGCGGTTCAATCAATCATTCAGCTTGGCTCAAGAAGCCACGTCGCTGGAACTGCATGGGATGTCATCACCAGTTTTTCGGTGACGACGGGAACGCCAATGCGTCGGACGCATCTCCCGCTGCCGGCATGGGTGCATGCGATTTACCTGATCGTATCCACGTCAACCGTGGTAGAATCCTTCAATGGGTACATGCGCCGTGTTGTCACCGGCGTATTTCACTCGGCCTCGGTCACACATCTTGGACGCTATACCAGCGAGGCGACATTCCGCTGAATTGGTACGCCAGTTCCGCGAGCGAACGGTGCTCAGCATCCGATCCGGTGGGAGGGGTTCCACCGCCGACCCCCGATTGCATAATCCATACTTCGGTGCGGAAACACGCAACGCGGCCCGGATGTCAGGTCAGACATGAGCGCCAAATTTGGTGCTCATGACGTCAACTTGATGGTTCCCTCAGGTTTCATGACATCCCGGGACGGACATGAACGGCGCCGGGGGGAAGCTGGAACACGGACAGGCATGCTAAACCCACCGTTAGCACGGTGGCGATTTGCCCCTCGAAAACGGCAAGAACTGCCGATGCCATTGCGATCCGCACTAAAAGACTCGAGGCATGCATGATGCTGCATGCCGGGTTTGGGCACGATACCCGGCATGGCCGATGCCAAAGCTTCGTACCAGCGCGAGGGTAATGGACTTTTTCTTGGATTTTTCTTTGACACTTCGATAAATTCGGCCGTCTGTCGGTGGAGGGGCGATGTTCGACGGTAACGTAACGCCAGTTGCCGAGGTGCATGTACTCAGCAAAAGTTACGGCACGCGGTTGGCGCTCAATACCGTGTCATTCGTTGTCGAGCCTGGCGAGATTGTCGCCCTGCTTGGCCCGAATGGTGCAGGCAAAACAACCCTGATCGGGTGCCTGCTTGGAGTTCTTGCACCGAGTACGGGGGGTGCGAAGCTGTTCGGCGTTAAGGCCACCGAGCTGTCATCGGCTTTGCGGTCAAGAATCGGCTTTGTCCCGCAGGCCATGACCGGTTTCACCTGGTTTCGGGTGGGGGAGTTGATACGCTATCTTGGGCGGTTCTATCGACGCGATCCTGGTGATCCTCCCGCATGGTTGCTAGAGTGGGCCCAACTTGACCTGAACGCGCGCGTCAAATCGTTGTCGGGGGGGCAGAAGCAGCGCCTTGCTGTCCTGCTCGCATTACGGCACGAACCCGATCTGTTGATCCTTGACGAACCGGTGGCCAGTCTTGATCCGCAAGCGCGGCGCGAGTTCATGTTGCTTTTGGGGCGTTACTGTGCCGAACGAGGAGGGAGTGCGATTATTTCGTCGCATATTCTGTCTGATCTGGAAAAAATTGCAACGCGGGCATTGTTCCTGCGCCATGGGACCATCATTCATGACACTCCGATGGCCCGTTTCCGGGAGTCTACGCGCTGGGTCAGTGCATCGTGTGATTTTTCTACACTACGTGCGGCTCTCCCTGATTCTCTTGCCATTCTCAGCCAAAATCGTGACGCCTGCACAATCTTGGTCGATGGGTGGAACGAGGTAGTCGCAAATGCGGTTGCTAACACATTGCGTGAACAAGCTAACGCGCGCGCGCCGGATCTGGAGGCCGTCTTTCTGGAAATGATGCGGTGACCCTTTGGGCATCACTTCGCAACTATTTTACACCGGTGTTTCTGCGAGAAAACGCACTGATCGTAGCGGCTTCGTTGATTGTTGTCCTGCTGGTGCTAAACGGGTTTTTGATGCGCGACGACACGCTGGCTGTTCTTGCAAACAGCAGACACGCCGTGTTCCTGATTTGGGGCGCCTGTTGGATCGTGCCAGGCACGGTATACGCTCACTATTGGCGTCAAATCTCGACCCCACACGCGCCATCCATTCCCCGAATGATCGGAACGGAATACCGCGCGGCCCTGGTCATGACGTTATTGGCGGTCTTTCTCATCGATGCACCGTTCGTGCTGAGCGGCGCTCCATGGTCAGGTATGCTAACGCTTACTCTCGGAGGGATTGTCCTCAGCGGCAGCTTCATGCCGCCGGCCGGGTCCGCGCGCGGCATGCCAAGCAGCGCTTGGTTGTGGATAACGCGCGTTCGCTTGGGGCTGCTTGCCGGTCTAGCCATCGTTGGCTACCAGAGACACTGGTTTTTCCATATCCTTGAGATCCCGTCCGCCTTGGCGGTGCCGTTGGCAGTCGTATGCGCTGTCGTGCTGATAGCATTGCTGTGGTTTGTACCAACACTAATGCGCCGCGTTATCGGACGATGGGAGCGGCACCAAGATGCACGTACGTCGTTTGGTGGCGCCAGGTTTGGCAGACTCGCGGCGATTCTTGACTGGCACCCCGAATTCTGGCCACACGCCCCAGTTCCAGCTCAATTCGCCCTTCCGGCCGGTCCGATTGGTATGGCGATCGCCACGATTGGGCAATACGGCATCATATTTGCAATTGACCTCGCCATTTACCACTTTTCCGGCGACGCCCGAGCCGTCGGTTTGCGCGAGATCACCACCCAAGCGATGGCTTTGACCTGTGGCTTGACGGCTGCGCAGATGTCGCAGTCACTGCTGAACCGTTCAGGCTTCGTCCTGACCTTTATTGCTGGTCTTTATGGCTCCCGACGACAGTACAGCCGATCTGTCTTTCGACATTTTGTTTTGAATGGCACCGCGCGCGGCGTCTTCATCGTGGCTGTCGGATTGGCCGTTCCACTTTGGCTGCAGATGGTCACGCCGGTCGCGGCGGCGGCTGACGCTCTGTCAATAATCGTAATTATTCTGGGCAGCAGCCTGCTGGGTGCGCTTCCATTGCTCTGGTATGAATTCGGAGGGATAGGTATTGCCGCATTTTGTGCAATGTTTGGCTATACGTTTTGCTATGGCGGAGTGTTCGCAGCGCTTACTGCAGAGCATTCACTTTCGTGGGAGATTCCGGCGACCATAGCCACGGTCGCTGGGCTATGTGGGTTTGTGATCTACCGGATTGCGCCCGCACGCTTGTCAGAAATGGACTGGCCGATCGAGTTTGAATAAGCGGCATCAGGAAATAACCGAACAGGCCTCAGGTTTCGGTACTTGAGACGCGTCGAGCGCGTATACGGCGTAGACGGCGGGCATCGGAGTCCAAGATCAGGAATTCGATTCCGGACGGATGGCGGATGATTTCCCCACGAATGGGGACGCGCCCTGCAAGTGTGAAAACTAAACCGCCAATAGTATCGAGATCGGCGTCGCGCTCCTCCTCGGTGAGTACTTCGCCAAATCTCGCCTCGAACTCTTCGACAGGCAGGCGCGCGTTCATATCGACGCTACCGTCGTCCCGTTCGGTCAGGAGTGGGCCTTCGACCTCGTCGTGTTCATCGTCAATATCCCCGACGATCGTCTCGACCAGATCTTCGATAGTCACCAGTCCGTCGACGCCGCCATACTCATCGATGACGAGAGCGAGATGCGTTCGGCGCTGTCGCATCTGGAGGAGAAGATCCAGCACAGGAATTTGTGGCGCGACCATAAGCGGTTTGCGTAGGATCGCCGGCAGCGAAAATTGTTCGGGAGGTCCCGCATAGGCAACGATATCTTTTATGTGAACCATGCCCAGCACATCATCGAGATGATCCCCATAAACGGGCAAGCGGGAATGGCCCTCGGCACGAATTTGCGCGAACGCTTCATCGAGACTGACGTTTCCACGCATCGCCACAATATCGGCACGGGGGACCATGACATCATCGGCGGTTATGCCGCGCAGGCGAAGCACATTGGCGATCAGGGCCAGTTCCTGCCGGTCAAGACCCGTGCTGCCGGCTTCGCTTCCGATTTCAGCTTCGGCTTCCTCCATTAGTTCGCCGATCTGCTGACGCAGATCGGGCTGCTCTCGCATTTTATTGAGTAACCTGCCGAACCATGAGCCACTCATGGTCGCGTTTTCCATGGATTCGGGACACCAATTTTTGATAGCAGGCGAGCTTCACGTCTTTCCATAGCTACCGCCGAACCTGCGTGTTCGTGATCTTCGCCAGAGAGATGAAGTGCGCCGTGGATGACGAGATGCGCCAGATGATGTGCCGGACGCTTTTGGGCTTCCCTCGCCTCGCGCAAAACGGTGTCAAGGGAAACTATGATTGCCGGCGGAGAACAATATGTTAAAACATTTGTTGGCTTGTTACGGCCCCGGTCGCGGGCATTTAGTTTCTTTATCATGGTGTCATTAGCAAGCACAATTGACGCGGAACAGCCAGTCAGTGCGAGCGCCCGGGCGACAAGCCGTTCCGCGCGAGGCACGTGCCATCTCCATCGTTGCTCGATGATTATGATAGCATCATGCAACTGCGGGCCGCTGCGGCACGGACGACTGCAAACTTCTGATGAGGGTTGCATCACTGCTCGCGCTGGCGTTCCTCGGCAGCGTACGCGCGCTGGTCATACGCTTCGACGATGCGGGCAACCAGCGGGTGGCGGACGACGTCATTAACGGCGAACCTTGCGACGCCAATCCCCGCAACGCCTTCAAGTGTTTCCAGTGCGTCAGCCAAACCAGAGCGCGTTCCTACGGGTAAGTCCACTTGGGAAAGATCGCCGGTGACAACCATATGCGTTCCTTCGCCCATTCGCGTGAGAAACATCTTCATTTGCACCGGCGTCGTGTTCTGGGCCTCATCCAGGATAACAAAAGCATGCGACAAAGTGCGACCACGCATGAATGCCAACGGTGCGATCTCGATTTCCCCGGCAGTCATTCGTCGCGTCATTTGGTCACCGGGCATCAGATCCTGTAATGCATCGTAGAGCGGCCGCAGATAAGGGTCGACCTTTTCTTTCATATCGCCGGGCAAAAAGCCCAAGCGCTCGCCAGCCTCGACGGCGGGGCGGGAGAGCACGATACGGTCGACGCGGCCGGTGCCAAGCATCGCTACAGCCTGTGCCACTGCGAGGTAAGTCTTTCCGGTTCCCGCAGGACCGATGGCGAAAACCATCTCGTGGCGGCTGAGGAGATTGATATAGGCGGTTTGACCAGGGCTGCGCGGACCGACGACCCCCTTGCGTGTACGAATTGCCGGAAGATCGGAGAGCGGTAGTCGCGGCTCGGCTGCCGGGTCAGCCAGCCTGGCGGCCGCATCCACATCGGCGGCGCCAATCGCTTCACCGCGCATCAGGCGATGATATAATG